>NZ_DATEJY010000057.1:0-61527 GCF_035277725.1 Dyella sp. | reverse complement strand
TGTGGCGACTGGGAGACCTTAAGTTCGGAGCATTGACCCTAACCCTTTCCCCGAAGGGGAGAGGGAATAGGTTTGCGATGTGCGTTACATCTGCACCACGTCAAACCCCACATCCGGATTCACATCCGCGTTGTAATCGACATCCTTCAAGCCAAAGCCAAACAAGCGCAGGAATTCGTGCTTGTAGCCGGCGTAATCGGTCAGTTCCCACAGATTCTCCGTGTTGACCTGCGGCCACAATGCCTTGCATGCCTGCTGAACGTCGTCGCGCATTTCCCAATCGTCCAGACGCAAGCGGCCTTCGTTGTCGGTGGGCGGCGGCGTGCCGTCCTGGCGGTAGAGCACATCGTGGAACAGGCGGTTGGCTTGTTCGATGGTGCCCTCGTGGATGCCTTTGTCCTTCATGATGCGGAACACCATGGAGATGTACAGCGGAATCACCGGAATGGCCGAGCTGGCCTGCGTGATCACCGACTTCATCACGCCGACGTATGCGTGCAGATGTTGCGCGGCGTAGCGCTGGTTGAGTGCCTGCGCGGTGTTGTCCAGATGCTGCTTGGCCTGGCCGATGGTGCCGTGCCAGTAGATCGGCCAGGTGATTTCGGTGCCGACGTAGCTGTAGGCGACGGTGCTGGCGTTATCGGCCAATACACCGGCCTGGCTTAGCGCATCGATCCACAGCGCCCAGTCTTCGCCACCCATTACGGCGACGGTGTCCCTGATTTCCTGCTCGTTGGCCGGCTCCACCGTCACTTGCACCACGGCATCCTTGTTGGTGTCCACCGACGATGCGGTAAACGGCTGGCCGATCGTCTTCAGCGTGGAGCGCACCACTTCGCCGCTATCGGGCAGTTTGCGCACAGGCGAGGCCAGCGAATAGATCACCAGATCGATCGGGCCGCCCATCTCGTTCTTGATCAGCTCGATCGCGCGCTCGCGCGTTTCGTTGGAGAACGCATCGCCGTTGATCGAGCGCGAATACAGCCCTGCGCGCTTGGCCAGCTTGTCGAACGCGGCCGAGTTGTACCAGCCGGCGGTGCCAGGCTTGCTGTCGCTGGAAGGCTTTTCAAAGAACACGCCCAGCGTGGCTGCGCCGAAACCGAAGGCCGCCGTGATGCGCGAGGCCAGGCCGTATCCCGTCGAGGCGCCGATCACCAGCACGCGCTTGGGGCCGGTGGCGGCAGTGCCTTTGGCCTTGGTGATGCCGATCTGCTCGAGCACGTTCTTTTCGCAGCCGACCGGATGCGCCGTGACACAGATAAAGCCGCGAACCTTGGGATGGATGACCACGAATTGCCCTCATCGGATGGATACAAGGGCGCCATTCTAAAGGGGGAGGGGGACCATGCGCTGCCGCAGGGAGGGGTGCCCTTCGTAGGCCCACATAGGCTGGGATGAAATCCCAGCTTTTATGGCGGCTGGTGCAGGGATTTCGTCCCAGCCTATGTTCGGCATGCTGCGTGCTGCTTGCACGCATTCTTTACGCAATCCGTACCAAGCCTTCCATGTATCGGTCGGATAGTGGTCACACCCCGCCAAAGGAGCCCTGCCATGCCCACCACCCCGAACGAACCAACCCCCCGCCGCGAAGCCGGCGAGCCCTACGATCCGCACAAACGCCGCGGCCCGCCACAGCGCCTGGAAGACACCAACGACAGCGGCGATGCCTTGAACGACACCGGCGAGGACAACCAGCGCTGCAAAGAGGAAAAGTAATCACGCCCCGTCGGCAATGAATCCGACTTTGGCGTGGCTGCCGTCGCAGAACGGCTTGTTCTGGCTGTGCCCACAGCGGCACAAGTACGCACTGGTGACACGCGACACCATGCGCCCGGTGCCGCTGACGATCTCCAGGTTGCCGCGCACGCGCAGCGGGCCGTTCATTTGCGGATCGATCTGCAGCGGACCGTCGCGGACGTCCAATGCAGCGGCCGAGGTGTCGGTCGCCGGTTCGCCGCTGGCGGCAAAGCCGATGTCGTGGTGTGAGCCATCGCAGAACGGCTTGTTCTTGGAGGCGCCGCAACGGCACAGCGTGGCGCGGAAGCCGGCCTGCTTTCCACTCAGGCGCAGATCGCCGCGAAATGCATAGGGGCCAGCCTCGCGTGTGGCGGCCAGATTCACAGGCGGCGCGGTTTCGTCCGGCCGTCCATCGCGACGCTTGTATTGGATGGCGCCGGAGGGGCAGGCGTGTGCAATGTCGACCAGTCGTTCCACATCCATCGCATCGGGGTAAAGCCACGCCCCTTGCACGTTGGCAAGAAACACTTTCGGTGCGCCGGTGACGCAGAAGCGTGCGTGGATGCAGCGCTTGGCTTCGAACATCAAGCTCAGTTTTTCTCCCTCGACCTGCTCGATACCGTCTTGCACGGTGGACGTCGGTGCAGCTGGTACGGGCGTCGTTGCAGCGGATGCGGGTGCCGCGGCTGACGGCGCCGGACGATCGAGATCGAAACCTTGTTCGGCCTGCTGCGAAAGATGCGCAAACACCGACGCGGCAGCCACGGTGCGTGGATCGCCCGATGCAGCCATGCGTTGCGCCGCTTCGGCCAATTGCTGGAAACGCTCGCGGAAGAAGCGGCGCGCGCTCGGGCCAGGTGGCAGCGCCGACGCATCGCGCAAGGTGATGAACGACACGCCGGCATGGCACTCCGGATTCGATGGCCCCGCCGGCAACCGCGCAGCACGTTCGGCCAAGGGCGCCAGCGCGCGCATCAGGCCGATGCCCAGATCGAGCGACAGGCATTTGTCCGGATCGGGTGATGGCACGGCATACGTATACGCGAGCAGGCGTTGCATCAAGCCGTAGGCCGCGTTGGCCAGATCGACCGTGGCGATGGCATCCGGATCTTCCAGCCACACGCGGCCCTCCGGGCGCGGCGGACGGCGCAGCACCGGATTGGTGGCGGCAGGAAACGCCGGCCTGAAGGAAGGATCGGCCGCGAGCAGCGCCTGGTATTCCGCGCGTATCGCCGCGAAGCGCTGGTAGTGCGAATTCTCGGTATTTTCCAGTGCGCCTTCGCCCTGCGTGATGATGGAGTCGAACGCTGCCAGCGCCGTCTTCAGGCAGATCACTTTCTTCGCGCCCGGCAGCGACACTTCCGCGCTGGTCAATTGCAAGGCCGGATTGCCGCACATCGCGCCGCTTTCGCCGTGTGCTTCAACCAGCCGGCGCAAGCCATTGCCCAAGGTCTGATAGAACTCGCCGACGGTGTCGTAATTGAGACCCATCGGCGTCAGGCGCGGGCCGCTTGCGCCGCGTATGAACTGGCGTTCGGGCTCGAAGCCGGCGCCATCGGGTTCGGCCGAACCGGCCGGGCGTTCCAGGTAGATGAAATGCTGCAGCGTCGCCATGTTGAACGGTGCCAGCTTCACCACCACGCCGGCGGGCAAATAGCCCGGATCGAGCGGGAAATTCGAGCGCCCCACGCGCGGCGCGCCACCCAGTGCCACGGTGATGTTCCACACCGACATCAGATGGCCCATCTCTTCGATCGCCACCTGCAGGATGCTGTGCTTCCAGCGCTTGATCGCGTCGAGTTGCTCGGCGGTGACGCCTTCCTCCACCGCGGACTTCAGCGAGAAGGCCGCATAGAGGTACGTGCACATCAGGCAGTGTTCGAGCTCGGCTGCTTCGTAGAGCGCATGCAGCGCCTGTTCGCGGGTGGGAATGGTATGCGTCGGGGAGTTGCTGACCACGGCTGCTTCCCTCTCGATGTGGAGAGGGAAAGGTACACCGAGCCAGGTAGGTTGGGGTGCGAACCTCAACATGGCTTGTCCACGGTGATGGCCATGTTGGGGTTCGCGCCCCAACCTACACAAACATGCCGCCGGATGCTTCGATGCGCTGCGCATTGATCCAGCCGCTTTCCTTCGCCAGCAACATCGCCACCACGCCGCCGATGTCGTCCGGTAAACCCGCGCGCCCCAGCGCCGTCTGCGAGGCGACGAAAGCATTCACATCCGCGTTGTCATGCTTCGATGGCCAGCTGCAGGATGCTGTGCTTCCAGCGCCTGCTCGCGACTCGGCATGGTATGCGTCGGGGAGTTGCTGACCACACCGGGTAGGTTGGGGTGCGAACCCCAACATGGCTTGTCCACGGTGATGGCCATGTTGGGGTTCGCACCCCAACCTACACAAACATGCCGCCGGATGCTTCGATGCGCTGCGCATTGATCCAGCCGCTTTCCTTCGCCAGCAACATCGCCACCACGCCGCCGATGTCGTCCGGCAGGCCCACGCGTCCCAGCGCCGTCTGCGAAGCGACATAAGCATTCACATCCGCGTTGTCACGCACGGTGCCGCCGCCAAAATCGGTTTCGATCGCACCGGGTGCCAGCGTGTTCACGGCGATGCGGCGCGGGCCAAGTTCCTTGGCGAGATAGCGTGTCAGCACTTCGATGCCGCCTTTCATCGCCGCGTACGCCGAATAGCCGGGCAATGCGAAGCGGGCCAAGCCGCTGGAGACGTTGAGAATGCGCCCGCCATCTTCGATCAGTGGCAGCAGCGTCTGGGTGAGGAAGAACGCACCCTTCAAATGGATGTTCATCAGCTCGTCGAACTGCGCTTCGGTGGTTTCCACAAAGCTGACATGGATGCCAATGCCGGCGTTGTTGACCAGATAGTCGAAACGATCGCGCTGCCAATGCTCTTTCAAGGCCGCGCGCAACTGTCCGGCGAAAGCGGCGAAGGTGGAGGCCTTGCCCACGTCCAGCGGCAACGCGACGGCGCGCCGGCCGAGCTTGCGGATCGCTTCGACCACGGCCTCCGCCTCGGCCTGGTTGGAACGGTAGGTCAGCACCACGTCGGTGCCGTGCTCGGCCAGCTTCAGCGCCATGTTCTTGCCGAGGCCGCGGCTGCCGCCGGTGATCAGGACAATGGGAGTGTTCGTGCTCATGGGTGTCTCCTTGAAGGGAAGCGAGGTAACCAACGGTGAGCAGGATATTGATCTGTACTCAGCGCATAAATCGTCCGATCATGAGTGCTGTGTTCGTAAATGACGAACAATCGGGCGAGGCAGGCGATGAACCGGATCGAAGCCATGCATATCTTCGCGCGGGTGGCGGAGCTGGCCAGTTTCACCAAGGCGGCCGACAGCCTGGGGTGCCCCAAGGCCAGCACTTCCGCCGCCGTGCAGCACCTGGAAGCACAGCTCGGCACGCAACTTTTGCACCGTACGACACGCCGTGTGCAGCTGACGCAAGACGGCCAGCGTTTCTACGAGCGTTGCAAGGACGTGCTGGCCGATCTCGATGAATTAAGCACGATGTTCCAGCAAGCCCCGCAAGCCTTGAGCGGACGCGTGCGCGTGGATACCAACAGCGGCGTCGCCAGGCATGTGATCGAGCACTTGCCGCAATTCCTGCGCGAGCATCCGGGCATCCAGGTGGAACTGAGCTGCAGCGATCGCCGCGTCGACGTCGTCGCGGAAGGTTTCGATTGCGTGGTACGCGTGGGCACCCTCACCGATTCCAGCCTGATCATGCGGCCGCTGGGCCAGTACCGCATCGTCAATTGCGCCAGCCCTGCCTATCTGGCCGAACACGGCGTGCCGCAGACGCTGGAGGACCTGGCCCATCACAAACTGATCCATTACGTGTCTGTGTTGGGGCAGCGGCCGCCGGGTTTTGAATACCTGGAAGGTGGCGAGTGTCGCTACGTGCCCATGCAAGGCGTGCTTACCGTCAACAGCGTGGAGGCCTATGCCAGCGGTTGCGCAGCCGGCCTGGGTATCACGCAGACGCCGCGCGCGGGCGTTGCACATTTATTGCGTTCCGGCGGACTGGTAGAAGTGTTGCCGCACTACGAAGCCGAGCCGATGCCGGTGTCGCTGCTGTACGCACAACGGCGCAACCTGTCGGTACGCGTGCAAGTGTTCATGGATTGGCTGACCAACATGCTGGTGCCGTATCTGGATCGCGTGTGAATCGCTGACGGCATTCGCGGAAAACTGTCATCACGATTGACTAAGGTAGCGGCGGTCAGTGGCGCTTGCGCAGCGCCGTGACGTTTCCTTCACACACGAGGCTGCATGTCATGGCGACTTCCGGCAAGGCGTTGTCCGCAATCAATCACATTGTGGTGTTGATGCTGGAGAACCGCTCGTTCGATCACATGCTCGGGTTTCTGTATGCCGATGCGGGCAATGTTTCGCCGGCCGGACAAGCGTATGAGGGGCTGACCGGCAACGAGTCGAATCCCGATGCCAGTGGCAAGCCGGTCAGTGTTTACAAGATCCAGGCTGGCACTACCAGCACTTACTTCTTGCCAGGCGCCGATCCCGGCGAAGGCTATACCGCGACAAATTCGCAGTTGTTCGGCAGCAACACCGCGCCGACACCGCCGGTGGCGACCCATCAGGGCTTCGTTACCAATTTCGCCTATACCTTGAGTTGGGAATCGAAAAGCAAAGGCTATTCGATCCTTCCGGGCACCACCGCCAACGACATCATGGGCATGCACACGCCGCAGACCTTGCCGGTGCTTTCCGCGCTGGCGCGTGGCTTTGCGGTGTGCGATCACTGGTACGGTTCGGTGCCGACGGAAACGCTGCCCAACCGCGCCTTCGTGCATGCGGCCACGTCGCAAGGCCACATGGACGACAAGACCAAGACCTTCACCGCGCCCACCATCTATGCAGCGCTCAGCCAGAAGAACGTTAGCTGGAAAATCTATGGCTATAACGCCGAGCCGCTGACCCGGCACACCTTCACCGATATTACCAATCTGGCCGAGACGTACTTCGGGCAGTTCAAGGATTTCCAGGCGGATGCGGCGAACGGTTCGTTGTCGGCGTACAGCTTTCTTGAGCCTAGCTGGGGTTCGAAGGGCAACAGCCAGCATCCGAACTACGACGTTGCGCTCGGCGAGCAGTTTATCCATGACGTGTATAACGCGTTGCGCAACGGCCCGGCGTGGAATGAAACCTTGTTGATCATTACCTATGACGAACATGGCGGCTGCTATGACCATGTCGCGCCGCCCACTAATGCGGTGCCGCCGGACAGCACGGCCGGCGAATACGGTTTTGATTTCAAGCGCTTCGGGCCACGCGTGCCGACGCTGCTGATCTCGCCGCTGATTCCGGCAGGTACGGTGTTCCGCGCCTCGGGCGCTATGCCGTTCGATCACACGTCGATTCTGAAGACAGTGGAGTTGCGTTGGGGTTTGCCGGCACTGACGGCGCGCGATGCCGCCGCACCGGATGTGAGCGCGGTGCTCAGCCTGGCCACGCCGCGTACGGATGATCCGCTATCTGGTGTCGTAGTGCCGCAGTCGAAGGGCACGAATCCCTCGGCGAACAAACCCTCGCATCTGCAGCAGGTGTATGCCGAACTCGCCGGACATTTGCCGATGCCTGACCCGGCGCCCGGTGCACAACCGGGTATTGCGAAGCTGGAAACGGGGGATGACTACGATCGGTATATCAAGCAGCGCGTGGACGCGTGGAAGGCGCATCGCAACCGATAAGCGGCACGTAGGCCGGGATGACAATCCCAGCGTCAGGGCTCGGCGGAAAAGCTGGGAGTGCCATCCCAGCCTACGTATTTGCGCATGAAAACCGTTGCCTGCGGATTGTCGTTATAGCGCTCGCAATGCTCGTACCCGCGCTTTTCGTACAGCGCAATGGCGGCTTTCAAATCATCGTAGCTGTCGAGGTAGATCCATTCGATACCTTCATCGCGGGCAAACGCTTCCTGCGCGTCGAGCAGTTTGTCGGCGATATGTTTTCCACGCGCACCGGGTTTGACGTAGAGGCGCTTGCATTCGCTGGCGCCGCGCAGATTCGCCAGCTTGCGCAGTACGACGCATCCCGCCACCTCGTCACCCAGATACGCCAGCCACACACCTGACGCGGGCGTGTCGATCAGCTTCTGGATGCTGCCGGGTTTGTCCCGCTGCACCACGTGCACGGCTTCGTAGTATTCGTGGAGGATGGCGAGCGCGTCATCGTTGACCTCGGTGAGGCGAACGATGCGCAAGGGTGGCGTACGGCCTTCGAGCAAGCTGCGAACACCTGCAAGCGACGCCACCAAGGCGTCGCGATCGGCCGTATTGAGATGCGCGAGCATGTCGCGGATGTGCCGCATGGATTGCTCATTGAGCCGCGCGACAGCCTTTTGCCCGGTGGCGGTGAGTACCAGCGGTTTTTCACGCGCATCCGTATCTGACGTGACGCGGCGTATCAGCTTGCGCCGGATCAGCCCCGACAGCAGCCGGCTCATGTAGCCGGCATCCAATTCCAAGGTGTCCTGCAGCGTGGCGGCAGTCACCTTTGGCTGCGCGCTGATCTCGTACAGGATGCGGGCTTCTGTCAGCGCAAATTCGCCATCCAGGTGTCGACGGCGCAACAGGCCGAGGTGGGCGGTGTAGAAGCGGTTGAACTCACGTATCGCAGCAATCTGCTCGGCAAACTGCGGTGGCATCGGCTTGGTGCTCATGGCGCGACTCTAAATCCATATAGTTGCTTTTGGCAACTATATGGAAAGTCATGCCGAACCCGTGCTTTGTCTTCAATCGGGTGAGGTCAGGGTCTGGCCCGGAACGTGGCTACCAACACGTCGCGATGCGCTGGTTCGCCAGGCACCAGTGGCGTGACTGGCGTGACGCCGTGGAACACGCGCGGATCGTGGATCAGCGCGGCGTCGAACGGATGGGTGAGGGTGAAATCGCCGAGCGGCTTGCCGTCCGGCGTGTGGATGGTGGTGGTGCCGCTGGCAATGTTGTGGCGATCGATCAGCAGCACCAGCACAAAATCCACGCCATCGCGATGACTGCCTTCGGGCGTGGGCTCGCCCGCCGCATCGGCATTTGCTTCGATACGGAACTGGTGCACTTCCACATGCCAGTTTGGAACGGAAGGCGCGAGCGAGCTGAAGAAATCGTTGCAGAAGGCAAGGATGGCGCGAAGGCTTGGACCGTTCGCGATGGCGGGATCGAGCGGTTCGAACCAGCGCTCGATATTGCCTTGCAGCCGGTTGTATTGCAGCGCCTGGTAATGCGGTTGATGCGGAGCAAGCGCGACGCTGCCATGTGCCTTGGCGACATAGGTGGCGTGACGGCGGCGGCGCTGCCGTCCGGTTGCGGCAAGGTAGGGGTCAGGGCCGAGGTAGTCCCAGCTGGCAGTGAACGCATCCCAATCCGCTAGATCGCCCGATGTTTGCAATAGCGGTTGCATGACATCCGCGGTGACGAACGAAAAGCCGTCGCGCTTTACGGCGTCGAGCAGCGTGGAGACAGGCGAAGGGATGGGGCTTTGCATCACGGCAGTATACAGCCGTGGCTTTGTAGCTCTTCGTAAGTTGCGCCGAAAAGCGTTTGTTTAAGCGCGCATCGCGGTCATCGCGAAGGACAGTCCCCTCTCTTGCGAAGTAGGGGATGGCCAGGATCAATGCTCCGAATTTAAAAAATTCTTCAGCTGCCGCAGAGCCCCAACCCGTCATTCCAGCGAAAGCTGGAATGACGACTCGCTCTGAAATGGGCTTGACGTGAACTTCAATTCCCCTAAACGGAACGACGGCAAAAACGTGGGGATACCTCAGCCCCAACCCTCCCCTGCTTTTGCAGGGGAGGAAGTGGATTATCGCAAGCGTATAAATGTGCGCTTCGGATGCCGCGCAATCCACGTGCACACTCACTGCACGCCAAGCATGTCTATCCTGGCCAAGCCTTGTGCCTTCGCTTCCGCCATCACTTTCGCCACCGCATCGTAAGCCGCGCCATCCGCGGCATCGATTTCCAAAGCAGGTTGCGTGGACTGCATCGCGGCAATACTCAACTGCGTTCGCAGCTGATCCGAACTGACCGGCGTGCCGTTCCAATACATCGTGCCATCCGCCTGGATCGCAAGATGGACGGACGGCGGCGTCTCCATGATTTTGCTGGAGCGTTGAGGAAGATCCAGTTTCGTCTTATGCGTAATGACCGGCGCGCTGATCATGAAGATGATCAGCAATACCAGCATCACGTCGACCAGAGGCGTCACGTTGATCTGGGCCATGACGTTATTCGAGACACGAGCAGAGAAAGTCATACTTCCTCCTGAGCGAACGTGTGGATGTCGATGTGTGCCCGGCAGATGGTTGGGGAACCGGGCGAGGCCAGCGTAGCGCAGTGCCTGGCTCGAGGGTAGGCTGGGATGAAATCCCAGCTTTTCAGGCGGTCTTTCGATGCTGGGATTGTCATCCCAGCCTACAGTTACATGTGCAAATAAAAAGGGCCGGAGGCGGTGACGCCTCCGGCCTTTTGCGTGATGCGAAATGCGGGTCAGCCGCCGGATGTCGACGATGCGCTGGCCGGCTTGCTCTCGCGTTCCTTATGCCCGCCCATCCGTTGCTTCGGCGGACGATTGCGGAACAGCTCATCGGCGGTCTGCTTTTGTTCGGGCGACAGCACGGCGTACAGCGAGGTGAACGCGGACGACAGTTTCTGCATGTTGTCCGCATTGAGCTGGGCGAGCTGTGCGTAGGACTTCATGGAGTCGTCCGCGCTCATGCTTTCCATTTTCTGATGGCGCTCGTGCAGTGCCTTGCCGGTGTTTTGCGCGTTGTCGCGCATGACCTGCGCATACGCGTTCCACTGGCTCGATTCGGCATCGGTGATGCCAAGCTCTTCGTGCAGATCGGTGATCTGCTGTTCCACTTCGTCCATGCGTCGCTGCATGTGCGATTTCTTGGCCGTCGGTGCGGTGCTGGACGAGGAGGCCGAAGCCGGCGCCGTGCTCTGCGCCATGCTGGTGCCGCCAAGCAGGGCCAGGGAGAGTGCAATGGGTAAGGCAGCCTTGCTGAAAAAATTTTTCATGATGGGATGCTCCGATGCATGAGTGCGGGCATTAATGCCTGGATGCGGGCAGATCAATATCCCTGGGGCGGCGCATAGCCGTTGTCGTAATAGACCACGCCGGGCGGTGGCGGCGGTGGTGGTGCGGACGACTGATAGACCACCCCCGGAGGCGGCTGCGAGGCGGAAGCGGCGGAGTTGGCGATCACGGCGCCAGCCACGACGCCGAGCAGGCCGGCGGCGATGGCAACGCCGGCGTTGTCGTTGCCGCGACGATGGCGGTTATCCCAACGCGGCGGTGGCGGCGGCGGTGGCCGATGCCAGCCGCGATCAGGACGACGGTACTGGGCTTGGGCCGGCATGCATGGCGCGATCACCGCCACGGCAATGGCCAGGGCAGCAAGCTGCCGATATAGCGGGGTGCGAGTCATCTACTTACCCTCCTCACTACGCAATGTGTGTCGCATGCATCGGGCCAGCTTGGGATGCGTGCGAAGATGGTCGTCGCAACAAAATACGCCGCAACGGATGAGCTTTGCGGTGGACAACCGTGGCCGGAGTCTATGCCAAACGCCATGCAGGTTGATGATGAATCGGCCGGTGTCGCTGGCAACGGTTCATGTAGTGCACAGTGCAGCACAATCGACACCATTGCCGCTTATCCTTGCCTGCCTTGTCGAGGCTCATCAGGAGAACACCGTGCGGAATTTCCGAACCTGTTTGCTTTTTGCGTTGCCTGCGTTCGCAGTCGGCATCCATGCGCAAGCATCGCCAGCCAGACCGCACGCCATCGAAGCGTTCGCCAAGGGCGTGCAGATCTACAGCTGCAAAGACGCCGGCAACAGTTATGCGTGGACGTTGAAAGGGCCGGACGCGACCTTGAGCGATGCGAAAGGCCATGCCATTGGCAGGCATTTCGCCGGCCCAAGCTGGCAAGCCGAGGATGGCAGCGTGGTGGTGGGCGAGATGTTGAGCGCCTCGCCGTCACCGGATGCAGGTGCGGTTGCGTGGCTTGTGCTGCATGCCAAGTCGCATAGTGGCAAGGGGGACATGGCGAGTGTGCAGTACATTGTTCGCACGCGTACCGAAGGTGGCGCGGCGCCTGCGACTGGTTGCGATGCTGCTCATGCGAGCGCGGAAGTGCGCGTGCCCTATAGCGCGGTTTATCTGTTTTTCCGCGGTTGAGTGTTTTGGGTTTTCTCGTAGGCTGGGATGAAATCCCAGCTTTTATGCATGGCGATGCTGGGATTTCATCCCAGCCTACATGCAGGTTACGGGCTGAACACCAGCACGATGAATACGGCGAACAATGACAGATGCACCGCGCCTTCCAGCATGGTGGTGCGCGCATTGGAAAACGTCATGGCGCTGAGTATCAGCGTTGCCATCAACATCACGATGCTTGATGGCGGTACGCCGAGGAGCACGGATTGGCCGCTGAAAAGGCTGATGGCGAGCACGGCGGGCACGGTCAGCCCCAGTGTGGAAGCGACAGAGCCCAGGCAAAGATTGATGGCGCGCGTCATCCGGTCCGCACGCGCGGCAATCAGGGCGGAAATGCCTTCCGGCGCGAACACCAGGATGGCGATGATGATGCCACCCAAGGCCTTGGGCGCACCCGCGACGTCGATGCCATAGTCGAGAATTTTCGCCAGGCTCTTGGACAGAATGATGATGGGCAGGATGTTCAACAGCAGCAGCCCGAAGTGCAGCAACAACGGTTTCTTGCTGGCCGTGGCTGCGGGCTGATGCGCCGCGTGTTCGACGGAATCTTCGTCAGCCGTGACGAAGTAGCCGCGGTGCCGTCCCGTCTGCAACCAAAGGAACACGCCGTACAGGGCAATGGTGAGCAGCGAGAACGCCAGGGCTTGTGGCCGCGCCAAGGAGCCATCGGGTGTGGAGGTGGTGAAGTTTGGCAGCACCAGCGCGATGATGGTCAGCGGAATGATCACCGACAGATATGCCGACGCGCCTTTCAAGTTGTACGTCTGTTCGTAGTGGCGAAAGCCGCCGAGCAACAGACTGAGCCCCACCACGCCGTTGAGCACGATCATCAGCACCGCATACATGGTGTCGCGCGCCAGCGTGGAACTGCCGCTCGAACCGAGCATCACGGCGGAAATCAGCACTACTTCGATGATCACGATGGACAGCGTCAGCACCAGCGTGCCGAGCGGTTCGTCCAGCATATGGGCCAGCTCCTCGGCCTCGTGCACCACGCCGAAGGCAACCCATACGATCACCAGGAACAACCATACGAAGAGGATGAGGGCGGCCAGCGGACTGCTGATGTTGCCGGCCCAGGACGAGCCGAACAGCAAGAACAAGGCCACGGTCAGCCAGCCGGCAAACAGACGCATCGTGGTCATGGCGTTAGGCATGCCGTTCCTCAAGTTTTTCCGCATGGATAGGGATAGTACTGAGCCGGCGCGCATCAGTCTCTTTCCCTGTCCCCGTTAAGTCGATCTGTCCCCGTTTGCGCTGCATCACACTGTGCGATTGCCGTCACGATCCTTTCACCGCGGGGCGATAAGGCTAGCTGCGCAGCTTCGGTGTCAACCTGCTTCGGTCATGTCGTGAGGCAGGCGCTATTCGATTTCGATCCACGCAAATTCGCAGAATAACGCGACGCTTTCGCGTGCCACGGTCTCGAAGCAACAGGGCGACATCTTTCATAACGCGACCTAACACACGCATCGCCGCATGGAGGCTACACGATGCCACGATCGCCACGGTTCGACCTTGCCTATGTGCCTCAGCACATCATCCAGCGCGGGCACGATGGGCATGCCTGTTTTTACAGTCCGGCGGATTACCGCTGCTATCTCGTGCAATTGCTGCACGCCAGCTCGCGCTGGGATTGCGCCGTGCATGCTTATGTGCTGATGCCCAATCACGTGCATCTTCTGGTAACGCCCGCGCACGTGGGTGCGCTCGCGCACATGATGCAGGCCATCGGCCGCAACTATGTCAGTTACTTCAACGCCACTTACCATCGTGCGGGCACGCTCTGGGAAGGGCGTTTCAAATCCTGCTTGATCGGCGAGGACTATCTGCTGGTTTGCCAACGCTACATCGAACTCAACCCGGTGCGTGCCGGGTTGGTGGGCGAGCCATCGGCCTATGCGTGGTCCAGCTACGCCTGCAATGCGCTCGGCCTGCCTGATCCCGTCATCGTTCCGCATGCCAGATATCTCGCGCTCGGCAGTTACCGCGAGCAATACATGCGGGCGTATCGCCAATCGTTTGAGCTGGATATCGAGCCGGACGTGTTGCGGGATATCCGCATGTACATCCAGCAGCAGCGCGCATTGGGATCGCTGGCCTTCCAGGCGCGGGTGGAGGCGACGCTTGGGCGGTATGCGCGCGCAAGGCCAGCACACCGGCCGCGCAAGCAGCCGCAACTGCTGCAGTAAGAAACGGCTATGGTTCCAGTGTTGCCTTCAGCCGCAGCAGCGCCTGGTCCCATTGCGCGGTAATCACATCGAGCGAACGGCGCGCTTCGTCCAGGCGCGACGCCTGCAATTCCCACAAGCGCTCACGCCCCTGGCGAAGATCGCGGACCAGGCCGGCGTCGGCGAGCACTTGCAGATGCTTGGTGACGGCTTGCCGTGTAATGTCGGTGCCGGCCGTCAGCTGGGCAATGGATAGCGCGCTGCCGGTGCAGAGCAGGGCGATCAGGCGCAGGCGCGTTTCGTCGCCCAATGCTGCGAAGACCGGCACGGCCTTGCGCAGCAGTGGAAACTTCGCGCCGGCGTTGCGTGCGCTAGTGCGAAGCGACATACGTGTCGATGTTGGTCATCTGCTGATCCCAGCCACCGCTGTTCATGCGGAAGGCTTCCAGCCGGCGATGTGCGGGGATCTGGTCGAAACCGGATTCCACCAGGCGCAGCAGCGTGCCGTCGGTGGTTTCTTCCAGTTCGAAACTGACCAGGGTGGTGGGTTCCTGCGAGTAATCCACGTTGGGATCGACGGCGTACGGATGCCAGCGGAAGGAAAGCAGGCGTTCCGGTTCGAGGTGTTCCACGGTCACGTTCCAGGTCAGGTGTTCATAGCCTGGATAGGTGATGTTGCCTTCGCAAGGCTCGCCGGCGACGAAATGCTTTCCTTTCAGCGCAACGCCGAACCATTCGCCGAAGGATTCGGCATTCGCCAAGGCACGCCACACTTTCGCACGCGGCGCTTTGATGTGGATCTGTCGTTCGATGCGATCTGTCGATGTGTTCATGGGCAACCTCCTGGTTGCATATTAGTCCTGGCATGGTACGTCATGCAATCATCTGGTTGCTCTTTGCGGCCGTGCCGGCCGGCAAGGGGCTGGCTATGCTGAGCGAGGATGTCCGATCGGCGCCGGCTCGCGCGTCATCGGAGTGGCGGTGCACGTTGCCCGCTCCAACCCGACGGAGAATGTCCATGCAATACCTACTGATGCTGTTTGTCGAAGAAAGTGCCTGGCACCGCATGTCCGATGACGAAAAGGCGCATCAAGGGGCGGCCTACACCGCCTATACGGAAGCGTTGAAAAAGGCCGGCGCGTGGGTGGGCTCCAACCGGCTGCAGGACACGGCCACGGCGACCACGGTGCGGCTCGCCAATGGCAAGTCGCAGGTGCTGGATGGACCGTATGTGGAAACCAAGGAACAACTCGCCGGCTATTACCTGATCGACGCCGCCGACTTGGACGCAGCGCTGGGTTGGGCGGCGCGTTGCCCCACCGCCAGCCACGGTGTGGTCGAGGTGCGCCCGGTATGGGCGATGCCCGGGAGCAGCGCAGCGTGACCGACGCAGCGCGGGCAGCAGCCAATGACGTAGCGCGACGCAGCTACGGCAAGCTGCTTGCGTATCTCGCCGCCGACATGCGTGACGTGTCGGCGGCCGAGGATGCCTTGTCGGAAGCTTTTGCCGCGGCGCTGGCGGATTGGCCGCTGCATGGCTGCCCCGACAATCCGGAGTCATGGCTGATGACGGTGGCGCGTCGCAAAGGCATCGATGGTGCGCGGCGAAAGCGCAGTGGCGAGGCGGCCTCGGTGCAATTGCAGGCGATCGCGGACATGCATGCCGAATGCGTCGACACGCACGAGGACGAATCCTTTCCGGATCGCCGCCTTGGCTTGCTGTTCGCCTGCGCGCATCCGGCCATCGACGTGAACATCCGTGCCCCGCTGATGCTGCAGACCGTGCTGGGCTTGGAAGCGAAAACCATCGCCTCCGCGTTTCTGGTGTCACCCGATGCAATGGGCAGGCGCTTGAGCCGCGCCAAGCAGAAGATTCGCGAAGCCGGCATTCCCTTCGCCATTCCCGAGCGCGATGCGTGGAACGAACGGCTGGAAGCCGTGCTGGCCGCGATCTATGCGACGTACGCGGAAGGCTGGAGCGAACCGGACGACGCCGACCTCGCACGCCGCGACCTGGTCGAAGAAGCCGTCTTTCTCGCACGCCTGCTGGCGGAGCTGTTGCCGCAGGAACCGGAAACGCTCGGCTTGCTCGCCGGCATGCTGTACACCGAAGCCCGCCGTCGCGCGCGCCGTAGCGCGGAAGGCGAGTACGTGCCGTTGGCCGAGCAGGACACGCGCTTGTGGGATGCCGGCATGATCGATGAAGCCGAAACCTTGCTGCAGCGTGCAAGCACGTTTGGCCGCATCGGCCGCTATCAATTGGAAGCCGCGTTGCAGTCGGCGCACATCGAGCGCCAACGTTCCGGGCGCGGCGACTGGACACCCGAGGTACAACTTTACGACGCGTTGTATGCACTCACGTATTCGCCGGTCGTCGCGCTCAATCGTGCGTTGGCCGTGGCGGAGCTGGAAGGGCCCGAGGCCGCCATGGCGATCTTGCGCGTGTTGTCCGACGACAAACGCCTGGCCGAGTATCAA
Organism: Dyella sp.; assembly: GCF_035277725.1. Classification (GTDB taxonomy): domain Bacteria; phylum Pseudomonadota; class Gammaproteobacteria; order Xanthomonadales; family Rhodanobacteraceae; genus Dyella_B. The sequence goes on along the minus strand of NZ_DATEJY010000057.1, from coordinate 44,877 downwards.
CCGTATTGGGCAGCGCGTGCGGCCTTGTTCGCACGCATCGGCAACGAGCGCGAGAGCTTGCATGCGTATGACATGGCGATCGGTCTTGCGCACGATCCCGCGGTGCGGCGTTTTTTGCAGCGACGGCAAGCGGAATGTGCAAAAAGGTTTGGCAGGCTGGGGTGAGCGGGACGCAAACCCCGACATCGCGCAGCGCTTGGCGCGCCTCGCCATGAAAATCGCTTACCGTCGCCCCGGCGAACGCCGGGGCCCAGCGACTTGTGGCGTGCATCAAAAGCAAAGACACGGGCTCCGGCGTTTGCCGGGGCGACGGGGTAGCGAGAACGCGCGCTTCATGACAACCCACCGGCGCTCGTGTCTGGCAGAATCGGCGCTCCGCTTACCGGGAAGTCAAAACACATGCGTGATGCCGTCACCACTTCGGCCAACTCACCGGGCCGGGTTCTGTTTGCCAGCCTGATCGGCACCACCATCGAGTTTTTCGATTTCTACATTTATGCCACGGCGGCAGTGCTGGTGTTTCCGAAGTTGTTCTTTCCCGCCAGCGATGCCGCGACGGCGACGTTGCAATCCTTCGCCACGTTCGCGCTGGCGTTTGTCGCGCGGCCGATCGGTTCGGCACTGTTCGGCCACTTCGGCGATCGCATCGGCCGCAAGGCAACGCTGGTGGCGGCCTTGCTCACCATGGGTATTTCCACGGTCGTGATCGGCCTGTTGCCGACGTATGACCATATCGGCCTGCTGGCGCCGGTGTTGCTGGCGTTGTGCCGGTTGGGGCAAGGCCTGGGTTTAGGCGGCGAGTGGGGCGGTGCGGTGTTGCTGGCGATCGAGAATGCGCCGCCTGGCAAGCGTGCGTGGTACGGCATGTTTCCGCAGCTTGGCGCACCGCTTGGCTTTCTTGCCGCAACGAGTCTTTTTCTGTGGATCACGGAAAAAATGGGCGATGCCGCGTTTTTCGCATGGGGATGGCGCGTGCCGTTCCTGGCCAGTTCCGCGCTGGTGCTGATTGGCCTGTGGATGCGTTTGCGCTTGACCGAAACGCCGGCGTTCGCGCAAGCGATGGCGAAGCATGAACGGGTGAAAGTGCCGATGCTCAACGTGCTCACGCAGCATCCGGGCGCGCTGATCGCGGGCACGTTCGCGTCGTTGGCGACCTTCGTGATCTTCTACTTGATGACGGTGTTCGCGTTGAGCTGGGCGACGTCCAAGCTGAGTTACTCGCGCGAGGCGTTCCTGATCGTGCAGATGGTTGGCGTGTTGTTCTTCGCGTTGTTCATTCCGTTCTCGGCGTGGCTGGCGGACAAGCGGAGCGGACGTTTCGTGATGCTGCTGGCGACGGTGCTGATCTTTGTCTTCGGCATTGCCTATGCACCGTTGTTCGCGCAGAGCGGCATGCTGTTCATGGTGGTGGGCATGTGCATCGTCGGCATCACGTACGGACCGCTGGGCACGGTGCTGGCGCAGATGTTTCCCACCGCCGTGCGCTACACGGGCGCATCGCTGGCGTTCAACCTCGCGGGTATTTTCGGCGCGTCGTTGGCGCCGTATGTCGCCACGTGGCTGGCCAAGACCTATGGCTTGGCGTACGTGGGCTATTACTTGTCCGCGGCGGCGGTGCTGACGTTGCTGGCTTTGCTCGCGAAACCGCGCGAGACGATGTAGCCATTTCAGGTTGCCGAGAAAAAGAAGCCCTGGCCAGCGCGAGCGGCCAGGGCTTTGTCGTTACAAGCGGCTTATCCGCCAGGCGGGTGTTGTTCCTCGTGTTTGTTTTCATGCGGCGGTGGTGCCTGGCGCGGCGGCTCGGCGGGGTGGGGCGCCTGCTCAGGGTGCGGTGCCGGGTGATAAGCCGGTGCCGGTTGCGGCGCAGGGTGATATGCAGGCTGCGGCTCAGGACGCGGCCGCTCCGGCGCCATCTCGCGCGGCGGCGGTGCATAGTGCGGGACTTCGCGCGGGGCGGGCGCTTCGCGTGGGGCCTCGCGCGGCGCAGGCGCTGCTTCGGGGCGCGGTTGCATGTGCGGGGCGCCGACGTTCTCCGGTCGTTCGAGCGGACGGTTCGGTGTCACCGGCGCACGCGAGGGCTCGGCGTTCGGGTTTTGTCCCGGATGCGGTGCGAAATGCTCCGAGGGCAGGCCTGGACGTTGCGTGGGTTGCGAATGTCCTTCCGGAACGGGACGCGGTCCCGGACCTGGATGCGGCGCGCCACCTTCCGCCGCATGCGCCCCACGCGCCGCGACGATACCTGCGCCGGTGAATGCAGCTGGTCGCGCCGTCGCTGCAATCGGCGGAGCGCCATGGTTTTCCGAAGCACGCAGTGCACGGTTCTCTCTCGCCATCGTCATCTGCTGCCGTTGTGCCGCGACCGGCGGCGTGTGCTGGGCACGCTGGTATGCCATCTGCTGTGACGTCGGCGCGGCGCGTACGCCACCGTTGCCGCCGTTGTAGCTCACGCGATTGACGGTGATGTTGTTGACCACGGTCTGGTTGTACACGTTGGTGACGTGCACGTTGCTGATGTTGTTGACTGTGCGGTTGTAATAGAAGCCGTGCGGTCCCCAGCGTCCACCTTCGTAGCCGCGGCCGGTGTAGCCGTAGCCGTAGTCGATGCCGCCGTAGTAACCCACCTCGGGGCCCCAATACCCTTCATGGAAGACGTACACGCCGTCGTCGTTCCAGGCCCAATAGGCCGGCGTCCACAAGGCGCCGGTGTAGGGCGCCATCACCCACGTGCCCGGCACCCAGTAGTACTCGGCGCCATCCCAGGCCCAATAGCCAGGCACCCAGATGTAACCGTCATCCGGAATGGGTGGTTGGTCGTAAACCGGCAACGGCGGCGGCGGCGAACCCGCCGTGATGGTGACGCCGATCGATACCTGTGCCTGCACCGGCGTCGTTACGAACGCAAAAGCCGTAGCCGTCAGCACGCAGGCGCCAAGCGCGAGCGCACTGCAACGCGTTGCGGCCTTGCGCATCAGAACATGGTGTTTCATGGGTGTTCCTCTCCTGGCGGGGTGCGTGGAGAGAAGCTAGCGCATGCCATGCCACGGAATACTGAGCGAGCGCCGGTGTCGTTCCCGTTCAATTAAGCAGTGTTGTGAGGTTCGACGCTGCGTTGACACGCAAGCACTTGTACCGCTTGCGTAATTTGCACATGAATCACCAGCAACACGCAAAACGGTGATGCGGCCATCGCTTGCGCATGCCTTACGAGGGCCGCAGCGCCACGTGAAAAAATGATCTGCTGCTTGCGAAGGCGCAGCCATGGCAATAATCGGAGTGTCATGCGTCGATGCGCACGTTAGCTTGTGCCGTTTCATGAGGAGATTGCCGATGAAGATCCATCACGCCGAATGGGCTGCACAGACGCGCAAGAACGATCAGGATCAGCTTGACTGGCATCGCCTTGGGGAGGACCTCGACCGTTATGGCGTCGCCCATATTTCTGGATTGCTGCCGGCAGATGCATGTCATGCGTTGACTGCGTTGTATGGCGAGGATCGTCATTTCAGAAGCCGTGTGGTGATGGCGCGGCACGGGTTCGGCAGCGGCGAATACAAGTATTTCGCCTATCCGCTGCCTGCGTTGATCCAGCAATTTCGTACTCGCTTCTATCCACCGCTGGCCGAGATCGCCAATCGCTGGAACCAGGCGATGAATATCGACGTGCGTTATCCGGCTACCCACGCGCAATACGTTGAGCGCTGTCATGCGGCAGGCCAGCGTCGTCCGACACCGTTGCTGCTGCAATACGCGGCTGGCGATTACAACTGTCTGCATCAGGATCTCTATGGCGAACACGTGTTTCCGTTGCAGATGGCGATTCTGCTTTCGCAGCCCGGCAAGGATTTTACCGGTGGCGAATTCGTGCTCACCGAGCAACGGCCACGCATGCAATCGCGGGCGGAAGTGGTGCCGCTAAAGCAAGGCGACGCGGTGGTGTTTGCCGTACATCACCGGCCGGTGCAAGGCACGCGCGGGGTGTATCGAGTGATGATGCGGCACGGGGTGAGCCGGCTTCGCTCGGGGCATCGGCATACGGTGGGGATTATTTTTCATGATGCGGTGTGACGACACTTGCGTGATCTGCTCCCTCCCCTACGAAAGCAGGGGAGGGATTACTTTTTCAAGGTAAAAAGAAAAACCGCGCATCGCGCGGTTTTTCATCCATCAAGTTTGCGCCGCCGTACGCGGCCGATGATGCATCGGCGGTGGCGAGGAAGGTGCGCGGAATGGCACCACGCCAGCATGGATCGGCAATTGCGCGTCACTCAACATGGCCAGCAGCGTTTCGCCATAGATCAGCTCGAACGGCTTGCCGGTGACGAATTTCCACGCATCCTCGGTGTAGTCGCCGCAAGCGACGATCTTCACGGCGGAAGCGTGGTGGTACTTCATCAGGTTGTGCATCTCGCGCACGTCTTTCACGTCGACGTTGCGATGTTTCCAGTGACGGCACTGCACCAGGGTGGTCATGCTGTGCTTGTGCAGGATGAGGTCGAGGCCATCGTCCGCGTCCGCGCGACCGGCGCGCTCTACCGTGTAGCCGCGAAAGCGAAAGGCCTGTGCCATGCGCTCCTCGAATACGCGCCAGTGCATCTCGCTCAGGTCCGCCAGTTGATCGCGCACGATCAGGCGATGCATGCGTTTGCGGTAACCGACGCACGTGGCGAAAGCGGTGAACCAGCAAGCGATCAGGGCCATCCACAACAAGGTCATGTAGCTGGCGCTGTGCGCGCCGCGCCCGTAGTGGACGTCCAGGTAAACGCTCACACCGAGCAATGCCCCGGCGGGCCAATGCACCCGGATGAATCGCTCAATGCGATGTGTTCTCTGCTTCGCCATCAACTCCCCCGAGCTGTGAACGTTGCTACTGAACCGCGAGTCGACCTTAGCGCGGACCATTCTTGAGATCAGCGTGCAGCGCGGCATTCAGCCGCAGTGCTGTTCTGTCGCGGCGTGGCGCGTTTTATGAGGGTGCTTTGGTGCAATGCAGCGATATTTTTCATGCCAACGCAGGCCGGTGGATGACATGAAGGCCAGCTGTCGCCTGGCTTTTCACGTTTTCTCCATGCCACGGGCCGCAGCGGTATGCTCTGACCCGTCAACGGCCAACGACTGGATTTCCACGGCTTTTTCACATCTCGCATGCCACACCGGACACGCGGCATCGCCGCCTCGTCAATCTGCCTTCGATGGGGAAGCATGGCTATGAGCAAGACCGACACCTGGACCCGCAACACCCCCGTCAACTGGGACGATCCGCAGCTGGTTTCGCTGCTGAGCCGCAGCGAAAGCTGGAGCATCGACAACCGCGGCGGTTTCACGCCGCAGCATGTGCAGGTCTATCTCGGCTGGAGCGGTTCGGTGGGCCGATCGGCCACCCTGGTATGGGAGCGCGACAGCGCCGTGGTGGTGGAAGCCACGTTCGCCCTTCCGCAAGGCGAGCAGGTGCGCGTGGACAAGCATCTGGGTGATCGCATCCGCACGTTGTGGGGCGTGGTGGTGGATGGGCGCGAGGGTTACCGTGATGAGGATCGCCGCAAAGGCATCCACGTGTATTGGCTGCAGGTGCTGAACAAGCCCAACGATTCGTTCTAAAGAAAGGCGGCGGCAGGCCGATAACTGGCTTGAGCACGTCAGCCGTCCAAAGCGTTTACTCGGCTTGCTGCATGCGGCAACGGGAAGCTGCTGGCGTGATGCTTGCAGGAAACGTAACGCGGTATGAGCCACATAAAATCCATGCCAAAGGTGTCGAACACGCAGGTGGACTGGAGCGATCCGCGCCTGGAAGCGCTATTGCGCAAAACCGAGGAATGGAAACTCGACAATCGCGGTGGTTTTCCCGCGCAGGATGTGCAGATCCATCTCGGCTGGGGTGCCAGCGCGGTGCGTAAGGCGGTGCTGGTGTGGGAAGCCGATCGCGTAATGGTGCTGGAAGCGAAGTTCCTGATTCCGCAAGGCGAGCACGTGCGCGTGGATCGCATTGCCGCCGGCAGCATGCGCACCGTATGGGGCGTGGTGGCGGAAGGGCGCGAAGGATTTCGGGAAGAGGACAAGGAGAACGGCGTGTACGTGCATTGGTTGCACGTGGGCTGAGCCGTTCGAGTCGACGTAGGCTGGGATGAAATCCCGGCCTACGTAGCCACATCCCGTTGTTGCGTTTGCGCCTGCGCATGCTCCTTCATCGCCTGCATCTGCAACACCAGCGCAAGCACGACGGAAGCCATCGCCGCCAGCGCGGCAAAGCCGTAGATGGCGTTGTAACCCATGCCGCCGGCCACCCAGCCGCCGAGTGGGCCGGTCAGCGCCATGGCGACATCCATGAATACCGAATAGACGCCGAGTGCCGAACCGCTGCTATGTGCGGGCACGCGGTGCACGGCTTCCACGCCTAGCGCGGGAAACACCAGCGAAAAGCCGAGGCCGGCGATGGCGGCGCCCATGCCGGCCATCACAGCGGTATGGGCCAGGCACAACACGATCAGGCCGATGGCTTCCACGGATAGCGACACCATCGCAACACGATAGCCGCCCACTGTCGGAATGGTGCGGGCAAAGATGAAGCGGACACCCACGAACACCACGCCGAATACCGTCAGCGCCAGCGCCGCGTTCGACCAACCGTGCGCGGCATAGAACAGTGTGATGAAGGTAGCGATGCAGCCGAAGCCGATCGAGCCGAGCGCCAACCCGATGCCGTATGGCACCACACGCGCCGCCACGGTGCGGAACGATGCGCGCTCGCCGGTGACGGTGATGGTGGCGCGCTTCAGTTGCGCCAGCGGCAAGGCGGCGAGCGCCAGCAGCAAGGTCACGGTGCCGATGATGGCAAAGCCATAGTGATGGTCGAGCAGCACGCCCAGCGGTGCGCCTGCCGCCAGCGCGCCATAGGTGGCCACGCCGTTCCACGAAATCACGCGGGCGGTATGGCGATGTCCCACCTGGCCCATGCCCCAGGCGATGGCGCCGGTACCGACACAGCTTTCCGCGCATCCGAGCGCCAAACGCGCGATGAAGATCAGGCACAGGCTCAGCCACGGCACGCGGGTGGCCAACGCGGCCAGCAACAAAAGCCCGCCGCTGGCAGCGCACATCATGAGCCCGGTCATCACGGTGCGCTTGGGGCCCTTGGCATCGGCCATGCGCCCGGCATGCGGGCGGCTGAGCAGGGTGGCTACGTATTGAATGCTGATCGCCAGGCCCGCGAGCATCGCGCCGAAACCGAGATTCGTATTCACGAAACCGGGCAGCACGGCCAGCGACAGGCCGATGGTCAGATACGCCGCGAAGGTGAACGCGACGGTGCTGAGGATCGACAGCAGTACGCCGGAGTGACGACCTTCCTGGGTCGCTGAAGGATGTGAGGCATCAGCCATGATGGGAAAGGCAGGAAAGGCCGGGGGCGGTGACCATTATAGGCCGCCATGGTGCGGTGCGTCATGCACGAAGTGACGCGATGCTTGCTTATTCATCGAAAGGCCGCCCCGCTCTCGCAGGCAACCATGAATGGTGGGCGGTGGGCGGAAGCGGTAGGTTGGGTTAGCGCAGCGTAACCCAACATTTTCGGCGCGACGCGTTGGGTTACGCCGCGCTAACCCAACCTACGCCAATTCATCAAAGGCAGTTGCTTGGCCGTCCGGCTTTCGGTTTTGCGCGAAACCTACGCAGCCGCGTCCTGCAACACATCCAACTCCAGCTTCTTCATCGCCAACACCGCTTTCATCACGCGTTGCGCTTTTTCCGGATCGCAAGACGTCAGCAGTTCGATCAATTGCACTGGTACCACCTGCCAGGAAACCCCAAAGCGATCCCGCAGCCAGCCGCATTGCTGCGCAGCTGGCTCCCCGCCTTTCGATAGCGCGTTCCAGTAGTGATCCACCTCGGCCTGGGTGCGGCAGTTCACCACCAGCGACATGGCGGGATTGAACGCAAACACTGGCCCGCCATTGAGCGCGGTGAAGTGTTGGCCATCCAATTCAAACGCCACGGTCATCACCGAGCCTTCAGGGCGGCGTGCGGCCCTGGCGCTTTCGCTGTTGTAGCGAGTGGTGGCGAGGATGCGGGAGTTGTTGAACACCGATACGTAATAGTTCGCGGCTTGCTCGGCTTCCTCGTTGAACCACAGGAAGGGCGAGATACGTTGAAAGCGGTTGTTCATGACGGATGTCTCCGTGGGGGAAGGGCCTTGTCCATGCGACGAGCGTAGTTGCCCGGGATCGACAACGGCGCCGAGGTTTTTGAATCGAACAAAAGCCGGACATGCTGGCCATCGTTGTCACGCATGTCTGGTTTTTCGCATGCCGCGAAAACGGGCCCTTCGCGTCCCTCCTGCTGCGCCGTTTTGATGCGGCATGGAGCGCGCCTGCCCAGGATCATTGCGGGCCGTGCATCGCTCGCATGCGGCGACTGCTGCGATGCAACGGCAAAAACCTGCGTTTCCAGCGCGTTGAGCGTGAGCGATGTGCATGCGATGTGAATGCATGCCGCGCATCACATGACATTTTTTCCTTTGCGATAGGAATCACGTTCTAGCGTGGGCAAATCGGCCAATCACACTGGACAACGTTGTCATATAGGGCCAATACTCGCGCCACTTTGCAGCTTCATGACAACACGCGGTGCCGCGCAGGAAGCGGTTGGCGACTGTCCCCCATGGCCGTCCGGAATGCGGTCGTGAATCGCCGATGTTCTTTTCACTTGTCCGTTCATCCGTCTGGAGACAGTCACATGCTTGAGAAGAAGAAGTCGACGAAGTGGTCCACCCTGGCCTTGAGTTCGCTGAGCACCGCCGTCGGTGCAGCGATTTCCACCACCGTGCTGACGGCGGCGCCAGTGCAAACCGTGCATGCACAAAGCACGTGCGCCGCGCCGTGGAGCGCAAGCACCATTTACACCGCTGGCAATACGGCCAGCGAGAACGGCATCAACTACAAGGCGAACTGGTGGACACAGGGCAACGACCCGGCCACCAACAACGGTGGTCCGGGCAGCGGCCAGCCGTGGACGTCGCAGGGCTCGTGTACATCGACGCCGACGCCAACACCCACTCCGACGCCAACCCCGACCCCGACACCAACGCCCACGCCAACGCCTACCCCGACGCCCACGCCTGCACCGAGCGGCTTCGTATTCAGTCCGTACAAGGACATCACTATCAATCTCAACTGGAACACCAACGTCATGCAGACGGCGGTGACCGGTTCCGCGATTCCGGTCGTGGGCAGCGGCAGCTTGTATTCCAACTACGAGCCGAACCTGCCGGCGATCACGCTGGCGTTCGCCACCGGCACGTGCGGCAGTGAAAACTGGGGCGGCGTATCGGCGTCCGGTTTCGTCTCCGGCAACATCAATGCGCTCAATAGCGCCGGGTTGAACTACATCGTATCGACCGGTGGCCAGGCGGGTACGTTTACCTGCGGATCGCCATCGGCCTTCGAGAGTTTCATTGCGAGGTATTACACCTCGCACATGATCGGCGTGGACTTCGACATCGAAGGCGGCCAGACGCAGGCGGATATCCAGCAATTGGTCGCCAACGTGGCAGCGGCGCAATCGCAGTATCCGAACCTGCGCTTCTCCTTCACCGTGGCAACGCTGGGTGCATCGGATGGCAGCTACGGCAGCGTCAACCAATTGGGGCAATGGGTGATCCAGGCGGTTAAGGCATCCAGCCCCGCGATCAACCACTACACCATCAACCTGATGACGATGGATTACGGCGGCACCAGTGCAGCCAATTGCGTAGTAGTGAATGGCGCGTGCGAGATGGGGCAATCCGCGATTCAAGCGGCGACCAATGTGGAGCACACCTACGGTATTCCGGCCAGCCACATCGAATTGACGCCGATGATCGGCCAGAACGATTCACAAGGCGAAATCACCACGTTGGCCGATATCGACAGCATCACCAACTACGCCACGGCCAACGGCCTGGCTGGCGTGCACTTCTGGTCGCTGGATCGCGACATGCCGTGCGCAGCGGGTTCGGCTTCGGCTACATGCAATTCGTATCCCAGTGTGGGGGCGTTGGGATACACCAATGAGATCCTGAAGGATCTCGGCAAATAACAAGCAGGGATATCAGGGGAGTTCTCCGTGACGGTCCGGCATGCGTGCCGGACCGTCGTGGATGCAACAGCGCGGAAGGCGGATTGGCGGAAGCGCGCCGCGTGTCGATGTGAGCGATCGCAAAACTCTTTCAACGCAATACCGGTGCATGGATGCGTGACGGCGTCCGCTCCCGCATGGCCGCCCGGAATGCGGTCATCACCACGCCGCTATTTCTCACCTGTAACGGTTCATCCAATTGTGGAGACAGTCCCATGCAAGTGAAGAGATCAACGAAGTGGTCCACCCTGACTATGAGTTCGTTGGGCACCGCCGTCTGCGCGGCGCTTTCCACCACCGTGCTCACTGTGGCGCCCGTGCAAACCGTGCATGCGCAAGCTACTTGTGCAGCACCGTGGGTATCGACCGATGTGTATGTCGCCGGCAACCAGGCCAGTGAGAACGGCGTCAACTATGTCGCGAATTTCTGGACGCAAGGCAATGATCCGGCCACCAACAATGGCGGTGCGGGCAGTGGCGAACCGTGGACGGCGCAAGGCTCGTGTAGTGGCTCTCCGACGCCGACGCCGACGCCCACGGGTTGCGATCCGGTGTGGAGCGCTTCCACGGCTTACAACGGCGGTGCGCTGGTCAGCGAGAACAGCGTCAACTACAAGGCGAATTTCTGGACGCAGAACCAGAACCCCGCCACCAACAATGGAGCGGCCGGCAGCGGTGCACCGTGGACGTCGCTCGGCGCATGCAGCGGTTCACCGACGCCGACCCCCACGCCGACTCCAACCCCCACGCCAACGCCGACACCTACTCCGACACCCACGCCTACACCCACGCCTACACCCACGCCTACACCCACACCTACACCCACACCTACACCCACACCGACGCCGACGCCGACCCCAACACCCAGCGGTTTCGTGTTCAGTCCGTACAAGGACATGAGCATCAACATGAACTGGAATACCTATGCCATGGGTACGGCGGTCACCGGTTCGACCATCCCGGTGGTGGGCAGCGGCAGCCTGTATTCCAACTACGTGCCGAAGTTGCCGGCGATTTCGCTTGCATTCGCGACCGGCGAATGCGGTAGCGAAAACTGGGCCGGCGTGACGCCCTCGGAGTTCATCTCCGCCAACATCACGCCAGGGGCGGCCAATTCGCTCGCCAGCGCCGGCTTGAGCTACATCGTCTCGACTGGCGGCGCCAATGGCGTATTTACCTGCGGATCGCCGTCCGCCTTCGAAAGCTTCATTGCCAAGTACTACACCGCGCAGATGATCGGCGTGGATTTCGATATTGAAGGTGGGCAATCGCAAGCGGAAATCCAGCAGTTGGTGGCCGACGTTGCCGCAGCGCAATCGCAGTATCCGAATCTGCGTTTCTCTTTCACGCTGGCAACGTTGGCGGCATCGGATGGCAGCTACGGTGGCGTGAATCAGTTGGGCCAATGGGTGGTGCAGGCGATCCAGGCATCCAATCCTGCCCTCAAGAACTACACCATCAACCTGATGACGATGGATTACGGCAGCGCCATCGCTTCCAACTGCGTGGTGGTGAGCGGCGTCTGCGAGATGGGGCAGTCGGCGGTGCAGGCGGTCAAGAACCTGGAGCACTCCTATGGCGTGCCGGCCAGCCACATCGAACTGACGCCGATGATCGGCCAGAACGATGCGGCCGGTGAAATCACCACGCTGGCAGATATCGACACCATCACCAACTACGCCACCGCGAATGGTCTGGCCGGCGTGCACTTCTGGTCGCTCGATCGCGATACACCGTGCGCGGCGGGTTCGGCATCGTCCACCTGCAACTCGTATCCGAGCGTGGGCCAGCTGGGGTACACCAACGAAATCCTCAAGGACATCGGCAAATAATAATAAGCAGGACCGCGCAAACCGTGCTGGCCGCCTGGCCAGCACGGTTTTCTGAAGCACGAGCAGACGAACACGCGTCTGTGACATCCAGCACGTTAGTGTGCGCATTGCTGCCGAAGGGGGCGGTCGGGAGGGGATAGCTGAACGGGAGTGCCGGGCCGGCGGTTGTCAGCAAGCGGCCGGACTCGACTTAACGTTTTGCAACGTAAGTATTTTTTGTGGACAGCGCGAAGAGGGATGTGTAAGTTGTGTCAACTTACGGCAGCCTGACGTGTTCGCCCGCTTGCCGGGTGCACGGCCCAGGTTTCAGCAGCCAATAAAAATAAGCAGGGGGCGTCGCTGCTCATGCAAAGAACGTTTGTTGTGGGGTGCCCGCGCTCGGGCACCACGATCGTGCAGGCCATGCTGGCGCGGCATCCGCAAATCTTCACCCTTCCGGAAACCGATTTCTTTCCTCGTTTGCTAGGCGGTCTCGACCACCGCTTCGGCGATGAGGGTGCGCAACCGCGCCGACGCAATATCGCGCGTCGCCTGGGGCTGACGCGCCGCTATGGCCGGCGCCAATACATCGCCTTGCAGCGTTCGCTGCTGGGTGACGATCAGGCTTCGGCGCGCGCGCCGTGGCGGGTGGACACGTGCGTAAAGCGCTTCTTCGCCATGCTGGATCAACTCGCGGAGCGCGCAGGCCGCGCCGCGTGGATCGAAAAAACGCCGCATCACTTGCTGTACCTGCCCGAGATCGAACGCTACCTGCCGGATGCGCGCTTCATCCATGTGATCCGTCCCGGCATGGACGTGCTGGCCTCGATCATGGATGCGCATCTGCGCTACAACAACACCTCGTTCAGTGGTGGCTTGCGGTTGTGGACGCGCCGCTGGAATCGCGCGGTGGACATCCATCGCACCTGCATCGGCGTGCGCAATCATTATTTCGTTTTCCTGGAAGATCTGGTGCGCCAGCCGGCGGTGGAATGGCAGCGACTGTGCAAATTCCTGGAACTCCCGACTGATCTCGAACTGGATCAGACCTGCCATCAGCATATTGCCGATCCCACGGCGGAGCCGTGGAAACAGGCCGCGCTGAGTGGCCTGCCGCAGCAAGCGGACAGCAAGGTGGAACAGTTGTTTGGCCCGCAATTGCGCGAATGGCTGCGCGAAAAACTGAGCAGCTACGAAGACCTGTATGCCGCCAGCAGCCTGGCCTACAACCGCGATGACAGCTTCAGCATGCCGGTACTCGCACCCCTGAAAAAGCGCGAGGACAAAACTGCTGTTGAAGCCGATGCACTTGCGGCGATCGCCAAGGAAGGGCGTTTCCGCGTCGCTTGATGGATGCAGCATGAAGCGGTGCGCTTCATGCCGAACGAATACGGTGCACGCCTGTCACAATGGGCACTCCCCTCCGTGAAACAGGCAGTATCGTGAATCGTAGAGTCCCCAAGCAGACTTCGTACGGCGGCTGGATCGCAGCCGTCATTGTCGTCTTCGCCGTGGTGGCGGCGGGTATTTATCTGGTGCAGCGCGCCATGCATCCGGTGGCGTCACCCAGTCCTTTGGCAACGCCGGCACCTGCGCAAACGACGCAACAACCTGCCAGGGCGTCGTCAGTCATCCAGCATCCGATTGCAGAAGCAAACGCAGGACCGGCGCCAACATCCACGGTAGCATTGCCGGCCCTTATGGATAGCGACGCCAGTGTGCGCGAAGCGCTGCAGGGCATGGTCCACAGCGGCAACCTTGGCTCGCTGCTGCAAAGCCAGATCATTTCGCGCGTGGTTGCAACCGTCGATGCGCTGCCGCGCCAAGGCATGGGCAGCACCAACATCCTGCCGTTGCGCACGCCAAGCGGCGCCATACTGACGGAAGAGGCCAACGGCGCCACCGTCATTAACGCCCGCAATGCAGAGCGTTATGCGACCTACATAACGGTGTTGAACGACGTCGATCCGCACATGCTGGTGACCTGGTACAAGCACAATTACCCGTTGTTTCAGGAAGCGTATCGGGAGCTGGGTTATCCGCATGGCTACTTCAACGATCGCTTGATCGTCGCGATCGACGACATGCTGACCGCACCGGATGTGCATGAACCTGTCGCGGTGGTGCGGTCAGGTGCTCATTACCATTTCGTCGATCCGCAGTTGCAAGCGCTGTCCAATGGCCAGAAGCTGATGGTGCGAATGGGACCTGCGAACGAAGCGCAGTTCAAGGCGAAGCTGCGCATGATCCGCGCGCTGCTGGCGGGTGGGCAGGTGGGGCATTAGTTCATGCGTGTCGTGCTGAGCTGAGGCCGGTGATGCACTACCTTCCCTGCCAATGCAGGGGGACCGTTTTCGCGGTGCTGAAACGACGAAAAAGGCCCGCAACATGCGGGCCTTTTTCATGACCATCAGAATCTCCGCCATGCGTTACCCGTGACGCGAATCATGTCCGCCACCACCGCCGTGCGGTGCACCACCTGACGGATGCGGCGCAGGCGCCGGGCGAAACGCGTGGTATTGCGGCGCTGCGGGAGCGCGGTATTGAGGCTGCGGGCGATACGCAGGCGCTGCATGGAATGCCGGTGCGGGGCGATAAGCCGTCGTCGGTGCGCGGTAGGTGTTCATGGCCGGCCGTGCCGCATGGCTTGCAGGGGCAACGCCGGTAACGCCGCCAGGCCGATAGACATTGCTGTAGCTGCCGCCGGGACGCGCCATGTTCGCCGTGGCCGGCGTATTCGCATGCGGCGCAAAGTTTGCCGAACGCAAGGCCGGCCCGTTATTCGCCGTTTGCGGTGCGTGCACCACGTTGTTGTTCATGCGCTGCGCGTTGAATGCCGTCGGCGTGAACTGGCTACCGTGCGCCGGTGTCACGCCTGCACCATTGAACGCACCGGGGCGTTGCGTGGCGGCGATCGGCGGATCCCCATGATTGAAGCTGGCGCGCATAGCCGGGTTATGGCTGGCCAGGGTCATCTGCCGTTGTTGCGCGGCGATCGGTCCCATGCGCGACTGGCGGGCGAAGGCAGCCTCTTGCGGCGTTGCGTGCGCCATGACACCGCCGCGGCCGCCGTTGTAGCTGACGCGGTTGACGTTGACGTTGTTGATCACCGTCTTGTTATAGACGTTGGTGATGTGCACGTTGTTGATGCGGTTGACGGTGCGGTTGTAATAAAAACCGCCGTGGCCCCAGTAGCCGCCGGCATAACCCACGCCGGTATAACCGCAGCCGTAATTGATGCCGCCGTAGAAGCCCACGTGGTAACCCCAGTAACCGCGATGGAATACGTAGAAACCGTCATTCCAGCCCCAATAGCCGGGTGTCCACAACGCACCGTAGAACGGTGCAATCACCCACGTACCGGGCACCCAGTAATACTCGGCGCCATCCCATGCCCAATAGCCAGGCGTCCAGATGTAGCCGGGACCGGGAATCGGCGGTTGCTCATACACCGGCAGTGGCGGTGGCGGGACGCCCACTGAAACGCCGACGCCGATATACACCCCCGCCTCCGCTTTTTGTGGCAACGCAGCGAGTGCGGCAATCGCACCAAGCAGACCCGCCAGCGCGCGCACGAGCAGAGTCCGCTTCATGGAAACATGCTGCGTAAGGCTGATGGTTTTCATGGCGTTTCCTCCTGGGTCTGCACCGTACTAGAGAAAACGCAGGAAGAATCGCCACGTTGCCTTCACGGCGCGTGACAAGTTCGTAGCGGTTCAGCAGCATAGGCATGCCGTCACTGATATATAGCGTGCAACGCCTTGTGCCGGATGGATTTGGCGGTTTTCGAATCGTTGCTAAACGAAAAAGCGTAAATGTTGCCTAGTTGGACCTGCGTGATACCGCTTATTCAAGGCTGATCGTCCCATCAAACGTCGAGACGGCAAAGCCAGATTTGCTGGGTTCAATGCCAATCAGAAAACCAAGGATTAGACATGCCGCCGCTTCGCCATCTTCAAATGCTTACCCGTTACCGCGCGTGGGCCGATCGCCTGCTTTTTCAGGCATTGGCCGACGTGCCCGAAGCGTCGTTGACTGCCACTCAGCCGATCGTGTTCGGCAGCTTGCTGCGCACATTGCATCACGCCTATTGCATGGACAAGGTATGGGCCACGCATCTGCAAGGCGTGCCGCATGGCTACACCTCGCGCAATCCGGAGGCCTGTCCCTCCTTCGCCGTGCTGCGCAATGCCCAGGCGGAGATCGACGAATGGTATATGCGCTATGCCGAAACGCTTGATGCGCAGACGTGCGATGACGTCGTGGGATTCACCTTCATCGGTGGCGGCGAAGGCGAGATGCGCCGTGGCGACATTCTTCTGCACGTGGTCAATCATGCAACCTATCATCGCGGGCATGTGGCGATGATGATGTACGGCATGTCGGTGCCGCCGCCAACGACTGATCTTCCCGTCTTTCTGCGTGATGCGGGGTGAGCGGTTACACGTACTGCATCTTGATCGTCATGCCGCCGTCGACGACAAAACGTTGGCCGGTAACAAAACGCGCGGCATCGCTAAGCAGATAGACGGCCAGCGCGCCGATGTCTTCCGGTGTGCCCACGCGTCCGGCGGGATGCTGGGCATGATCCTGCTTGCTCAGCTTGGGTGCATGGCGTTCGGGCGGTTTCTTCCAGGCGTCGGTGGCAATCCAGCCGGGCAGGATCGTGTTCACGCGCACGCGCGGTCCCTTGCTTACGGCCATGGCATGCGTAAGCGCCACCAGCCCGCCTTTGGTGGCCGCGTAGGCTTCGGTATCCGGTTCGGATTGCAATGCGCGCGTGGAGGCGATGTGGATGATCGCGCCGCCCGCGGCTTGCAACGCCGGCAACGCATGTTTGCTGCATAGGAAGGCGCCGGTGAGGTTGGTGGCGAGGTAGCGGTTCCAGGTTTCCAGCGGCAATTCGTGCAAGGGGCCTTGATGCGGATCGGCGATGCCGGCGTTGTTCACCAGGCCGTGGAGTTGCCCGAAGCGATCGAGCGCGGCTTTGGTCCAGCTGCGCACACTGCTTTCGCGCGACACGTCGAGTGGGCGAAAAGCGGCGCGATCGCCTGCTTGCCATCCCTGCAGACAGGCTTTTCCAGCATCAGCATCCAGGTCGCCGATCATCACGCTGCCGCCCGCGCCGAGCACGGCCTGCGCAATGCCACGGCCGATACCTTGTGCACCGCCCGTGATCAACACCACGCGATCGTGCAGCGGCTGAGCATCGTAGGCGGTGATGGCAGGTGCCTTGGGCATGGCGATTTATCCGTCGTGAACCGTTGCGCATCGTAGTGCATGCCTGCATGCCTGCATGCCTGCATGACGAATGCGTTACCCTGCGCGCATGAGCAGGATCGAACCCTCCGCGTCTCAGGTTGCCGCGCGTACCGAAACGCATCGTCTGTTCTTTGCATTGATGCCGGATGCCGCCACGCGTCATGAGATCAATCATGCCGCCGCGTTGGTGCAGCAACAGCATCCCGAATTGCGCGCGCGCTGGGTAAGGCCCGAGCGTTTCCATGCCACCCTGAACTTTCTCGGCGATTTTCCAGCGCTGCCGGATGACGTGGTGGAGAAGGCGAGGGCCGCGGCAAATGGCATGCGTGCAGCAGCATTTGCCTGGATGCTGGACTACGTCGCCAGTTTCCGTGGCCGCGAGCCGCCTTGCGTACTGCGTGGTTCGCAAATGCCGGAGCCGTTGCTGGCGTTGTGGCGCAACATGCACACAACACTTGTCGAGACAGGTTTGCGGCTACGCGACGAACGCCAGTTCACGCCACATGTCACGCTGGCTTACGCCCGGCATGAGCTGCCGCAAGCCGTGCCAGTAGTGCCGCCTGTCGTTTGGCAGATTGACCGCTTTGTGCTGGTCCATAACGTAGTGGGAAAAGGCAATTACCAGGTTCTGGGAACTTGGGGGCTATCTGGGTAGTCCAGCGAATGGGCCACAAGTCACCTAGGCGGCCCTTATGAGCCGGTAGCACAATCCACGGGCTCCCAACCCTCAGGAGGTCGTCATGCGTTCGATATCTGTCGTACTGCTTGCGGCATTGGCCGTGCCAGCAGCAGCCCTGCTGGCACAGACACCGCAAGCGAATCACGTGCACGCGCTACAGTACGTGCCACCTTATATCCACGCCGCAGTCGCTGACCCGGCACGCGGGCAAGACACCAGCAACGATGCACGCCGCAAGATCACCGATGTGATGG
Source organism: Dyella sp. (assembly GCF_035277725.1). Classification (GTDB taxonomy): domain Bacteria; phylum Pseudomonadota; class Gammaproteobacteria; order Xanthomonadales; family Rhodanobacteraceae; genus Dyella_B. Next base: position 26,767 of record NZ_DATEJY010000057.1, on the reverse strand, counting down.
TTTTCAGCGAAGTGAAACCTGGTGAAAAAGTATTGGAACTGATTCCCGGCAGTGGTTATTTCACGCGCGTGTTCAGCAACATCGTCGGCGCGAACGGCCATGTCTATGCGCTATGGCCCGATGAATACGTCAAGGTCGACGGCGATGAATTTCCGCCATTCCAGAAGCTGACGGCCGATCCGCATTATTCGAACGTGAGCATACTCAAGCAGCCTGCCGCGCAACTGAGCGTGCCGGAGCCGGTGGATATCGTGTTCACCTCGCAGAACTATCACGATTATCCGGACAAGTTCATGGGCAAGGTCGATACGGTGGCGTTCGACAAGCAGGTTTACAACGCGCTGAAGCCGGGTGGTTTGTTCATCGTGATCGATCACGTTGCGCCGGCGGGGTCAGGCATGGCCGATACCGATACCTTGCATCGCATCGACCCGGCGCTGGTGAAGAAGCAGGTGGAGTCAGCGGGTTTTGTGTTTGCGGGCGAAAGCAGCGTGCTGCGCAATCCGAACGATCCGCACACGATCAAGGTGTTCGATAAATCGATCCAGGGACATACGGATCAGTTTATGTATCGGTTCCGCAAGCCGGGTTGATACATGTTTCAGCGTGATTTAAGCCCTCCCCTACGTACAGTAGGGGAGGGCCGGGGCTAACGCTGCGAGCTGAAGGGGTAAATGGTGTCACTCAGGCCGGAGGGCTGGCGCCTGTCGTGATTGGCCCTCTCCCCTGCGGTAGTGGGGGTACTTTAGCGTGCTATCAAAATGTCGCCAGATAACATCCAATATATCCTCCGTGTGCATTAGCATCTCATCGTCGTGAAACAAGAAACCCCCGGCATTGCCGGGGTGGCTGGACGAATTTGATATTTACGGGAGTCCACCGCGGCAACTCCCACGTGAGCCGCCAAGCACACGAAAGGAGAGTCGCGAAGGACGAAGCCGAGAGCCTAAGTCACACCAAGTGGGAGTACAAATACTACGTGGTATTCATCCCGAAGTATCGAAAGAAGGCGATCTACAAGGAATTGAGAAAGCGCCAGGCTGAGCACCAGGGTTGAGTGCGTTTGAGTACGACTGTCACTGATAGCGTTTGACCAGCGCTATCCGCAAAGGGGCTCGTGAGTATCTATGGAAGTCTGGTCGAGGCACCTACATGCGCGAAGTGCTTGTATTACAAATGGTATAGCTCTTGTAGTACTGACTCGGACGAGTCCCCGCGCCTAGCATCACCATGCTTGTTGCCCTTCCGCGCTTGCGAGGAAGGAAGGATTGAGCTGTTTGCTCAATCCATTTGCGGGGAATTCGGGATAGCCGGCTCCTTGGCTCAAGAGCCAATTGCCACAAGGAAAAGCGCATATGAAGTCGTTTTTCAATCGTCGCCATACAGTACTGATGGCAGCCATGTTGTTGATCTTGCCAGCCGCCTATGCCACCAATAGGCAGCAGACCGCTGCCTCGAAAATATCGGCAGTGAGCAATCAGGAGACTGACACCTATGACAGGTTCATCATCTCCTACCGCGAAGGCAGCGGTATTCGCAACAACCCCGCGGAAGTAGCGAAGGACGTCCAGTTTGCGATAACCACTTCAGGCGTAGGTAGCATGGTGTCTGCTCGCTCTGGCGCAAGGGGATCACCGTTAACCGCAACCTATAAACGTAAGTTGGGTGTGGGCGCCGAGCTGGTTCAAACCTCGCGCAAGCTCGATCCGGCCGAAGCCAACGCGTTGATGCAAAAAATTGCAATGAACCCGGACGTCGTTTACGTGGAACCCGATCGAAAATTACGCATCGAAGTCGCGGCCGTGCCGGACTCTCATCCGCCGCGCGCTGAGGTTGGCAGTAAGGCATCCTCCACCGTGCCGTTGAAGTTCGACCCGAACGACCCCGACTACGATCCGTTTCAATGGAACTTCTACGCACCCGGGTCCAGTAGCGCAAACATCAACAATGGATGGAACTTGGCGAACGGCACGAACGTGACGATAGCCGTCATAGATTCCGGCATGGCGCCTAACCCTGATAGCAACGATACGTGGGTATGTGATGGCTACAACTTTTCCTCGGATGATGCTGCGTATGGAGAAAAATGTGCGTGGGATCCGGGCCATCCTCCGGGAAACCCCATCGGGCCTAGCACTTGGCATGGCACAAAGGTCGCCGGAGTGATCAACGCCAAGACCAACAACGGCATAGGTTTGGCCGGCGTGGCCTATAACGCCAGGTTGGTGCCGCTCCGTACCGTTCCCTATGATGGTGCCTACGTTTCAGACGTCGCCAATTCCATTGAATGGGCATCAGGCGGTCACGTTGAGGGCTTCGAGGATGCCGCGTATCCCGCTCAGGTCATCAACATGAGCTTCGGGAATTTGTTACCAGTGGGGCAGACATGCGCGGATAATTACCCAACCCTCGTTCGAGCTGTCCAGGACGCGGTCGCACGCAACGTTGTTCTGGTAGCTTCAGCTGGCAACAACAATGCCAACAATGCCACCCACATACCGTCCAGTTGCCCTGGCGTGATCGCCGTTGGCGCCACGGATTTTTTTGGTGCACGGGCCTGGTATTCCAACTATGGCGAGGCCGTTGCGCTGGCGGCGCCCGCGGGTGGGGCACGGCCTGATTCAACGGGCAATTATCCAACTTGCGCCAAGAACCAGGAGTGGTGGGGGTGTTCATGGATGCTGAGCAATTCGGGTACTTATGCCCCCAGTCCTGATGAGTCGCCCTACATAGCGGTAGATGTGGGTACATCATTTGCCGCGCCGTTGGTCACAGGCACGGTAGCGCTCATGATCAGTGCTCGGCAGAACGTTGGACTTCCTGCCGCTACGCCCGCTCAAATCAGAGACTGGCTGACCAGCAGCGCGCGCCATTTCCCCAGCACGCCCGACCAGCCCATCGGCAGCGGCATTTTGGATGCGCATGCGGCGGTAGTGAAGGCCATCGAAAACTAAGTAACGGGAAGTAAAGGGTGATGTGGATCCAGTAGAATGGCCCGCACCTGTGCGAACCACAAATGGCTGTTCGTGTTCGGCATCATTCAATGCAACACTGAGGTGGCGCAACTGCGCCACCTTTTTTTTTAACGCTCGTTGTGAAACAAGAGGCAGGGTATTGCCGGGAATTCCTGTTTCACAATGACGGGCATCGCAGTCTACGCCGGTTGCTACATGCCTAAGTTCCGAGCATTGCTGCCAGCGCAGAAGAGATGACGTTTCGTACAGCAGATGTACCGTCAGTTATTCAACCCTTTCCAAATCGCATCCAGCAACTCATCCGTGGGATCCGTCGTCTGCTCCCAATACATGATCCCGCCAAGATGCTCTGCTTTCACGTAAGCCGCTTTCGCCGCCATCGATTGCGGATCGTCGTAGGTAATGAAGCTATGCGTCTTCGCATTCCATAGCCACGGCGCCTGCGCCACGTCATCCCAATGACGCACGTAGCCTTGCTTGTTGATGAAATGTTGCTTCAGCACGGGCCACGGGACCATGTCCTGGAAATGTCCATAGGTTTGATACAAGCCATCGTGCTCAGGTTTCACATCTGCAAACTCGCGGCCATACATCGCCGCACCAATCAGCAATTTCTGCGGCGGAACACCCGCAGCGAGGAACTCCTGCACGGCGCGGTCGGTGGTGCGGCCGTCGCCCTTGATCAGCGGCGAGGCATGCAAGCCGGTGTGATGGCCGGTGGTGGGGGTGTTCGCGTTGACGAAGTCGTAGGTCATCAAATTGAACCAATCCAATAGCGGATTGATCGCTGGAATATCGATGCCGCTGACGAACGGACCATCCGCAATCGCCACACTTAGGGTGTAGTGCTTGCCATCTGCTTTGCCGATGCGATCGAGGCTGGTGCGGACCGCCTTGAGCAGCAGGGTGAAGTTGGCCTTGTCGTCGGGGCTGGACTTGATACCCGATTCATGGTGGCCGGGATATTCCCAGTCCACGTCGAGGCCATCGGCATGCCGGCTGGAGAGCATTTGCGCGGCGGTGTCGGCGAACAGCTGGCGCCCTTCGGCCGTGCTGGCGGCTTCCGAAAAGCCGCCGGTAGTCCAGCCGCCAACCGACACGTCCACCTTGAGCTTGGGATTCTTGGCCTTGAGCGCGAGCAATTTCTGCAAGTCTGCCGCGTGCTTGTCGTCGAGCGTCACGCGACCGTCCTTGAACTGCGCAAACGCGAAGATCAGCGTGTCGATCTTGCCGACGTCCTTGGTCTGCGCCGGTTCCCAACCGGTGGCGTAGCCGACGACGCGATATGACGACGGCGAAGCGTCGGCGATGGCGACGCTGCTTGCCGCGCACAGCAGCGGCAACAGCAGGGCGGCCATCCATCGGCCTGCTCGAGGCGGAACGTTATGCATCACTACACTCCTTTCAATTCATTCGATGATTCACCGGGCGCTTGATGCCGCGGCGGCGGGCTACCATGTTGATGATGTCTGATTTCCGCTTGCCCATGAACGACACATCTTCCCCAACCGAAAAACGCCTGCACGACGATCCGCCACCGCGTCCGCCGGTCGAGCCCGATGCTGGCGACTGCTGCGGCAACGGCTGCGATCCGTGCATCTTCGACCTGTACGAGGAGGCGCGGCAGCACTATCGCCAGGCACTGGCGGCATGGCGCGAGCGTCATCCCGGCGTGGATCCGGAAACGCTCGCGCCGCGTTGATCAGCGCACGCCGTACATGGCCTTGACGTCTTGCAGAAACGCCGCCTGGCTGCTCGGCCGCGTGTAGAACATGTGGCCGCCGGGATATTCCTTGACCTGTACACGCGTGGGATCGCCCATGTCAGGCATCTGGTCCACGATCAGCACGGAGGCCATGAACGGGCAGGACAGATCGTCCCAGCCATGCGCAATCAGTACGTGCAGGTTGGGATCATTCGCCACTGCTTCGCGCAGCTGTTTTACTGAGCCTTCGTTGGCGTCGTCGTCATCGTGCCAGGCCTTGTTCACGTCATAGCTCAACGCGCTGTAGCGGCCGTCGTATTTCCAGCCCACCGTCTGCGTGACGAAGTTGACCATGGCGGTGGTGGTCGGCGCGATGATGCCGTTGAGGATCGGGTCGCCGCCGACCTGGTGCGGCGCATACGGAAACGGATCCCATGCGGTGACGTTGGAGTCGTAGCGGCTGCCGAGCTTGCCTTCGCTGCGATACACCTCGCGCAGATAGGCCTGCGTTTCCAGGCGTCCGCCGGAGCGTTTGACGAACACGGGATCCAGGCCGGTGAGTTCCGTCACTTTCTTGATCATCGCATCGGTGGCGGCCTGATCAGTGTGGCCGCGCATCAGCGTGACAGCGTAATCGCCACGCGTGTAGTCGATGATCGGCGCCATCGCATCGGCCGTCAGCCGGTGCTCGCGCTCCAGGTGCGCGGCGGCGATGGAGGGCAGGGTGAGCATCCACGGCAGCGGCGAAACGTTCTCGTTGTCGGATGCGCCAGCGTCCAGATAGGGCGATAGCAACACCACGCCATTCATCGCCACGCCGAGCTGGGTCTGCAGGTATTCGGTGATGCGCGGCCCGCGGAAGCCGCCGTAGCTTTCGCCCACCAGGTATTTGCGCGATTCCATGCGGCCGTTCTTCACCAGCCAGTCGTAGATGATGCGCGACAGATAGCTGATGTCGCTGTCGGTGCTGTAGAACAGCTTGGTGGCCTTGTCCTGCGGCACCAGCGCACGGCTGTAGCCGGTGCCGATCGGATCGATGAAGATCAGGTCGGTGAAGCCAAGCCAGGTGCCCGGGTTGTCATGCAGCACGGCGGGGTCGGAAGGGTTGGCGCCGTCCACGCCGAAGTTCACCCGCTTCGGGCCGATCGCGCCGAAATTGAGGTAGACCGACGACGCGCCCGGGCCACCATTGAGCGCAAAGGTCACCGGCCGGTTCTTGCCGGGCATCGTGTACGCGGTAAACACCACTTGCCCGGTGACCGTGCCTTTTTCGTCGCGCACCGGCAGCTTGCCGACGGTGACGGTGTACTTCAGCGTGCGTCCGTCCACGTCGACGGCTTGGCTTACGTGCGCATCGGCCGGCAGCGGCGGTAGATGGAAAGCATCGCCACCTGCGCCATCTTGCGACGATGCCGGTTTGGCATCGTCGGCGGCGTGAACAAAAGGTGCTGCAGCAACCAGCAGCGCGGCGAGGAGGGTGGATGGGAGAGCTTTGCGCACGAGGGTTCCTTCAGGTGCATGAAATCCAGCAAGAGTAGCCAAGCGGGCGTCCGCGGCATTGTGCCCAAAGGCATGGATCACGTTTTTGCGGAATCAGAGATTGAAGCAGTTGCTGCGCTGCATTAAATTCGGCGCTTGATTTTGGGGAGACAGGGGTTGCACATGAAACGTTTTCTGGTGATCGCCACTACCGCGCTGCTTGCTGCCTGCGGTGGACAGAACGTGCACGAAGCGGCATCGCTCGGCGATCTGGTCAAGCCGGGCACAGCGCCTTGGCTGACGGTGACCGGCGGCGCGGACAAACTCGAGGTGCGCGGGCTGGACCACAAGCTCACGCTGGAACCGTCGCCGGATCTGGCGGCAGCCGTGCAATCGCAGCTGGGCACGCAACTGGCCTCCAACTACGTGCAGGACCTGGTCGTGACCTGCAACGGCCTGACCACCAGCCTGCGCGTCAATGAAGACAAGTCGCCCGGCAACGTCGCGATGGAATTGGGCCTGCATTGCTCGCTGTGGGCGCATGGCTTCCAGACCGATCACGACTACAAGACACAGCCGTCGGCGTCGGTAGCGGGCGGCGTGGGCGATCAGGCGTATGCCCAGGCGCTGCCCAAGCTGCTGGCCGATGGCGCGGAAGATATCGCCGCGCAGATGCGTGGGGACATTCGCAAAGTGGCGCGTTGATCGGCCTTGAGGGAATAGCAAGTCCGTAGGCTGGGATGAAATCCCGGCATGTGTTGGCATGGCGATGCTGGGATGTCATCCCAGCCTACCAAGGCGTTGGGTGATCCTGCGATGCGGCAACAACCTCAGGGCGATCCACGCTAATCTTCCGCGCTGGACATCCTGGGGAGACCACCCGTGAATGCAGTACCCCGACCCGGTGCGGAACGCGCCGAATTGACCGTACGCGGCCTGATCATCGGCATCGTGATCACGCTGGTGTTTACGGCGGCCAACGTGTTCTTCGGCCTCAAGGCCGGCCTGACCTTCGCCACCTCGATTCCCGCGGCGGTGATCTCGATGGCCATCCTGCGCGCGATGAAGGACGCGACGATCCAGGAAAACAACATCGTGCAGACCGTCGCCTCGGCGGCCGGCACGCTGTCGTCGATCATCTTCGTGCTGCCGGGCCTGATCATCGTCGGCTGGTGGACCGGCTTTCCGTTCTGGGTGTCGTTCGGTATCTGCGCGGCGGGCGGCATTCTCGGCGTGATGTACACCATCCCGCTGCGCCGCGCGCTGGTCACCGATTCCGACCTGCCGTATCCGGAAGGCGTGGCCTGCGCCGAAGTGTTGAAGGTGGGTTCGGGCGAAGAGGTGGAAGCCTCCGACTCGGCCGCGGTGGAAGGCGGCAGCGCGGGCCTCAAGGCGGTGGTGGTCGGCTCGATCGTCTCGGCGCTGTTCTACGTGGTGGTGCAGACCAAGCTGTTCGCGTCGGACCTCGCGCAATATTTCCGCATCGGCGACCGGGGTGCGTCCAGCGGCTACGACTTTTCGCTCTCGTTCGCGCTGTTTGCGGTGGGGCATCTGGTCGGCCTGTGGGTGGGCGTCGCGATGCTGGTCGGCGCCATCATCAGCTGGGGCTGGGCGGTGCCGCATTTCAGCCTGCTGCATCCGGGCGTCGGTGACGTGGCGGACGTTGCGCAGGGCATCTGGAGCAAATACGTGCGCTTCGTCGGTGCCGGCACGATCGGCGTGGCGGCGATCTGGACCTTGCTCAAACTGGTCAAGCCGGTGGTCAGCGGCCTCACCTCGGCGATGGCCGCTTCGCGCGTGCGCAAGGCCGGCAAGGGCGACACGCTGCCGCTGACCGAGCGCGACATGCCGATCGGCATCGTCGGCTTGATCGTGCTGTTGTGCATGATCCCGGTGGCGTATCTGCTGGGACACTTCAGCGTGGTCAGCGGGCTGGCTTCGCACACCACGCTGCTGGTGATCGGCGGCGTGGTGTTCGTGTTGATCCTGAGCTTCCTGGTGTCGACGGTGTGCGGCTACATGGCGGGCCTGATCGGTTCGTCCAACAGTCCGCTCTCCGGCATCGGCATCCTGGTGGTGATCATCGCGGCGCTGCTGCTGGTGGCCGGTGTGAAGTCCGATCTGCCGGTCGATTCGGGCAAGGCGCTGGTGGCGTTTGCGCTGTTCATTACCTCGGTGGTGTTCGCGGTCGCGGCGATCGCCAACAACAACCTGCAGGACCTAAAGACCGGCCAGTTGGTGAACGCCACGCCGTGGCGCCAGCAGGTGGCGCTGGTGATCGGCGTGATCGCCGGCGCGGTGGTGATTCCGCCGGTGCTGGGGTTGCTCAACGAAGCCTATGGCTTCCTCGGCGCGCCCGGCGTCAATCCCGCGCATGCGCTGCCGGCACCGCAGGCCGGCTTGATCTCCGCGCTGGCACAGGGCGTGATCCAGAACAATATCGACTGGAGCCTGATCATCATCGGTGCCGTCATCGGCGCGGGCCTGATCGTGCTGGATGCGATGCTTGCGGGCACCACCAAGTCCGTGCGCCTGCCGCCGCTTGCCGTCGGCCTGGGCATGTATCTGCCGACGTCCACCACGTTGATGATCGTGGTCGGCGCCATCGTCGGCTGGTATTTCGACAAGCGCGCCGATCGCACGCCGAAGGCGGAAGCCACCAAGCAGCTGGGCGTGTTGCTCGCCTCCGGCCTGATCGTGGGCGAAAGCATCATCGGCGTGGTGGTGGCGGCCATCGTGGTGTTCTCCGGCAAGCCGGCGCCGCTCGCACTGGTGGGTGACAGTTTTGAGAACACCTCGGTGTGGATCGGCACGATCGCCTTTGCGGCAGTGACGTTTGCGATGTATCGCTGGATTGCGCGGATGGGGCGCAATAGCTGACGTGCAGAGCAAGTAGGTTGGGGTTAGGCGCAGCCGAACCCCAACATCGCATGCATGTATTGGCCGAAGCATTCTTAAGCTCGAGGCTTTGAAAGTAGGCTGGGATGGAATCCCAGCTTTCCTTGGCTTCCTCATGCTGGGATGTCATCCCAGCCTACGCAATTTCAGGCACCGCTTTGACTACGCCAGGTTTTCACGTATCCGCTCCCGAAGCAGTGCTCGATGCACTCTTCCTGCCTTTCGCGGATGGCCTGCTGCAACTCCCCGCCGATGACAGCGTACTGTTTCTGCGCGCACGTGACGGCTTTCGCCTGCGCGAAGTCGCGCAGCGCAACTGGTTATGCGAGCAAAGCTTCAAGCCGTTTGCCGATGCCCTGATTCGCAGCGGCTGCAACGTGGGTGAGGCTGATGCCGATGCACGCTTCAGGCTGGTGCTGGTCTTGCCGCCACGGCAGCGTGATGAGGCGCGTGCCTGGTTCGCCAAGGCGGCGCGTTATGCCGAAGGCGGCGGCGTGGTGGTGACGTGCGTACCGAATGCCGAAGGCGCGAAATCCGCGCAGGCCGATCTCTCGGCATTGCTGGGCTCGGTAAGCCATCTCTCCAAGCACAAATGCCGCGTGTTCTGGGGTGTCTCGGATGCGTCGTGCGACCAGGCGCTGCTTGAAGCATGGCTCGCGTTGGATCGTCCGCGCGCCAATGGCGCCGGTTACGTCAGCCGCCCGGGTTTGTTTGCCTGGGATCGCGTGGATACCGCGTCGGCGTTGCTGGCGGAACATCTGCCGGCGGACTTGCACGGCCGCGTCGCCGACTTCGGTGCGGGCTACGGTTATCTCGCGGCGCAGATCATCGCGCGTTGCCCCAAGGTCACCGCGCTGGCGCTGTACGAAGCCGAAGCGCGCGCGCTGGAGCCTGCGCGGCTGAATATCGAATACGCCCTGCGCGAGCACGCACGCGAGCTTGCCTTCGAGCTGCATTGGCACGACGTCACGCAAGGCGTCGTGCGGCGCTTTGATGCCGTGGTGTGCAATCCGCCGTTCCATCAGGGTAGGGCGGACTTGCCAGACCTGGGCCGTGCCTTTATTACGCAGGCCGCACAGGCGCTGCTACCGCAAGGGCGTCTGTGGCTGGTGGCCAATCGCCATCTGCCCTACGAGGCAACGCTCGCTACGCACTTCGAGCACGTGCGCAGCGTGGCCATGCGGGATGGTTTCAAAGTGATTGAAGCAAAGGATGTACGCACATGAGGCTGGTCAAGCTGATCGCCAATCTCGGCTATGGCAGCCGCAAAGACGTTGCCTGGATGTTCCGCGAAGGACGCATTACCAGTCCCGATGGCGAGGTCTTGTACGCTGATGACAAGGTGGAGCACGCGCAGATCCATATCGATGGCGAACCGCTCGATCCGCCGGCCGGCATCATGCTGATGTTGCACAAGCCGCTGGGTGTGACGTGTTCGCGCAAGGATCCGGGGCGCGTGGTGTATGACCTGCTGCCGCCACGTTATCGCCAGCGCAGTCCCGCGCTTTCCACGGTTGGCCGGCTGGACCGCGACACTTCGGGCTTGCTGCTCATCACCGACGATGGTGCGTTGTTGCATCGGGTCATCTCACCGCGCGCGAACATCACCAAGGTGTACGAAGCCACGCTCGCGCAGGATCTGCGCGGCGACGAACAGGCGCTGTTTGCCAGTGGCACGTTGCTGCTGGAATCGGAAACCACGCCGTTATTGCCGGCCACGCTGGACGTGCTGGCGCCGCGACATGTGCGGCTGTCGATCACCGAAGGGCGCTACCACCAAGTGCGTCGGATGTTCGCCGCTACCGGCAACCATGTCGAAACCTTGCAGCGCACGGCTGTCGGTCAGTTGCAGATGGAAAATTTGCCGCCGGGCGAATGGCGTCGGCTGGGAGAGGATGACATAGCGCGAATCTTTGAACCGGCAGCTCCATGAGTTGCCGGACTTGTCATTTAAGACTTGGCTTGCATCTCATGACTGCGAGCCAGTTCGTCTTCGCGTCGCGACCGTGCGTTGGATGTCCAGGAGACCAGCTTGAATTCCGCAAGCGCGTCGCTGACGGCGTGCGTGTGACTGTCCTGCGTGTGGTTTGAAAGCATCCCTGCTACCAGCTGCATTCCGCGTACGAGGGCGGAACGAGCGAGAAGCATGTGCATAATTTTTTACTCCACCGACTACCCCTGCGTAGCCGCGAGCAAACTGTATCAAGCTTTAACGGCGGATGTATAGGTGCCGTGAAGAACGTGCTGCCGCTCGCAATTTTGCTGCCTTGCACAAGCATGGTCCCGACCGAATATGACTTTCATGACGCTGACGCCTCTCCACTTCGATAACGCATTCATCCGTGATTTGCCCGGCGATCCGGACCACGGTCGTGGCGCGCGCCAAGTCACTGGCGCGCTGTATTCCCATGTCGATCCCAGCCCGGTGTCCGCGCCGCACACCATCGCCTGGTCGCCCGAGATGGCGGCGGAGTTGAGCTTTACGCATGCCGACATCGCCAGTCCGTTTTTTGCGCAAGTATTCGGTGGAAATGGCGTGCTCGAAGGCATGCAGCCGTGGGCATCCAATTACGGTGGCCATCAGTTTGGCGTGTGGGCGGGACAGCTCGGCGACGGACGTGCCATGTCGCTCGGCGAGGTCGTGACGGCGCAAGGCAAGCGCTGGGAACTGCAACTCAAAGGCGCAGGCACCACGCCGTATTCGCGCGGAGCAGACGGACGCGCGGTACTGCGCTCATCGGTCCGCGAATTTCTGTGCAGCGAAGCCATGCACCATCTCGGCGTGCCCACGACGCGCGCACTGAGCCTGGTGATGACGGGCGACATGGTGGAGCGCGACATGTTCTACGACGGCCACCCGCAGAACGAGCCCGGTGCGATCGTCTGCCGCGTGGCGCCGTCGTTCATTCGCTTCGGGCATTTCGAACTGCCGGCGTCACGTGGCGAGATCGACCTGCTGCGCCAACTGGCCGACTTCACGATTCGCCGGGATTTCCCGCATCTGCGCGGCGAAGGCGAAACGCTGTACGCCGATTGGTTTGGCGAGGTTTGTGCGCGCACGGCGACGATGATCGCGCACTGGATGCGCGTGGGTTTCGTGCATGGCGTGATGAATACCGACAACATGTCGATACTCGGCCTCACTATCGACTACGGTCCCTACGGTTGGGTGGATGATTTCGATCCGGACTGGACACCCAACACCACCGACGCCATGCGCCGGCGTTATCGTTTCGGCCAGCAACCGAACGTGGCGTGGTGGAATCTCAGCCGCCTGGCGGCAGCGATTGCACCGTTGTTCGGCGACATCGCGCCCTTGCAAGCAGGGTTGGATCGCTATGCGGCCGAATACAGTTTGCAGACACGCCGCGATATCGCCGCAAAACTCGGCCTGATGGAATGCCGCGACGATGATGTTACGCGCATGGAAACGCTGCAACGGCTGATGCACCAGGCGGAAGTGGACATGACCTTGTTCTTCCGCGCACTCAGCCATGTCGATCTTCACGCACCGCAACTGCAGCCACTGCGGCATGCGTTCTACGACGGTGCCAAGCGTGAAGCGGCGGAAGCCGATTTCCTGCGCTGGCTGGACGACTACGTCGTGCGTGTGCGTGAAGATGCCTGGACGCCGGAACAGCGTCTGCAGCGCATGAATGCGGCGAACCCGTGTTATGTGCTGCGCAATTATCTGGCGCAGGAAGCGATCGATCGCGCAACGCAAGGTGATTACGAAGGTATCCATACGTTGCTTGAGGTACTGCGTCACCCGTACGAAGAACAACCAGGCTGCGAGCAGTTTGCGCAGAAGCGGCCGGAGTGGGCGAAGCACCGCGCAGGTTGTTCCATGCTCTCCTGCAGCTCATGACATAGGTTGGGGTTCGCGTTCGCTCACCCCAACTTACGCGCGTGTCTGTCCACCAGTTCGCGAGAGCTGCGATCGACATGCCGGCTGCATCACAAGTTGGCTTGCAGGAAGCTGTCTTTCCAGGACGCTACGGGTCGCTCCGGCGAATACGCCACAGCGCAAAACAGAAGGTGATCGGACTTGCCATGCGCTACGCCGTGCTTCCGAGCGCGCAACAAAGATTCGCAGCCAAACCAAAGCAAGTGACAGGCGTGCCGAACGCAATCGATATTGCGATATCTGCCGATCGCTGTTGCGTTATTTGTCAGGCAAGCAAAACTTTACGCAGTTCGCATCCTGACTGTTTGAAATAACGGCTACACGTACCTGGATGATAAAATTTCCGCATGGGGAATCCAGTTTATTGCTTTGACGATTGTCGTCTTGATCCTCTTGCGCGGGAATTGACTCGAAACGATGTGTCGGTCGCGTTGCCGGCCAGCGCATTCGATTGCCTGGTGTACTTGATCGAGAACCGGGCGCGTCCGGTCGGCAAGGACGAGCTGATCTCCGCCGTGTGGGGACGCGCCGACGTCAGCGACAATTTGCTGGCGCAGACCGTCGTGCGCTTGCGGCGCTCGCTGGGTGATGCGGGTAACGAGCAGCGCTGCATCAAGACGGTGCCGCGCGTGGGTTATCGCTGGATGCTGGAGACGTCGGTAGTCGTGCAGGCTACCGAGCCGCCTTCAACGCAAGCCCAACCGACGGTTGCCGCGCCTGTCATCGCGGAGAACGGCGGTGTGCCGCAACGTACGAAGCGCGTGCGTCCCGCCTTGCTGACGGCATTGTTGTTTACGGTTGCACTGGCAGCGATGTATTGGGGATCGCAGTTTCACAGTGCCAAAGCGGCACCATCCGCATTGCAGTTCGACCACCGTTCCGCCGTCGTGCTGCCTGCCACGGTGAGCGGGCCAGACGATTGGAAATGGTTGCAGATCGGCTTGATGGATCTGATCTCCAATCAGCTGCGCACGGCGAAGGTGCCTACCGAAAGCAGCCAATACGTGCTCAATCTGCTGAACCAGGCGGATAAAGGAAGCGGTAGCCTGGCATCGTTTGCGCTGGTCATCAGTCCGCGCGTGACGCTGGTTGCCAATACCTGGCATGTGCATCTGGATGCGAAGAGCCGTGAGGGGCAAGCCTGGCAGGTGGAATCCTCGTCCGCCGATGTGCTCGATGCGGCGCACGCGGCGAGCGATCTCTTGCTGGCGCAGCTTGGCTATAGCGCAGGCACCGAACATCGTGGCGGGGATACGCAACAGCAATACTTGTTGCGCATTGAGGCGGCGCAGCTGGCCGGCCATCCGGATCTTGCACAATCGCTGCTTGCCCAGGCGCCGCCCGATCTGCGCCGCACGCCCGAGTTTGCGTACGTGGAAGCGGATTTCCATTGCAATGCGGGCGAGTTTGAACGTTGCGAACAGGCGTTCAATGATTTGTTGAAGCAATTGCCGGCCGACAAGCAGGTGCTGCGCGCCAAGGTGTTGACCAGCCTCTGGTACAGCTATTACCGCAAGCATCAGTACGCGCAGGGCGAAGCGGCATTGAGCGAAGCGATTCACCTGTTGCAAGGCCAAAAGGATGTCGAGGCCCTGGCGACCGCCTATCTCGACCGATCGCATCTGGAGTTCTTTGACGCCAAGCTGGATATGGCAGCGATGGACCTTGGCCTTGCCCGCGTCAAATACACCTTGGCAGGCGACACCGTGGGCCAATCGAAAGTAGATGTATCGATGGCCGAAATTGCCATGCAACGCGGGCAATTTGCGCAGGCGCTGATGTTGCTGCAGCAGGCGTATGAGCATTTCCAGCGCATGGGCATGCGCGAGCTGTTGTCGATGCCGCTGCAAGGGCTGACGTATTCGCACAAGATGCTGCTGCAATTTCCCGACGAGCTGGCGACGACCGAGCTGTATTGGCCGTTCGAACAGAAGAACATGCGGTTTTGCGACAACTATGTGCGCAATGCGTTGGCGATCCTGCGCGCCGTCGCGTTGGCCGATAACGGCCGCACGTCCGAAGCGAGTACGGTGCTCGAACAACTGCTCGGGCAATTGAAGCCAGACGACGATCCGGCGCAGCGCGCATCCACGCAAGCCTTGTTGGCTCAACTGGCGTTGGAGCGCGGAGAAACGCAGGCAGCGTTGACGTGGATCACGAAGGCGATGGACGGCACGGCACTCAAGCAGGACGATGACAAGCGCAATGTCGCGCAGGCCTGGCTTATCCAGATCAACATCCTGTTGCGCGCCGGTCGTGCGGATGATGTGCAGCGCACGGTGGCAGCCATGAAGGCCTGGGCCGCGCCGCTGATGGAACAGGATGAGTGGATTGCGCTTTACGTCATGCGCGCCACGGCTGCCCAGGCATGGAGCGAAGGGAAACACCAGCAGGCGCTCGAACAGCTCAAGCTCGCCATGGCCGTGGCGGACAAGCTCGGTGTGCCAGAACTTATCGTCAGCGTTGGACAGTCGTACGCCTTGGCGTTGGTGAGTGCGGGCAACGTCGATCAGGCGGTGGCGATCAGCGGCCGTCTTTCAAGCTGGAGCGAACTGGATTGGCGCGCCGCGTGGGCGGAAGCCTGCGTATATCGCGCGCTGGGACAGATGCAGGCGTGGGAGAAGTATCGAAGCAAGGCTCAGGCCCTGGCCGGCGATCGCCCGGAGCTGGCGCAACCTGCATTGCCCGGATTTTGAGCGCAGGCCGGATAGCCCGGCCTGCGCCATAAAAAAGCTTAGCCGCCGTTGTTGTTGCCGTTGTTTCCCTGTTGCGGCGGATTGCGGGGCTGCGGTGCCGGCCGGTTGCCTTGCGGGCCACGGCCGTTGTTGGGACGCGCGCCGGCGTTGCCGCCTTGCTGGCCGTTGTTACCAGGGCGCGGGCCGACATTTCCGCCTTGGCCGCCGGAGGGCGGCGGTGTCGGACGGTTGCCGCCGGGTCCGTAGTTGCCACCGTGCCCACCGCTGCCGGGCGGCGGATAGTTGCCGCCCTGTCCGCCCGTACCGGGCTTTGCCGGTGGGCGATTGCCGGGACCGGGCCGGTTGCCGCCGTACGGTGGGCGTGGCATCGGCCGGATCGGTGGGCGTGGCCCGGGGTAGGGGCGAACGGGAATGGGTCGTCCATACCAGCGGGTGCGATCGCGATAGAAAGGTCGATTGACGTAATAGCGGCCCCAATACGCCCCGATCGCAAAGGTCACGATCGGAATGCCGATGCGTGCGCCATAGTCGGTCACGATCACCGGCTGGTCGTTGTACAGGTATTCGATATACGGACCGGCGATCCAGCCGCGACTGCCACCGGCAATCACGTCGCACCATTGCCAACCGTCCGTGCAGCCTTGCACGTCCACCGGCGTGCCGGCATCGAGCGTATAGATCAACGGGTATTGCGGATCAGGGCCAGCCAGCATGTTCACGGTGGCGACGGTGTAGCCCTGCGCCGCAAACGCGGCTGCTGGAACCAGGGTGAAAACGGCGGCGATCAACGACCACAGCATTCGCTTCATCGAGCAATCCTCCGGATGGGGGCGTACGACGTCACTGCCGGATCATCATGCCGCCATTCGGCATAGGCGCCTAGCGCCCAAGATTCCTAATTGAAACGCAGGCCGTAGGTTGGGGTGCGAACCCCAACATGATCTGCAACGTTGGGGTTCGCGTTCCGCCCACCCCAACCTACGTGGCCCTAGCGAACATCCACCAGTTCGATGTCGAACACCAGCGCACTGTTGCCCGGTACATCGGGCGCGGCGCCGCGGCGGCCGTAACCCATGCGGGAAGGAATGATGACGGTGCGCTTGCCGCCCACTTTCATGCCGCGCACGCCGCTATCCATGCCTTCGATGACTTCGTTCGCGCCGACCGAGAAGGTGAGCGGGCGGCCGTTGTCGTAGGAACTATCGATTTTCGCGCCATGGTGGTCGGGCGTCTTGGCGTCGTACAGCCAGCCGATGTACTGGATGCGCACTTCTGAATCGTCGCGCGCGGTGTTGCCGGTGCCCACCACCACGTCTTTGATCACCATCGACGGCACGTCGTCGGCCCGGGCCGGCTGCGAGCCGAGGGCGCCCAGGGCGAGCAGGACGGTGGCGAGGAAGGCGAACGGACGCGGCATGGAAAACTCCAAAAAAGTGATGGCGGCGGGACAGTAGCGCATCGTAGCGGCCGACCATAGTCCATTCCCTCAGTTTGCATTGCAGCAATGATGTGGTATCACTGGCCTCCATGATTCTCACCACCTCCAGCCGCTATTACTTTTGGTATCGCCATCCGAAACCGGCGGCGGAGCATGGTGCGCGATCGTAACGAGTCAAGATCACCCACTTTCCAAAAAGCCGCCAGTCACCCTGGCGGCTTTTTTCATTCAGTCGCCGGGAAACCAACAGGAACACATTGCCATGACCAGCCGTACCGACGACCTTCGCATCCGCGAAATCAAGGAAGTACCCACCCCCGCCGACGTGATGCGGGATTGCCCGCCGAGCGATGAGGCCCTCGCCACCGTAGCGGATGCGCGCAACGCGCTGCACCGCATCCTGCATGGCCAGGACGATCGCCTCGCCGTCGTGATCGGCCCGTGCTCCATTCACGACCCCGCTGCCGCGCTGGAATACGCCAGGCGCCTGGCCGTCGAGCGCGCGAGGCATGCCGATACGCTGGAAATCGTGATGCGCGTGTATTTCGAAAAGCCGCGCACCACGGTGGGCTGGAAAGGGCTGATCAACGATCCGGACCTGGACGAGAGCTATCACATCGACAAAGGCCTGCATCTGGCGCGGCGCCTGTTGTGCGACATCAACGCGTTGGGCTTGCCGGCCGGTACCGAATTCCTCGACCTGATCACGCCGCAATACATCGCCGACCTGGTGGCGTGGGGCGCGATCGGCGCGCGCACGACCGAAAGCCAATCGCATCGTGAGCTTGCTTCTGGCCTGTCGTGTCCGGTGGGCTTCAAGAACGGCACCGATGGCAACGTGAAGATTGCCGTGGACGCCGTGCTCGCTGCAGCACGGCCGCATCATTTCATGGCGGTGACCAAGCACGGGCGCACGGCGATTGCGGCGACGGCAGGCAACGAGGACTGCCACGTGATTCTGCGCGGCGGCAAGCTGCCCAACTACGATGCCGCCAGCGTCGACAGTGCTTGCGGCGTGCTGGCGAAAGCGGGCATCGCGCAGCGCCTGATGATCGACGCCAGTCACGCCAACAGCGCCAAGCAGCCGGAAAACCAGCCGCGCGTGGTGGCCGACATCGCCGCGCAGCTCGAAGGTGGCCAAACGCGTATCCATGGCGTGATGGTGGAGAGCCATCTGGTGGCCGGGCGCCAGGACCTGACGCCCGGCTGCGAACTCATCTACGGGCAGAGCATCACCGACGGCTGCATCGGCTGGGATACCACGGTGGAGGTGCTCGATCGCCTGGCCAAGGCGGTACGGGTGCGCCGCGAGCGGGTGGCGGGGCAGGTCGTGGCAGCCTGATGCCGCACCTCTCCCCGACGCGGGGCTGGCATTCTATGCTTTGCACCTTCGACTTCCGCGGAGCGGCATCATGGGTTTGGATATCCGGCACCTCGCTGCAGCACATCGCTTTGAAACCACCGTCGATGGGCATGTCTGCGAGCTCGATTACAACCTGCATGGCCAGGTGATGACCATTACCCACACCGGCGTGCCCGAGCAGGTAGGCGGACGCGGCATTGCCAGCGAACTGGTGCGAACCGCGCTCGACACCGCGCGCCGCGAAGGCTGGAAAGTGGTGCCGGCGTGCAGTTATGCGCAGGTGTGGATGGAACGCCATCCGGCCTACAGCGACCTGCGCGCATGAATACGACTTCGCATGAAAAGCGCATGACGCTTCACCGCTGGGCGCCGGTGCGTTTTGTGCGTGCGCGTCCGTGGTTGGCGATATCCAGCATCGTGTTCGTGGCGGTGTGCGCTGCGCTGCTGGCCACTGGCGCGAAACCCGCCTCAGCCTTGCTGCTTGGCTTCGATGCCGGTGCGCTGCTTTATCTGAGCATGGTGGCGCGCATGTTTCATCGCGCTACCGCCGAACACATGGCAAGACAGGCGCAATGCCAGGATACCGGGCGGCGCGGCACGCTGTGGGTGGCGGTAACGCTATCGGTGGTGGTGCTGGTGGCGTTGACCACCGAGCTGCATGCCGCCAAGGGCGGTGGCATTCAGGCGCTGGGCATGGCAGCACTCAGTATCGTGTTGTCATGGCTGTTCATGAACACCATGTATGCGCTGCACTATGCGCATGGCTATTACGGCGATTTCGGCAAGCAGCACGAAGGGCTGGAATTTCCCGGTACCACCCATCCCGATTATTGGGACTTCCTGTATTTCGCCTTCGTGATCGGCATGTGCTTTCAGGTGTCGGATGTGCAGATCACCAGTTGCACGCTGCGCCGCACGGCGCTGCTGCATAGCGTGGTGGCGTTTTTCTTCAACGTGTTCATTATTGCGATCAGCGTGAACATCGCCGCTGGCCTAGCCTAGACGCGAGGCGCTGCGCGTAGGCTGGGATGAAATCCCAGCATCACCATGCCTGTATATGCTGGGATTTCATCCCAGCCTACGCGACTGCATGTCTTAATCGCGGAAATTATCGAACTGCAACGGCAGCTCCACATCCGCCTTGCGCAGCACCGCCATCGCCAACTGCAGGTCATCTTTCTTCTTGCCGCTCACGCGCAATTTGTCGCCATTGATCTGCGCTTCCACTTTCAGCTTGGCTTCCTTCAACGTGGCAATCAGCTTCTTGGCGATGGGCTGCTCGATGCCTTGCTTCACGGTGATCTTCTGCCGCGCGCCGCCCAGGTTCACTTCCGGATCGGCGATGTCGAGCGCGCGCAGGTCGATCTTCCGTGCTGCCAGGCGGCCGCGCAGGATGTCCAGCATCTGCTGCAACTGGAATTCGCTGGGTGCGCTTTGCGTGATCACCGACTTGTCCAGCTCGAACTTCGCATCGCTGCCCTTGAAGTCGAAGCGGTTGGACAATTCGCGATTGGCCTGGTCGACCCCATTGGTCAATTCGTGTTTGTCGACTTCGGAGATGACGTCGAAAGAAGGCATGGTCTTTAAGTCCGTAGCAAGGTAGGCGCCAAGTTTATTGGATAATGGGCGGACGTATGAGAAGGGCGATGCTCGCGTGAAAGTGGACGTTCTGGTGATCGGCGCCGGTGCCGCTGGCTTGATGTGTGCGATCACCGCCGGGCAACGCGGGCGGCGTGTGCTGCTGCTGGATCATGCGAACAAGCCGGGCAAGAAAATCCTGATGTCCGGCGGCGGGCGCTGCAACTTCACCAACCTGGGCGCGACGCCGGCGCAATATCTGTCGGCCAACCCGCATTTCTGCAAATCCGCGCTGGCGCGTTATACCCAATGGGATTTCATTGCGCTGGTGGACAAGCATCGCATTGCCTATCACGAGAAAGAGCTGGGGCAGCTGTTTTGCGATGAATCCTCCAAGCTGATCGTGCGCATGCTGCTGGACGAATGCACGGCGGCAGGCGTGCGCGTTGAAACCGGTTGCGCGGTGGAGCGGGTTCGCAAAACGGACGAAGGCTTTGCGGTCGTGACCGCGCACGGCGAAGTGCATGCCGACTCGTTGGTGATCGCCACTGGGGGGCTTTCGATTCCCAGCATGGGCGCGACTGGATTGGGCTATGAACTGGCGCGGCAGTTCGGCCACAACGTGCTGCCGACGCGTGCAGGCCTGGTGCCGCTGACCTTGAGCGGCAAGCATCTGGAGCATTACCAGGAGTTGGCCGGCGTGGCGTTGCCGGTAGTCGAAACGCGGGTGGGCAAGCGGCGTTTTCGCGCAGGATTGTTGTTTACCCATCGCGGTATCAGCGGGCCTGCCGTGCTGCAGATTTCTTCCTACTGGCAAGCGGGCGACGAGTTGCGTATCGATTTGTCGCCCGAGCAGGACATCGGCGATTGGCTGGTCGCCCAGCGCGCTGCGCGTCCGGCAGCGGAACTGCGCAATGTATTGGGCGATCTGCTGCCGCGCCGGTTGGCGCAGCGTCTGTGCGAGCTGTGGCTGGGCAGCAAACCGATGCGCCAGTATCGCGATGCAGAACTGCACGATGCAGGCGCGCGATTGCATGATTGGCCGATCGTTGCCAGCGGTACGGAAGGCTACCGCACGGCCGAAGTTACACTCGGCGGCGTGGATACGGATGAGCTTTCTTCCGCGACCATGCAGTCCAAGCGCGTGCCCGGGTTGTATTTCATCGGTGAAGTGGTCGACGTCACCGGCTGGTTAGGCGGCTACAACTTCCAATGGGCCTGGGCGTCGGGCCATGCGGCCGGCGAAGTCGTCTAGAACTTCGCTTCGGTTGGACATCGGCCATGCTCCACTAGGCATCTGTATTTAGGAGATTCCTCATGAAAGTCGGTTTTCTCGGACTCGGCGCGATGGGCAGCGCCATGGCCAGCAACCTGGTAGCGGCCGGCCATCAGGTGCTGGTGTGGAATCGCTCCGAAGCGGCAGCTCAGAAATTGGAATCGCTGGGCGCCAAAGTGATGAGCACGCCGGATCGCGCCGCGCAGGGCGAGGTGCTGCACAGCATGCTGGCGAACGATCAGGCCGTGCGCGACGTGATCCTCGATAGCGGCCTGCTCGATGCGATGGATCCCGGCACTGTGCACGTCAACCACGCCACCATTTCTGTCGCGCTCGCCAAGCAACTGGCCGAAGAACATGCCAAGCGCGGCTTGAGTTACGTCGCCGCGCCGGTGTTCGGCCGTCCGGACGTGGCGGCCGCAGGCAAACTCAACATGCTGGTGGCCGGCGCGCACGGAGCTATCGAAAAAGTGAGACCCTTGCTTGAAACCATGGCGGCAAAGCTATGGCCGATGGGTGATAGCCCGGAACGCGCCAATGCGGTGAAGCTGGCCGGCAATTTCATGATCGTGTCGGCGATCGAAAGCATGGCCGAAGCATCGGTGCTTGCACGCGCTTATGGCGTGAGCGCGGTCGATTTCATTGAGCTGATGACCAGCACCTTGTTCGCATCGCCGGTGTATCAGGGGTATGGCAAAGCGATGGCGCAAGAGCGTTTCACGCCGCCGGGTTTTGCACTGCCGCTGGGCTTGAAGGACGTGATGCTGGCGCAGGATGCCGCGCAAGCGGAGAAGGTGCCGATGCCGTTGGCGAGCGTGCTGCGCGACAGCTTGATCGAAGCGTTGGCCAATGGTGCCGAGGGATTGGATCTTGCTGCGTTGGCGCAGGTCTCCGCGCGTCGGGCGAATCTGGATCGCCGCGCGTAGCACGGCAACGCAGGCTGGGATGAAATGCCAGCATCGCCATGTCCATGCGCGGGAATGTATCGCCGTCATTCCCGCGAAAGCGGGAATCCATTTGCTCTGGTACGAAAAGCAAGATGGATTCCCGCCTCCGCGGGAATGACGGCCGTGGATTACGAATGGTGCGCGCTCCAATGCAGCGTGCCGTCGATGACGGTATTCGTGCGCCCGCCAATCCAGATCGTGCCATTCACGATATGCGCGATCAGCTGCGCATCGTGTCCCATCTCGCGCCCCTGGCTGACGGCATAGCCACGCGCCAGTGGTCCGTCAGGTTCCGCGTGCGCAATATAGGCGGCGATCAATCCATTGGCGGCACCCGAGGCGGGGTCCTCGACAATGCCGACGCCGGACGGAAAGGCGCGCACCACAAGTTGGTAATCCGGATGGCTGCTGCGTGCAAACGCGCACAAGCCCATGCTGCCGCTGGCAACTGCCAGCGCACCGATGGCGCTGTGGTCGGGTGTCCACGCACGCAGGCTCGCTTCATCCGCACATTCGGCCAGCCACCAGCGACGGCCGCCGTCCACCAGGGCCGGCGGTAGCTTGCCCAAGCCGATGCTGTCGAGCGTGGCGGCCAGCAGCGGATGCGCATGCAGGCCGGTTTTTACAACGCGTGCTTCAGGGGATTGCAGCATCAGCACGCGTTGCGCGCCGGTGCCTTCGACGCGGATCGGCAGCACGCCGGCGCCGCATTCCTGCCACAGCACGCCGTCTTTCGGTTCGGCCAGACCGCATTCGAGCACTGCATGCGCACTACCCACACTGGGGTGGCCGGCGAAGGCGATTTCCTTATCTGGCGTGAAAATGCGCACGCGATAGCTGGCTTTGGCATCGCCGGGCGGCAACAGAAAGGTGGTTTCGACCAGATCGGTCCAGCGGGCATAGCGCTGCATATCGGCCTCGCTCCATCCGCTGGCGTCGGTGACTACTCCCAGGTGGTTGCCGCCGCCGGGGCTCGCGGCAAAAACGTCCAGGTGCATGTAGCGGATCGGGTTCATACGACTAGGAGAAGCACGAAGCGAGAGCGGTCATGCATTCTAACGGTCGACAACTCGGTGCGTGAACGTCAAGATGGGCGGATTCCGAAGTTCGTCCAATTCGTCATATGTCCATACCGATTACGCTGCTCATCATCCTCGCCGCCACCTGCATCGTCTCCTTCATGGCGTTCAACAATCGGCGCCTGGTGGATGATCTGATCCTGTGGCCGCCCGCGATCGAACGTAAGCGCGAGTATTACCGGCTGGTCACCTACGGCCTGCTGCATGCCGATCCCATGCACTTGCTGTTCAACATGATGACGCTGTTTTTCTTCGGCCGAATCATGGAGCCGATTTACAACGGCGCCTTGGGTGCGTTCGGCTTTGCGTTGTTCTATCTGGGCGGGTTGATCGTGTCGATCCTGCCGACCTATTTGAAGAATCGCCGCAATACGAACTATCACAGCCTGGGTGCGTCCGGCGCGGTGTCCGCGGTGTTGTTCGGTTTCATTCTGTATGCGCCATGGACGCGCATTTGGGTGTTCTTCATACCGGTGCCGGCGATCATCTATGCCGTGCTGTATGTGGGCTATTCCATCTACATGGATCGGCAAGGGCGAGACAACATCAACCATAGTGCTCATCTATGGGGCGCGGCCTACGGCGTGGTGTTTACCGTGCTGGCCAATCCGCCGGTGTTGCCGCATTTCCTGGGAGCCTTGTTGCGGCCAGGCATGTAGCCAGCGTTTGGCACTTGCCGCGCGCGCGCACTTCGCGATGATGGGAGTACCTACCACCGCTGGAGTACGTACGCATGGCAACGACGCGCAAGTCTGCTGCGAAGAAGTCCGCGGCTCGCAAGGCAAGCCAGGGTAAGGATTCGACCAAGAACAAGCTTGCCGGTACATCGGCCTCGGTCAGTAAAAAAGCCGCTAAAAAGCCTGCTCCCAAGAAAACGGTCAAGAAGGCGGCGGCCAAGCCGGCAGCGAAAACAGCGGTGAAGAAGGCAACCGCCAAGAAAGCAGCCGTGAAGAAAACGGCCAAGCAGGCGGCATCGCGGGCGCCGGCCAAGCCAAAAACAGCGAAAGCGAAGACACCGGCGGCCAAGACCAACCCGGCGAAAAAAACTGCGGCCAAGCCTGCCGCAGCGCCCACCCCGGAACCCTCGCATCTCAGTCCTGAAGAAGCCGTCGCGCATATCCAGGCGCTGTTGCGGGCCAAGCAGGAGCGCTTGAAACAAGGGCCCAATTGGCCCGGAGCCACGTCGAACCCGGGCGCGGCCAACGGCCATGCCCAACATGGCGGCGGCAATGCCGGCAGTGGCCCGTTGCATCACCTTTCACATGCCCGCGGCGATCAGACCAAAAGTGGCAAGAGCTGATCGGCATGGTCGTCATCCCGGCACATCGCTGGGATGACGCAACGTGCCCAGATATGTCATCAAGGTTGTCATGCTGGACCGGCTTTGCTCAGGGCGCATTTATCGCCGCAGGACTAGGCTGCAAACCGTAGAGCGCATGGAGTCCCCACCATGAACATCGCAGTCAAACGTGTGCTTGCCGGCATGGTGCTGGCTGGCCTGATGAGCCTGCTTTCAGGCTGTTACGTCGCCCCGGACTATAGCTATGTGCGAGGCAACGGTTACGCGGGCGATGCGTATTACGGCAGCGCCCCTGCCGTTGTCTACGATGAGCCGTATGGCTATTACGGTTATCCCTACGGCTATTACGGCGGCGTGGGTTATTACGGCTATGGCGGCTGGTACGGCCGAGGACATTACTGGGGACGCGGTGGCCACGACTGGCATGGCGGCCACGGCAATTGGCATGGCAGTGGGGGTCACAGCAGTGGCCATTGGTCCGGCGGCCACGGCGGCGGTTGGAACGGTCACGGGCACTGAGTACTCGTCTTTTGTCAGAATGCGGGGATGATTCGTCCCCGCCTTTTTCTATCCGCCACGCGATGGATTGTCTGCATCATGGTGGTTGCTCTGCTGGGTGCATGTGCCGATCTGCGCTATTACGCACACGTCACGCATGGCGAAAGCGCCTTGTTGCTCAAGCGACGTTCCGTTAGCAAGGTCATCAGCGATCCGGCCACCGATCCCAAGCTGGCGGCGCGCTTGAAGCTTTCCCAGCAGGCGCGGCAATTCGCATCCGAGCAGCTCGATCTGCCGCGCAACCGCAGCTACACCTATTACGTGCCGCTGCATCGTCCTTATGTGGTGTGGAATGTCTTTGCGACGCCGCGCTTTTCGGTGGACGCTGTTCCGCAGTGTTTTCCAATCGCCGGTTGCGTGGCGTACCGTGGCTGGTTCGACGAGCAGAAGGCGAGGGCGAGTGCCGAACGTTTGCGCGCGAACGGCGACGATGTCTATATCGGAGGTGTATCGGCCTATTCGACGCTGGGCTGGTTTGCCGATCCCATTCTGAGCAGCATGATGCGCTGGGATGACGACGAACTGGTCGGCACGGTCTTCCATGAGTTGGCGCATCAGAAGATCTACGTGAAAGGCGATACGGCTTTCAACGAAAGCTATGCGATGTTCGTGGAGGATGAAGGCCTGCGCGAATGGCATCGTGCGCGGGGCGAGCCGGTCGGCGATGATCACGATCAGGTGATGGATGACGGTTTCACCCAACTGGTGCTCGATTTGCGCGAACGCCTGAAGAAGCTTTACGCCAGCGGCGTGGACGAACAGGCGATGGCGGCAGGGAAGCAGCGGGAGATCGAGAACTTCCGCAAGCGCTATACCGCATGGCGCGACGCGAACTGGCCGAACGATCATCGCTACGACAAGTGGGTGGCGCAGCCGATCAACAACGCCACGTTGCTGCCGTTTGGTCTGTACGATCAGTGGAAGCCGGCGTTTGCCGTGTTGTTCAAGCAAGCAGGTAATCAATGGACGCCGTTCTTTGAGCGCGTGCGTGCGCTGGCGAAGGAGCGTAAGGCGCAGCGGGAAGACTCGTTACGAGCGCTCTTGCAGGTTGGGTTACCCAGGACTTGATCGGGTAACCCCACGATATCGCCTCGAAACCAAATTCGTTGGGTTGCGCTGCGCTACCCCCAGCGGCACTAACTTAGGCATCGTCGCCCCGGCGAAAGCCGGGGCCTAGTGACTTGGGCGCCTAAAAACGTCACTGGGTCCCGGCTTTCGCCGGGACGACGGGTTCAAAATTTTTTGCAGTATTCGGGATAAAAGTGCCTAAGTTAGTGCCATTAGCGCTAACCCGACCTACCTAGCTACCCAGTCGCTCGATCAGCGCCATGGCTGCGGCCGGGTTGCGCTCTTTGGCAGCACTGATGAAGAAAACAAAGACATCGCGCGTGCGCTGCGGTGCGCGCTCTTTATCAAGATAGGGAAGATCCGCCGGCTGCGCGCCATCTGCCCACGCGTGTGCACGTTTCGCCCAGCCATCCAGCTCGTCGCTGTCGTAGCCCGTGGCGATCTCGCTGCGCGAGCGCATCAACCGTGCATAGACGAAATCCGCGGTGACATCGGCGAAG
>NZ_DATEJY010000056.1:0-2798 GCF_035277725.1 Dyella sp. | reverse complement strand
TGATGCGATGCAGGGCACGCTCGGCGACCTGCTCGTCGAATGTGCCACGGATGCGCCATGCACCGGGCATGTTGTAAGGCACGCTACCGGCCAGCTGGTCGACAAACCACAACCGCTGCTGTGCAAAGGACGTCGGCGCATAGTCGGAGTGCTGGGGAGCGACCTGGATCTCAGGACGCGATACGCGCTTCTTGCTTCGCAGCCACTGGACGATGTCGGCTTTCTTCTCTTTCATCTCGGCCAGCAAGGCCGCATCCATCCTGTCGCGTGGACCAATGACGCGGATGTTTCCCTTGTCATCCAGGTCCAGCCTGATGTTTCTGCCACGAAGTTCCTCAAAGAAGGTCAGCAGCATCATAGGGTGACCTCCATTTCGTCCGTGCTCACTTCGTAATCCGAGCCGATGGACAAAGCATTCTTCAAGCTCAGTTCGGTGATCAATGCCGCCAGGTGCGACAACTGCGGGTGCTGCATGATTTCCCGGATCGACAGCTCTACACCGAAACAGCTCTTGATCGCGATGCCGAATTTGACCAGCAGCAAGGAATGGCCGCCCGACTGGAACAGGTTGGCGTCGGCGCTGATGGTTTCCGGATCGAGCTTGAGCAGGTCGCCCCAGATCCTGGTCAGCTTGATTTCCGCCTTGGTGGAGGGCGCCTTGTATTCACCGGCGGCCGTGAAATCCGGCGCCGGCAAGCTCTTTCGATCGAGCTTGCCATGGGGGGTCAGAGGCAGCGCCTCGAGCAACAGGATCGCCGAGGGAATCATGTACTCAGGCAGCGCTGCGGCAACGTGCTGGCGCAGATCGCCCACCAGTCCAGAGTTGGCAGGATTGTTGGCATAAATGGCCAGATCCTGGGCCGCGTCGCCCGGTAGATACAGATCGGTCAGCACCGTGTCTTCGTCCACCTGCCCGACCTCGATGAACAGCGCATCCAGATGGGCGTTCGAACGAGGCGACCAGGTTGTGGCCACGCGATAGCCCAAGGAGTGGCCCAGGGCGTGCAGCGCTTCCGGTGCGATGCCGGCATGCACCTGATTCAACCGGTCTCGCACCACATCGAGCGCTTCGCCCGCATGCAGTGCGTCCGCGGCCGCGACCTCGTTGAGGACGCGCGCATGCGGTATATCCGTGACCCGCAATTGCGCGGGACGATGCTGACCCAGATGCTGGGCAAGCGTTTCGATGCCGGCCATATCTGGCCAGGACCAAGCCGGCATCGAAGCGGCAGAGAGGATTTTTGCCGGCTGCTTATGTAAAACCACTTCATAGCGATAACGCGTCAGCTCGTTGAGAACGTCTCCGCGCTTGAGCTGAATATCGACCCCTGCGATGGCAGGAATGTGCTCGGGCAAGGCGGCAAAAAATTCCGGAGCCACCAGCAGCTCTTTTTCCGTAAGCAGCTTCTGCGCAATGCGCTGGCGCATGCCGGAGGCATCCAGCCCCTGGAATGCCTGCTGCAATTGCACCGCACTGATGAAACTGCGCAGCAGTCGCAAATTGCGGATGTCGCCCAGCAACAGCGCCCCGCCCGGAGCGAGCAAATCCATGGCCTGGCGTATTACATCAACCAGATACCCCACATTGGGAAAATACTGGGCGACCGAATTGATCACGATCGTGTCGAAATACCCCGGCGGCAGTTCGCGGAAATCGTGCGCGGCCTGGGTACGCAGCTGAACCTTGCCGGCCAGCTGCTGATCGAGCTGCAGGCGTAATGCATGAATGGTGGCCGCGGAGAAGTCGGTGGCCCAATACGCCTCGCTGTCTGGGGCCAGGGCTGCGAGCAGCAAGCCGCTCCCCACGCCGATCTCGAGGATGCGCCGCGGACGAAGCGCCTGTATGCGCGCAACCACCGCCCGCCGCCACTCGTGCATCTCTTCGATGGGGATGGGCTGACCGGTGTAGCTGCTATCCCAGCCGACGAAATTCTCGCCCAGCCCGACACCGGATGCCTCGCTGTACAGGGTCTGGTAGACGCCCTGCCAGTCATCGACGTGGTGCGCTTCCTTATCGGCATGGCGTTGCAGTGTGTTCTCCGGATTGAGCGTCACATAGCTCACCAGTTGCTTCTGGGCTGGCTCGTCTTCGCGGGCAAGCACGACGGCCTCGCGTACGGCCGGATGTTCGAGCAGGCGCGCCTCGATCTCGTTGAGTTCGATGCGGAAGCCACGGATCTTCACCTGGAAATCGTTGCGGCCCAGGTATTCGATCGCGCCATCCGGCAGCCAGCGACCCAGATCGCCGGTCTTGTACAACTGGGCGCCGGGCCGCGTCGCAAAGGGATCATCGATAAAGCGCTCGGCGGTCAGCTCCGGGCGATGGAGATAGCCGCGCGCCACGCCGGCGCCGCCCAGGTACAGCTCCCCGGCCACGCCGACCGGTACCGGCTGGCGATGCTCATCGAGAATATAGATCTGCGTATTGGCGATCGGATGGCCGATCGGCACGATGCCTTCATGCACATCATTGCGGCAGATCCAGGAGGTGACGTCGATCGCCGCTTCGGTCGGACCATAGAGGTTATGCAGCTCTACCGCAGGCAGCTTGCTGAAGAAGCGGGTCTGCAAGGCGTAAGGCAACGCTTCGCCACTGCACAGCACGCGACGCAGGCTTTGGCAACGCTCGACCGGAGCGTGATCGAGGAATACCTGCAGCATCGATGGCACGAAGTGCGTGGTGGTGATGCCTTCGCGCTCGATGACCTCCGCCAGATAATGCGGATCCATATGCCCCCCAGGCTGCGCCATCACCAGGCGCGCACCGGACAGCAGTGACAACAGGAGTTCCCACACCG
>NZ_DATEJY010000055.1:0-11367 GCF_035277725.1 Dyella sp. | reverse complement strand
CCGACGTACTCACCCGCCTTCCCACCACGCTCGATCGCGATATCGACACGCTTTTGCCGCTTCGGGGCCACTGGCAGACAACGTCGGCCTGCTGATCACGACGGCAGCGTTGTGTCGATGTGACATCGGGTGACGCTTACGCTCTTTCTATGCGACTGACTGTTTACGGACCAGTCACGGCAAAACCTGTTGACTTAATCACGAATTTTGAAGCGGTGCCGCTAACAACTGAACCTGGGACCGTTTTTGCCGGAACTGTTTTTACCGTTCTTCTCTGCTAAGGCTCGAGACGAAACCGGCTAACGCGAGTTCCAAGGTGCCCGACAATCTCGTTCACTCGGAGAAGCTCGCCATCGTAGAGATTACCTGGAACGAAGTCGGCGCATAGCATCACTGTTTGCGACGTGACCGGGTCTTGATAGCTCATCATTCGTCGACATCTCCTGCTGCCCGAATAGCTGGTGATGTGAACGTCGTAGATAGCCAACTGACCAGGCATGATCTGGACGACAAACCGCATCAAGCCATGGGCGATAAATCCAATCACAACACTCATCATCGCAACCAAGAAGACCCCTCGGAATACGGCACCGATCAACGTCATCTCGACCATGGAGCCATCCTTTGCTTCGTAGGTGAAGTTCGCTGCGCGCCACTTTTTCCAAACGATCATCAAAACACGCAGACCGCCGATAAGGGCTATTGGGCAAACAATCCACGTATCGACCCACGGGTACACGCTTACGCCGGATTGCATTTCCGAAACAGCTATGAAATAGGCGGGAATGATCATAGAGAACCAGATGATCAGATAAAAACTCTTTCTATCTGCGGCTCTGCTTTCCGATGTTGGCTGCGTTGGCTCGACCATGACTTTCCTGTTCCTCAAGCAAAAAAGGAACTACGTGATTAAGCATCCTCAACTACCTCTATCCCTTCCCCCACCACGGGCTTCGCAATAACTCAACCTGGCACCATTCTTGTCCGAAAATCGCTTGGATTCATTGAGTCCCCCTAGACATGTGGAAAATCCTTGCCTTCTGCAACGGAGATTAGCGGGATTGGCATCCCGGCTACACGCTTCAGACGTCAACCCTGCGAAAGCCCTTCCCCGTAAGACCGCGCTGCGCAATCCGCCCTTCCAGGTCGGCCTTGGCAGCATCGTTGATATAGATGCTTGTCTGTATCGCTGGATCCTTGAACACGGTGGGCGCCGTTGGTATCGCATCCTCATTTAACACAGCCGTTTCCACGAAACCGAAGGGCTGTATCTTGGAACGCTCGCGATCCAGGCAATGAATGATGGTAGTGACGTTGAAGTAGTACTCAGTATGGCCTTCTACATCCACTTCGAGTAACTGGCCGAAATTGGCAAGGAAATCGCCTAGTGCCTGATAAGCTTTTTCACTCAGCATCAGCGCACCGGGCTTGAATGGGCTTATATCGGCGCGCGGCTTCGGCTTTTTGCTTCGCTTGTCGACGAATACACCAAGCTTTGGACGCTCCACCCAATGGAGACGAGCACCGCTGAGGTCGAAACGCTTTGCCAGTTCCTTGCTTCGCTCAAAGCTGCTTTCGTCATCGTCAGCCACGACGAGCATGGCAACCCTGTCGATCAAACTAGTCGTAATTTCCCACACGCTCATATGGAAGGGCTCGCTTCGCCTATCGCACTTGAGCCGACCGCTCCAAAACGGCCAGCGTTTCACGGAGCCCTTGCGAGCTGGACTGTTTACAGCCGTACCACCGAGAACCTTCGAATGTGCAGTTGCCACCCAGGTTGTCCTGGGCGAACTCGCAGTTCTCAAAACGGCATTCGACCAGCCTGCAGCCCGAGAAAGCACATCCCCGGAACCGGCAGTTTTTGAAGACCACCCCAACGAATACGACCACGTTGAAGTGTGCCCAGTAAAAGTCTCCGCTTTCGAATTCGCAATCGATGAAATCGGAGGTCACATGCAGGCCTTGACCATCGATATCGCGGAACCTGCAAAACCGAAACGTCTGCTCCTCCCAACTTGCTGGCTTGAATAGGCGACGCTCAAAGGTTTCGTTTTTGATCTGCATGCGAGTATCGAGGGAACTCACAACTTTCAATCTTTCGCCGCTTTCGCCCGCATATCTTCATACTTACCAAGAAGCACCTCTGCATACGCCAGGTCATTGCTTGTATCGGATTTGTCGTCTTCGTTCTGCGTACCGCTTTCAAGGAGCGTTTTGTACTTTTCTATCAACACTTCGAGCGCTTCAATGATGCAGTTGATCTCAGCCCATTCCATATCTTTTTCCTCAACCGTTTATCCAGCGACCGCCACGAGCAATGGCTTCTTCGATAGGCAGCTTGGAGACATCCAGCAGGCTGCATAGCTGTTCGGTATACGCCGTCAGCAACATATCTTCCGAAGGTCGAATGGTGTAGTGCGTTATGCCAGTTTTCGGATTCGTTGTGTCGCGGGTCACCACCAATCCATGCGGAACTATGGTACCGGCCTTGATCCACCACCAATTTGGCTCCGGGCGTGGGGCGGTGAACGTCGATATGCCACCGGACATGCCCTTGACCTTGATAAGGCCAGACTGAGGGTCTTTGACCTTGATGACGTCCTTGTCCCGGACGTTGTCGAACCGTGGCGACGTGGCATTGCCACCTCGATAGAGGTCGATGTCGATCTTCATCGAAGCCTCTATTCGTACCAGATATTGCTCTGATCCCATGACCCCTCCGTGCGTTTTTACCGCCGAATCTACTTCGGTAGATGGCAACAAGTTGATCTATTTGAGCCCCAAACTAGACCTGGAATTGTTACGAGAGTAACCCGACCCATCTTGCCATGGCCCACATATGCCTCAGAAGTGAACTTGACCTCGACCTGGAACAACGCAACCTGACCCGTTTTCCAATTCGCTCTAGATTGATTCTAGGGAAACTACTGTTGCACTTTTTTGTACTTAAAATTAAACGAAGATGCGTTCGGATCAACGACCTCAATCTTTCCATCATTGCGCAATCTCTGGAGGGCCTTCTTGACTTTGTTAATATCACCCTCTCCGCTCAACTGCCGCACAAGCTTATTAGTAACAAATGCATCTTGCTTATTACTTAAATACTGCATAACAACATCCTCAATAGATGCCAGTCTTTGATGTTTAATAATAACCACGAAAGCATTTCCGCGTTGCTCAAAGGTCGGAGCAACTAAGCCCGCTTTTCGCAACTCGTTACGAACCGTATCTAATCCCTCGCCAATATCGTGATTCAGGGGGTTGGGTAAATTATGCAACATTCTAACGATATTTGGATTTCTCGAAAAACGTTCGTCATACAGATTATCTAAAGTCATGTACCCCGGAAGCTTCCCAGGACTAGATATTTCAATGCGATTATCAAAAATCCTTATATGCACATCATCATTCAAACTATAATCTCTATGAATGACGGCGTTCACAAGGACCTCTTTAATTGCCTCAGAGGGGTACTTTAGATTTACTATTTTTTTGCCATCATGATAGGAAGCTCCGTCTACGAGACTGGAAACCTCAGCAATTGCCGCTCTAATAATAGACTCGATTGATCCGTTAACCGTCTTTGGCATTCCAACAAGATGCTCTCGCTTGTATTCAGCCTCTGTAGTCCTGAGCCGATAAACCTTAATTGCACATCGCGTTTCAATGGACGCCTGCGGCTCCTCATCAAAAAGAAGAACGCAGCCTACATTAGGCATGAAATTACCGTTCTTCTCTGTGAGTAATCGCTGCTTTTTCAAAAATTTACTGGATTCCAAAGAGGTAGATATACGCGTCATGTAGTCACGAAGAATTTCAGATTCAATCATTTCCTCTACATCGACAGACTCAACTGCAACCCGTTCGTACGGGGCTGCGCCCTTCGAGTATGCCAGCTGAGTTACCCTCTCTCCTTTCAATTTAACCTTGCTGGCATTCAACCTAAGATAGCAATCCCCGTTGCTCGTGTAATGAACTTTTGTGCTCTTCGGCACTGAAATGTGCAGGAGATAACCGCGCTGAGGAATAGAGAGAAACTCCACACCAACGTTCTCTACCGAAGGCGTTGTTTGCTCTAACAATACAGCGAGAATTGCATTCGCATCTTCTTTAGTTAAAAAAGGACGAATACGATCGCCTGTATATTTTTTGTCTTCTAAACCCAGATACAATTCACCTCCGTCCGCGTTCGCAAATGCAACAAAGGTCTCCTGTAATTTGGCCGGCTGGATATCCTTGCTTTTTAGATCGGTGAAATGATCTTCATCGATCGAAAGCAATCTATTTAGCTCTGCATCGATGACAACTCTATCTTCAATCATTTGATGTCCTATTTTCTAATGCCGCCCAGAAAAAAGGTGGCCCGAAGCCACCTTGCTCAAGAGCTAAATGATTTAAATCAACCACACTTGCTATACCCACAATTCAAACAAGTCTGACACCCATCCATCAACACCAACGCCTTCGTATTGCACTTCGCACACAACGTAGCGCCCGGCGGGAAGCCGGCCGAGTCGTTGGTGTCAGCATCAGTGGGACTGGTGACGGTCAGCTCAGTTTTTTTTTGAGTGGCTTGCTCGTAGGCGGCACGCTTTTCGGCAATCAGCGCACGCTGCGCATCGCTCATCTCGGGATCGTGGATCAGCCCGATGTTCTTCATATGCTGCTCGATCACCGCCCCGATCTCGGCGACGATGCTGGGCATGTAGACGCCGCCGGCTTTGAAGTAGCCGCCGCGGGGGTCGAACACGGCCTTGAGCTCTTCCACGATGAAGGTGACGTCGCCGCCTTTGCGGAACACGGCGGAGAGGATGCGGGTGAGGGCGACGATCCACTGGAAGTGGTCCATGTTCTTCGAGTTGATGAAGATTTCGAAGGGGCGGCGCTGCTCATACTGGGTGCCGGCGTTGAGCACGATGTCGTTGATGGTGACGTAGAGGGCGTGCTCGAACAGGGGGGATTTGATCTTGAAGGTGGAGCCGATCAGGGCCTCGGGGCGCTCCAGGCTTTCGTGCATCTGGATGACTTCCGCCATCGGCGCCTCTTTGGGCTGCTCGGCGGCGGGTTGCGCGGCGAGTGTGGCTTTGTCTTCGGGTTTGACGACCTCGTAGCCTTTGATCTTCTTTTCGATCTTGATCGTCATGTGTTGTGTTCCTGTAGATATGTTGGCGTCTGAAGGAATGAGTGGATTCGCTCGCGGCTCTTTCAAGCGCTGTGGCTGGATTCGCCCCTCACCCCAGCCCTCTCCCCCATCTTTGATCAATAACGGGGAGAGGGAGAAAAGCGGGTCGCCCCTCACTTTGTCGACTTCATAAAGAGAGGAGCTGAAAAAGAAATCCGGCCCGACTCGCGTCGGGCCGGATTGGCATTGCTTACTTCTTGCGGGCGGCCTTCTTGGCGGTTTTCTTGGTCGCCTTACGACCGGCCTTCTTGCTGGCAGTGGACCTCTTTACCGCCTTTTTGGCGGTTTTCTTGCTTGCGGCCTTTTTGGCCGTCTTCTTACCTGCGGCCTTGCGGGCCGTCTTTTTGCTGCTGACCTTCTTTGCAGCTTTCTTGGCAGCGCCTTTCTTGGCTGCCTTCTTGCTGGCTTTCTTTACCGCTTTCTTGGCTGCGCCTTTCTTGGCGGCCTTCTTTGCTGCGCCCTTCTTGGCGGCTTTCTTGGTTGCCTTCTTCGCTGCTTTCTTGGCAGGAGCGGCTTTCTTGGCAGTGGCTTTCTTGGCTGCTTTGCGACGAGCCTTCTTCGGCGCTGCGGCCGGAGCGGACTCTTCTTCGGCTACCGGGGCGGCCGGCGTGAGCAGATCGTCATTGTGTACTTCAAACTCGGTATCGATTGACATGCGGGTATTCCCCTCCGGTCGTTGTTATGGAACTTGCATCAGGCTTGATCACGGTGAGCGGAAACGTAGCGCGATTTTGCGTTGCGTGCCACTACTAAAACTTTCCGTAATAGCCTTCCTTCAAAGCATCGAACAAATTGGCGGCGGTGTGTGTCTCTCCGTCGTACTCCACTTCTTCGTTGCCTTTCAGTTCCACAACACTACCGTCCTCCAATTCGAAGCGGTAGAGGGTGTTTTCCAGGTCGGCTTCTTTCACCAGCACGCCCTGGAATGCAGCGGGGTTGAAGCGGAACGTGGTGCATCCCTTGAGGCCCTGTTTATAGGCGTAGAAGTAAATGTCCTTGAAGTCTTCGTAGGGGTAATCGGTCGGTACGTTGGCGGTCTTGGAGATGGAGGAATCCACCCAAAGCTGCGAGGCAGCCTGGATGTCCACGTGCTCCTTGGGTGTGATGTCATCGGCCGCAACGAAGTATTCCGGCAGCTTGGCCTTGGGGTCGTCGCTGAACGGCATGGCCTGCGCATTGATGAGCGCGCGATAGGCGAGCAGCTCGTAGCTGTACACCTCGACCTTTTCTTTGGTCTTGCGGCCTTCGCGGATGACGTTGCGCGAGTAGTGATGGGCGAAGCTGGGCTCGATGCCGTTGCTGGCGTTGTTGGCCAGCGAGAGGGAGATGGTGCCGGTGGGAGCGATGGAACTGTGGTGCGTAAAGCGCGCGCCCGTTTCGGCCAACTCCTTGACAAGATTGGGCGCCACGGTGGCGACGCGCTGCATGTAGCGGCTGTATTTGGCATGCAGCACGCGGCCGGGAATCAGGTCGCCCACCTTGTAGCCGTCCTCGACCATCTCCGGGCGCTTGCGCAGCATGTCGCCGGTGACGGTGTAGTTTTTGCTGAGCACGGGCGCCGGGCCTTTTTCCTTGGCCAGCTCCAGCGCGACTTCCCAACCGGCCACGGCCATTTCACGCGAAACCTCTTCGGTGAAGGACACCGCATCGGCGCTGCCGTAGCGCATCTTGAGCATGGTGAGCGTGCTGCCAAGGCCCAGGAAGCCCATGCCGTGGCGACGCTTGGAAAGGATCTCGTTGCGCTGCTGCTCCAGCGGCAGGCCGTTGATCTCCACCACGTTGTCGAGCATGCGGGTGAAGATCTTCACGACGTCGCGATATTCATCCCAGTCGAAGCGGGCCTTGGGGCCGAAGGGATCGCGCACGAAGGTGGTGAGGTTGACGGAGCCGAGCAGGCAGGAGCCGTAAGGTGGAAGTGGTTGCTCACCACAATTGTGTGCGTGCAGACCGTTTCCATCGAAGGTGTTAATCCCGGGGACCTGTACGTCATAGACGTCTTCTACACCATCGGCCTCCAGCGTGGCCACGGTGGCGGTAAAGCGCTCGCGATTCAGGGTACGGCGATATCCGGCGAGGAGCGTTTTCAGACGCGCTGCCTTGTCGCTATCAGCAAAGCCGACCCGTTCGTTGAAGCCGGCCAGTGATTCGCCTGCAATGACAAGCTCGTGCTGAGCCTGTGTGGCGTACTCGCGCACCCCACCGTTGCCATCGGGCAACATGGTGCTGCCAGCCACGCGGCGGTCGCGATAGATACGGGAAGGAATGCCCAGACGCAGCAGCATGCGCTGCACGGCTTCCAGACGCGCGATATCCGATTGCGCCAAGCGCACGGACACGCCTTTCGTCTGGCCGCCCTGTACGGAGCCATCGGCATCGAAAAAGCCGCGCAGGAAGCCGCGGCAGGCATCGCTGGATGCTTTCTCAAGCGCCGGCGTGATGGCTTTGTTGCCAATGCTCATGCCCAGCTCGAACGCCAGGTCGCGGAGCGCAGCGGACTTCATGCGCCATTCGTTGCGCCCTTGCACTTCGGACCAACCGTTGAAATCGGTGCGATGCGGCAAGGTCTGGGCGCAGCGCAATGCTTCACGCATCAGCGCCTGCGCTCCGCCGCTTCCGGTCGCGTTCACGGCTGCAGCTTGCGTCCAGACCGAAAGAACAGCCGCTTCTTGCTTGAGCGTGCCGTCGCCTACCAGCAGGCCGAGCAGATAGCCCTGCTCTTCGGTAAGCGTGCCAGTCCAGCTTGCATTGTCACGATGGTCGTTGAGCAGGACGCGGTCACCCGCACGCAGCTGCCCAGCCTCGCACCACTCCGTTTCCACGCTCCAACGGGTCAGGCGCGATACGCGACGGACACGATGATCGGCGGTGAGGCGCAGGCGGTAACCCTCTTCTGTCTGTAGCGCGAGTACCGGCTTGGTGGCGGTGCGGAAAAAGCCTTCGGCACCTGTTGCATGGTCCTTACCGTCCACGCGTGCCTTGAAGCCACGGCCCAGCAGATCACGAACCTGACGCGGGCCATCGCTCGTCTGTACCCAGGTGTCGGCCGTGACGCACGGGTTGGTAGCGCGAATGTGCTCGCACCACCAGTTGTTGTTCATCTCGTTCACCTTGTCGATGAGGATGAACCCGGGCTCGGCGTAGTCGTAGGTGGAGACCATGATCATGTCCCACAGATGACGTGCACGGATGTGCCCATAAATCTTGCAAGCGACCAGACCGTCGTCGCGCACGACATAATTTTCTGTAGTGGGCCATTCGCGCCACACGACCTTGCTGGCGTCGTGGAGGTCGATGTCGCCCTGCTCTTTGACGTGCACGGGGAAGACCATCGGCCAATCCTGGTCGTGCTCGACGGCTTGCATGAAGCCGTCGGTGATCAGCAGCGACAGGTTGAACTGGCGCAGGCGGCCGTTTTCGCGCTTGGCGCGGATGAATTCCTTGACGTCCGGATGGCTGACGTCGAACGTGCCCATCTGTGCACCGCGGCGGCCGCCGGCGGAAGACACGGTGAAGCACATCTTGTCGTAGATATCCATGAAGGAGAGCGGGCCGCTGGTGTAAGCGCCGGCACCCGACACGTATGCGCCGCGCGGACGCAGCGTGGAAAATTCATAGCCGATTCCACAGCCCGCTTTCAGCGTGAGGCCGGCTTCGTGCACCTTCTGCAGGATGTCGTCCATCGAATCGCGGATGGTGCCGGACACGGTGCAGTTGATGGTGGATGTGGCGGGCTTGTGTTCCAGCGCGCCAGCGTTGGAGGTGATGCGGCCGGCGGGAATGGCACCGCGGCGCAGTGCCCACAAGAAACGCTCATACCAGTGTTCGCGCAGTTCGGGCGTGGCTTCCACCTCGGCGAGGGCGCGCGCGACGCGCTGCCAGCTGTCGTCGATGGTGGCGTCGACCGGGTCGCCGTTCTTGGTGCGCAGGCGGTACTTCTTGTCCCAGATGTCTTGCGAGGCGGGCTGCAGCGGAATGGCGGCGGCATCGCGACCAGTGTTTGTTGCACGCAATGTGCTCATGGGCTTCCTGACCTCCTGCATGGCCTCACGGCCCCGTTGGTTTCTTGTCTTATTGGTGTAAGGACATCAGTGGCCGGCAAATGACCTGGCGTCCCGATTCATGCCCCGCGCATGAGGGTCGGGCCTGGGTTTTCGCGATTGGCGACAGCCCCCACTGACGTTGTTCGCCGCCCCACCACTTGGGTGACAGAAGGACATCTGCACACAAGATGTTGTGGTTGCGACTGGGCGAACGTTACCCCTGCCATCGCAGGATGTAAAGGGCTGACTGCACCATCACGGGATTTAAGCTGAAGTTGTTTCGTTGCGCATGCCGAGTTGCGCTAGCGCAACCGTCTGACACATGCGATTTAAAATGCCTCGCCGCGATTCGGGACGTTGCATCCGTGCCTGCGGCACGTTGCATGCTTGGGAACCGTCCGCCCCGCGGCGAGTCGAACCAGCAGTTTTCATTCGCTCCAGGAGACTTCATGCGCCCGCGTTTTCTCCGCAGTTTTACTGCCCTGTTTGTCGCCGCATCACTCGCCGTGCTTCCGTTGCACGCGCACGCGGTGTTGCCCTCGGCCATCGACGGCCAGCCGCTGCCTTCGCTCGCGCCCATGTTGGAAAAGGTGACGCCGGCGGTGGTGAACATTTCCAGCAAGACGCGGGTGCGGGTACGCAATCCGTTCTTCGACGATCCGGTGTTCCGCCAGTTCTTCGGCCTACAGGGCACGCCGCGCGAACAGGTGGAACAGAGCCTTGGCTCAGGCGTGATCGTGGATGCGGCGAAGGGTTACATCCTCACCAACAATCATGTGGTGGGCGGCGCCGATGACATCACGGTGACGCTGCAGGATGGCCGCAACTTCAAGGGCACGCTGGTGGGTACCGATCCGGCGACCGACGTGGCGGTGGTGAAGATCAACGCCGACAAGTTGCAGGCGTTACCGATCTCCGATTCGTCGACGCTGCGCGTGGGTGACTTCGTGGTGGCGGTGGGCGAGCCATTCGGGTTGGGACAGACGGTGACGTCGGGCATCGTCTCCGCACTGGGGCGTTCGGGCCTGGGTGGTTCGAGCTTCCAGAATTTCATCCAGACCGATGCGTCGATCAATCCCGGTAACTCCGGCGGTCCGCTGGTGAACCTGCGTGGTGAACTGGTGGGTATCAACACCATGATCCTGTCGCCGTCGGGCGGCAACGTGGGTATTGGCTTTGCCATTCCCAGCGATGTTGCCACCGAGGTGATGCAGCAGTTGATCGCACACGGCAAGGTGAGCCGCGGGAGCCTCGGCGCGCAGACGCAGGACATCACGCCAAACATTGCGCGCGTGCTCAACCTGAAGAGCAACGAGGGCTCGGTGGTGACGCGCGTGCTGCCGGGTTCGGCGGCCGAGCGTGCCGGCCTGCAGGAAGGCGATGTGATTACCGCGGTGAATGGCAAGGATCTGCATGATGCGGGTGAGCTCACCAATGCGATCGGCTTGCTGCCACCGAACAGCACGGTGACGCTGATGACGTTGCGCAATGGCGCGACGCGCAAGGTGACGGCGCAGCTTACGCCGCAGAAGACGGCCATGGTGGATGGCGCCAAGCTCGATCCGCGCCTCGCCGGCGTGACCTTCAGCGATCTCAGCGACGAGCAGGCCAGCCAGGGGGTGACAGGCGTGGTGGCGTCGACGGTGAATCCGAACAGCCGCGCGGCGCAGGCGGGGCTTTCGTCGGGTGATGTGATCGTCGGCGTGGGCAATCGGCGCATTACCAGCCTGCGGGATTTGCAGGGGCTGGCGGCGGCGCGTCCGCGTCAGCTGGTGCTGCTGGTGGCGACGGATGAAGGTTTGAATTACGTGGTGGTGCAGTAGTTCGTTGCGCGTTGCCCGTAGGCTGGGATGAAAATCCCAGCGTCGGGTGCATGGTAAATGCTGGGATTGCATCCCAGCCCGTAGCTCCCCCATGGTCGTCACGCCCGCGAAAGCGGGCATCCATGTTCGCCTTGGCCTCAGAGCAACAATGGATTCCCGCTTTCGCGCACCGCTGTCCGGGAAAAGTCTTTTTGATTGATTAGATCTCGACACGTAGCCCGACGGCGAAAATTTTTCTTGTAAATTCAACGTCACCGGAAATCGTCGCCCCGGCGAAAGCCGGGGCCCAGTGTCTTGGGCGAAATGCAAGTCGCTGGGT
>NZ_DATEJY010000054.1:0-3176 GCF_035277725.1 Dyella sp. | reverse complement strand
ATGACCCAGTCCTTCCGCCAAGTACTCCAGATACTTCTCGAAGCGGTTTGACACCGTCCTCATCGCCTCTCACCCATGGCATCAAGTTATACACATATTACATTGATTTTTATGACACAGTAAGATTAAGGATGCTCTGATTTATTCGGCGCAGGCGTTACCGGCCCTGTCTGCGCGCATCTCCTCGGCGCGATGGCTCGACGATGCGCCAGTCTGCCTTCGCCATCGCAC
Source organism: Dyella sp. (assembly GCF_035277725.1). Lineage (GTDB taxonomy): Bacteria > Pseudomonadota > Gammaproteobacteria > Xanthomonadales > Rhodanobacteraceae > Dyella_B. The sequence continues at coordinate 2,945 of NZ_DATEJY010000054.1, read as the reverse complement.
CTGTGATCTGCTCGCAGACAGGACCGGTCCCACCTACGCCGAATAAATCAGAGCATCCTTAAAGGGACTGTACCGGCAGCCCCATCACTGAACCGTCGTAAGTCAGCTCCACAATCACGGTCGGTGAGTCGGAGGAAGCTTTGGGAAGTGAAAGGCTGAATCCGCCTCCCGGGACGGAGCGCAGCGTCACGTCCGTCTTCTCACCCAATACCCGAGCGCGTAACAGCTTTGGGCCGGTACTGAATGCAGGAATGGTCATGCTGCTGGGTGGCGCAGAGCCATTGCTCGGCAAGAGGTGCAAGAAGATCGTCCTGCCTGACCGCGTGAAGCCAGCCGTAGAGGAGGGCAGGAACGGGCCGCCGCGTGTGCCGTAGATGGCCCTGCCGTGGCTTTGCAACCAGCGGCCCAGTTCATCGAGGCGTTCCAGCTGATCGTTCGGGATATGGCCGTCCGGTGCGGGTCCCACGTTCAGCAGAAAATTTCCGTCGCGCACCACCGTGTTGGTCAGCAGCAGCACGAGTTCTTGCAACGATCGAGGTTTTGCACCCGGTTGGTAACCCCACGTGCCGGCCAGCGTCACGCACAACTCCCATGGCTGGGTATTGTCAAAGTCGCCGAGTCGGTCTGCGCCTTCCCGCGTTCGCCAGTCTCCGGGAGCCGAGGTTCGATCATTGATCAGAATGCGCGGCTGGAGCTGATGAAGACGCCGGCTGACAAGATCATCCTGCCATGAGAACTGTCCCGAATAGGGTTTGTCATGAGCACGCGATTTCCAGCCTGAGCCATCGAATTCAATGCCGCCGAATCCGAGCCATTGTTCACCGCCGCCGTCAAACCAGATTAGATCGAGCTGGCCGTAGTCCGATGCCAGTTGCTCGATTTCCTTGTGGTACTGCTCACGCATCGCCTCGGCGGATTCAGGGTAAAGATCAGGGAAGAAGTACCCGGGAAAACGCCAATCGAGGGGGGAGTAATACAAGCCTGCACGCATCCTCTGCGCGTGCGCCGCGCGCATGTATTCGCCGACGATATCTTGATGTGCGGCCGTACGCATCGAGTTGAAATCGTTCGCATGCGAGTCGAACAGTGAGAAACCGTCATGGTGGCGCGCAGTCAGCACCATGTATTTCATGCCGGCCCGTTGAGCCGCTTTCACCCATGTTTCGGGTGCATGGGGATCCGGTTTGAATGCATCCGCGAGCTTTGCATATTGGCGATGGGGAATGCGTTCGTTGAACATGGCCCATTCGCCATGGCCCAACACCGAGTAGATCCCAAAATGGATAAACATGCCGAATCGCGCTTCGCGCCACCAACGGACGCGCTGGTCTGCGTCAGGGCCTCTGCGCACCTCGGCCAATCCGAAAGGAGGCGGTGGGAGAGTGGTGCTTTGGGCGTTTCCCGATGCGCTGGCCGAGGATGGTGCGGTGTCTTTTGTGTGGGTAATTGCTGGCGCTGGCGAGGTCGCCGAGGCACAGATCGGCGCCCATAGAAGCAGCGCATAGACAAGAACTCGAATGCTATTCATAAAAGGCCGACATGATGGATGATCCGGGGGTCATCGAATCCCTTGGCGAAGCGAGGGTAGGTTGGGTGCAAACACTTATATATCCCCGCGTTTTCTTTTCGCCAGCCTGGCTAAATCCAGAGGTCACATCGATTTCGTGTCGAAGCATATAGGCTGGGATGAAATCCCAGCGTCACCATGCAAGGCGGTGCTGGGATTTCATCCCAGCCTACGGCCGCGGCCACGGAAATGCCTTCAAGTTCGGAGCATTGTTGCCATCCCTCCCCTGCATGCAGGGGAGGGATGGCGATCGATGCATCCATCAATTCGACGAGGTGCCGTAGATGACGCCGCGGGCTGCGTCGGTACCCAAGTACACCGTGCCGAATGTGCGCGGATCGCCCACCACGTGCGTGATGCCACCCCATTGATGCTGCGCATCGTTGATTTGCACCCAGGTTGCCCCGGTGTCGATAGAGCGGAACAGGCCGGTTACGCCGTTGACCGTGCCGGCAAGGTAGATCGTTGGATAGTATTTGCCGGCGGCTGCCTTGCCGAAGCCGATCGACGTCGCGGCACTGATGGCCGATGCGTCGAACTGGCTCCAGCTCCAGCCGGAGCTTTGGCTGCGATACAGACCGTTGGGTGTCGCAAGCCAGATATCGCCTTGCACGCCCGTTACCGTCGACGCCTGACTGCTCTGCCAGGAAGCCAGCACCGGCAAGCCGGAAGTTGTCGACGCATACCAGGTAACGCCTTTATCCGAACTGCTGAAGAATGTGCCCGTGGCCTGGTTCCACGCGTAGAATAAATTGCCGTTGGCGCCATCCGACAACACTTGCACACTGGTCGGCAGGTTGGCGGTGCCGCTGCTGGAAGGATACGTCAAGGTTGTCCAACTGCTACCGTGATTCGTTGACGCCACCGGTGCGACATCCGAAGGCGCCCACACGATCGTGCCGCCATCGGCGGAAATCGCCACCGTTCCACCGCCGTTGGTGGAGCCGGCCTGGTTGGAAAAACCCGTCCAGGTGGAGCCGCCGTCGTAGGAGATCGAGCCGTACGAGGTGAGCGTGCTGTTGCCGTGCTGCAGAATGCGCACGATCGTCGAGGGGGAGTTCTTGGCGAAGTCCAGCCCGGTGCCGATGCTGTCACCGCAGGTGGGGTTGTTGGGTTGCGACTGCGGCACTGTCGTAAGGCTGGTGTGCACGAACCCGCAAACGTCACCGAGCCCGCTGATCAACGGCGGGCCGGCGGTGGGCGACAACAAGGTGATCACCGCCGTTTCCTCGATGCCGCTGGCGCCCACGGTCCAGTGGGTCGCTTGTCCCGCATCGGCGGAGGTGAGGTCGGACGTTGCCCAGATGCCACCGCCCGTGCCGTACATGGCATGCGCTGAATTGAACGGATCGATTGCTACCTCGCCCCAGTTGCCGAA
>NZ_DATEJY010000053.1:0-71751 GCF_035277725.1 Dyella sp. | reverse complement strand
ACTGAATGGGCATCCGCGCGATGGCGTTCTTGAGCCAGCCTCCCAGTGGCCGGCCCGAGGACGCGCCAATCATCGGCGGCATGCGCAGCGGTTGACTTTCCTCCCTTTGCAACCGTTGTCGACTCGCGGCGCCGAAGATGTATCCGCCCACATCTTCGGCGCCGTTTTTTTGTGCGAGATAACTTTGACGTGGCCTTTGTAGGCTGGAATGAAATCCCAGCTCGTGCAGGCATGGCAGTGCTGGGATTTCATCCCAGCCTACGCTAGGGCACAAAAAGCAGCCCTCCCCCACTGCTGCAGGGGAGGGAGCTGATCCGGCAAGATCGGGCAAAGGTTTTAGCTATTGCGCATTCACCTGGAACCAGGTGGTGCTCACCCAGCCATTGCCACGCGTGATCTCGCAGCCTGCTTCCACCACATCCAGGTACATCGACTTGCTGAAGCTGGCGCGGCCGACCAGTTTGTTGAAGAAATGCATGATGTCGATGTTGGCGCTGCCGCTGGTTGGCAGGCTTGCCGGCACACTGCTGCGCTGAGGCAGGAAGGTGTAGACGTAGTAGCCTGCAGCGGAGTTGTCGCCGTACCACAAATCATACGTCACGCCGTTTTCGGTGATCACGCCGGTGGCGATCGGTGAGCCGATCGGGTAGGAGTTGTTGCCGGCCCAGATCATCACTTCCAGTTGCGGCGTGGATTTCTGGTTGTCGTTGCGCAGGAACATGTCGTACGCAAAATCACCCGCCATGTTGCTGCCGCCGGAGGCATACGAGAACGCCGCCGGAATCGTGCTGACGGTGGAAAGCTGTTTCGGGAACAGCGTGTCGCCGGTGGGATTCCAGCCGTAATGCCAGCCGCGGATGCTGGCCGGATAGCCGTACAAGCTGTAGCTGGAGAAATTGAACGAAGCCGTCCATTGCGGATATTGGCCGCTGGATGGACTCCACGCGATATTGCTGTTGTTGAAATTGTTGTCCCACGCGAAATACGACGAATAGAGATTATAAGCACCGGCATGCACCGTACTGGCCACACCTGTGCAAAGCAAAACCCCGGCAACCATCGAAGCAAGCATCTTCTTCATGTTCTATGTCTCCCGATGTGAATGATTCAAGCCATGTTGTTGGCGTGCAAACATCTGCGGGGAGTTGAACCCCTTATGCGTACATGGATTGTTACTCCCCTCTTTCGTGCAGCGAATGCGGCTGCACGATCAGTCGCTATCGATAATGGCGCACGCGTGCAGCGTCAAATCAAAAATCGCGGATATGCGTTTGAACATCCAATTTCGTAAGGGATGATTTTTGTTTTGATAAACAGCGTGAACATTGCGTCACGATGCACATGCACTACGTGGGCTGGGATGAAATTCCAGCATCAGATGCTGCAAAAGAAGCCGGGATTCGCTCCAGCCTGCGTTGTCGCCTCAGGCCAAAAATCTGTCTTCAAAATGCAGCACGAAAAAACGCCGGCATGGATTCACATCCATGCCGGCGCCGTCCAACCAGCGCCACCAGGGGTTGGTATGTCGCTGCTTGCACTTGGGCGTTCGCGGTCTGGGGCCGCGAACGATATGGAAAGGCTAAAACCGGATCGCTCGCGCCGGGAGGGCTGGAGCGATCCAACAAACTGTACAAATGGGCCAAGCAGTGCGAGCAAGCAAAAATCAACCCGGCGCCTTGAAAGAATCATTCCTCACTCATTGCCATGTCCGCGGATGGGGCATCGCCTTCCTGGGAACTGCCGCCACTCGACTCGACACTGTTCGTGCGGAACACGAACTCCTGCTGCGGTGGCGCATCAATGTTCGCGACGTCGATCTCGATGCCTGCCAGCGCAGTGCGCGTGGCCACCGTATCGAGCCACAGCCCTGCCAGTGGCGGCAGCAGGTGTTGCTCGATAAAGCCGATCAACACGCGCGCACCGGTTTCCTGCACCAGGCAGCGCTGCACGATGTAGTCCAGCACTGCTGGCGTATAGCTGAGCGCAACGGCATGGTTCTGCGCCATGCGCGTGGCGACGCGCTGCAAATGCAGGGCGACGATCCTGGCGAGCGACGCGCTGGCCAGCGGCCGGTAGGGCACCACGCTGACGCGGCCAAGGAACGCCGCCGGGAAGGTTTTCAGCAATTCAGGCGAGAGGGCTTCGCGCAGGGCTTCCAGGTTCGGCATCAGTGATTCGTCTGCGCACAGGGTTGCCGTGAGTTCCGCGCCGGCATTGCTGGTGAGGAGAATGGTGGTGTTGCGGAAATCGATATAGCGGCCGTCACCGTCCTCCATGTATCCCTTGTCGAACACCTGGTAGAACATCTCGTGCACGTCGCTGTGCGCCTTCTCGATTTCGTCGAGCAACACGACCGAATAGGGCCGGCGACGCACGGCCTCGGTAAGCACGCCGCCTTCGCCGTAGCCGACGTAGCCCGGCGGCGCGCCCTTGAGACCGGAGACGGTGTGCGCTTCCTGGTATTCGCTCATGTTGATGGTGATCAGGTTCTGCTCGCCGCCATACAGGGCTTCCGCCAGTGCCAAGGCCGTTTCCGTCTTGCCCACGCCGGAAGGGCCGGCGAGCAGGAATACGCCCAGCGGCTTGCATGGGTCAGCCAAACCAGCGCGCGCGGTCTGCAGGCGCGCGCCCAGTTGCTGGAGGGCTTCTTCTTGCCCGATTACGCGAGCTGCCAGCGTCTTGGGAAGCGTCTGCACGGCAGTCCCCTCGTCGGTGACCATGCGGCCGACTGGAATGCCGGTCCAGTCCGCCACGATTTCCGCGATGACCTGTTCGTTGACTTCCGGAAATACCAGCGCTTCTCGGTTTTGCAGATCCGACAGCGTCTGGCCGAGATCGCGCAATCGTTCCACCGGCACGGCTTCGTGCGCGGGTAAGTCCAGTGTATCGCGTGCCTCGGTCAGTGCCTTGGCCGCTTCGGCCTGTGTCTGCCAAGTAGCGGCGAGCGCGTGCTCTTGCTGTTCCAGCTCGGCGATGTTGCGCTGTGCCTGCGCAACCGCATCCGCACTGCCCACGCCCATGCGCGCCTCATCGGCAAGCAGCTCCGCCTCGACCCGCAGCGCATGCAAGCGCTGCCGTATCTGCTGCAGCCCGCGCGGTGGTGCATGCTGCGACAAGGCTACGCGGGCGCAGGCTGTATCGAGCAGGCTGATGGCTTTGTCCGGCAGCTGTCGCGAAGGAATGTAGCGATGCGAGAGGCGCACGGCTGCGCGGATCGCCTCATCCAGCACCACCACGTCGTGATGCTTCGACAGCGTACGCGCCAGGCCGCGCACCATGTCGATGGCGGCCAGCTCTTCCGGCTCGGCCACTTGCAATACCTGGAAGCGGCGCGTGAGTGCCGGGTCTTTTTCGATATGCCGCTTGTATTCGGCCCAGGTCGTTGCGCCGATCGTGCGCAGCGCGCCGCGTGCCAGCGCGGGCTTCAACAGGTTGGCCGCATCGCCGGTGCCGGCCTGCCCGCCCGCGCCGATCAGGGTGTGGATTTCGTCAATGAACAACACCACCGGCACCGCCGATTTGGTAGCCGCCTCCAGCACGGATTTGAGGCGAGCCTCGAACTCACCCTTCATGCTGGCGCCGGCAAGCAGGCCGCCGACGTCGAGGCTCAGCAGGCGCACATCGGCCAGGGACGGCGGAACATCGCCCGCCACGACGGCTCGCGCCAGCCCTTCCACCACCGCGGTCTTGCCGACACCGGCATCGCCGGTGAGCAGCGGGTTGTTCTGCCGGCGGCGCAGCAGCACGTCGATCATGGTGCGGATTTCCAAATCGCGCCCCACGACCGGATCGATCTCGCCGGCACGCGCGCGTGCGGTGAGATCGGCGCAATACTGCTCAAGCGGTGCGCTGCTTGCCGATACACCGCTTATCGCCTGGGAAGACTCCCCGGGCACGGCGCTGCCGAAATCGCTGCGGTCGTAGGGCGCATCGTCCGCCTCGGGCGAGCCATCCACCCATGCGGGCAACACATCGTGCAGGCCATCGAGCGGTAGCTTGCCGAACAGTGGCGAGATTCCCAGCAGCACGCGGCGCAATTCGGGTGTGCCGATCAAGGCGGCCATCAGCCACGCACCACGTACGCGCTTGTCGCCGAACGCGAGCGTCGCCAACACCCAGGCGCGCTCGATCGCGGTTTCGATGTGATGCGAGAAATCGCTGAGCGAACTGGCGCCGGACGGCAACGCCGACAGCGCGCCTTGTATGTCGCGATCGAGAAGTTCCAGGCTGATGTCGTTATGCCGTGCGATGCGATGCAGGTCCGAATCGGGCAGCACGAGAACCTGATGCAGCCAGTGCACCAGCTCGACATAGGGATTGCCGCGTAACTTGGAGAACGACGTAGCCGATTCGATGCTGCGAAAAAGTGTAGTGCCGAGTTTGCCGAACAGCGCGTGACGGGAAATGAACATGGTAGTTGAGCGTGATGATGGAATAGAGAGCGAGGCAAGCCGCTGCGTGCATGGCGCGGCGCCAAACCGAAAACGTCTACGCGGCAAGCTCTTGCTTGACGTCGTCGTCGACGAAGGCAGGATGCGCTGAATGACGTCCGGGAAACTTGCCAATGGCCTATGGCGACACCTGGCGAAGTTCCTATTTGCAGCGGCATTTGCGTTTTTTGCGCAGCTTAGCCAGCACGTTCGCCCGAGTATTTGGGCAAGCGCCCATATTCCTACCCAAACCCCATCACTAGCATTCCATCACTCGCTTCACGGCCCACACGTGCATTCACCTCATCGCCAGGCCGCACTCACTCTCGCCCCATGGGATCTGATCAGCGATGACCTCAGACGACACTCGCCGGAACAACACCGGCCAGCATGCGGACATCACAAACATATCCGCCGGCGCCATGCCCACCGCCAATGAAACGGCGGCGCCGGACGATTTCAGCGATCTGATTGCATTGGCCGGCGTGCATGTCTACGACCAGATGTATCACAACGCACCGGGCGACGACGGCCTGCTCACCGGGCACTTCGGTGCGGGCCTGCCGGGTGCCGCACATAGCGAATTGCCGCCGGATGTCGGCACTATCGATCCACTCGCCGCATTGTCGAACGAGTATTGGGAAGCCCTGCTCGACCGCCAACATGGACTGACGCACGAACTGCGCAAGGCCGCGGCCAGCACCATGTCGCTGCCGCCACCGCCACCGAGTCCGTTCGACGAAGCCGAAGCGCCTGCAAGGAGTTCGCTGCTGGAAGTGTTGATCCAAGGGCGAACCATCGACTCGGTACTGGACGAACTCGACGCCTTCGACAGCCATCATTTGTTCGAAGCGGACCGGCAACACGAAGTGCTCGCGCTGTTTGCGCCGGACGACACGCGGTCGCAACGCATTCGCCCGACCGCCCAGCTCGCCCGCGAAGAACACCATCTCATGACGGTGGATAGCCATCTGCCGATGTTGCATTCCACCGATACCGACCATCCCTCATCCACGAATCTGCCATGACTACCGCATCCCAACCTCAGCCCGACGAAGACTTGACCATGCTCAACGGGCTGCTCCGCACGCACAGCCTGGCGGAACTTACCGCCCGCACCACCGAAGCCATCCGCAAACAACCGGTGAATGCCAACGAACGCTGGCTGCTGTTCCAACTGCTGTGCATGGACGGCGAATGGAACCGCGCGCTGCAGCAGTTGCAAGCCTGGGCCAAGCTGGTGCCGGATGGCGAACAGCGCGCCACCTTGTATGGTGAGCTGGTACGCAGCGAGTGCTTCCGTATCGAGGTCTTCGCCGGCAAGCGCAAGCCCGGCCATATCGATCCTTGGCCGCAGTGGGTGGAACAATTGGTGGAAGCCAACCGATTGCTCGCCGCCGGCAATGTGTCCGCCTCCGATGCACTGCGGGAAACCGCGCTGGATGCAGCGCCCGCCACGCCCGGCACCAGCCCGCAGGTAGGTGCATTCGAATGGATCTCCGACAGCGACAGCCGTCTTGGCCCCGTGTTCGAGCTGGCCGTCACCGGCGGCTATCGCTGGATTCCCTTTGATGAACTCAGCTCGATCAGCCTCGCCCCCATCACCACGCTCATCGACCTGGTCTGGCGCCAGGCTACCGTCACGTTGCGCAGCAACGCCGTGTTGCGCGGCTATGCGCCGGTGCGTTATCCCGGCTCCGAAGCAGCGGCGGCAGAACTCAAGCTTGCGCGCAAAACCGAATGGACGGATATCGGCGCCACCGGCGTCATCGCACTGGGACAGAAAACCTGGACTACCGATCATGGCGATGTCGGCCTGCTGGACCTATTGGCGTGCCGCTTCCATCACGACACGACACCCGACGCAGCGGCACCTGAAACACAGCCATGAATGCCTCCGACGCACGTAACCGGCAGGCTTACATGCCCTCGCTGCTGGACCGCCTGCTGGACGACCAGCCCGGACGGCAGACCGAGCCGCCGAGTGCCTATGCACCGGACGCCGAGGGCATGCGGCGAATCGTGCGGCGTGATCTTGGTCTGCTGCTCAACACCACCAACCTGCACGACGAGATCGAGCCGGAGCGCTATCCGATTGCCGCCGCGTCCGTCATCAACTACGGCATTCCCGCCCTGGCCGGCGGTTACGTCAGCGACCTCACCTGGCACATGCTGGAACGGCGCGTGCGCACGGCCATCACGCATTTCGAGCCGCGCCTGATACCCGAATCGCTGCACATCAAGCCGGTCGACGACAAGGCGCCCATTCACTACAACAAACTTGCCTTCCAGATTCACGGACTGGTTCGCTGGGCACCCTACCCGCTTGAATTTCGCATTCAAAGCATGCTCGATGTCGAAACGAACGCCATCACCTTCGTTTCCACCCAGGCCGGTGTGAACTGATATGGATCCGCAGTTCCTCGACTACTACAACCGCGAACTGACTTATATGCGGGAAATGGCCGGCGAGTTCGCCGCCCGCCATCCCAAGATCGCGCGCCGCCTTGGCATGCAGGGCATTGAAGTCGCCGACCCTTACGTGGAACGCCTGATCGAAGCGTTCTGTTTTCTGTCCGCCCGCACGCAGATCAAGCTGGATGCCGAGTTTCCACGCTTCACTCAGCGCCTGCTGGAAGTGATCTATCCCAACTACGTGGCGCCCACGCCCTCCATGGCGGTGGTGCAGTTGAAGCCAAGCCTGCGCGAAGGTGATTTTGCCAAGGGCATGACGCTGCCGCGCCACAGCATCTTGCGCTCGGCCATACCATCCGGCGAACAGAGCGGCTGCGAATTCCGTACCGGCCACGACATCACGCTATGGCCGATCGAGATTACCGAGGCACGCCTTACCGCGGTACCGCCGGACATTCCCGATACTGATCGTTACCTGCTCCCGCACCAACGCCTGCGCGGCGCCTTGCGCTTGCGCCTGCGCACCACCGGCGAAATCAACTTCAGCCAGATCTCGGGGCTGGATCGCCTGCCCATTTACCTCGGTGGCGACGAACGTATTGCCTCGCACCTGTTCGAGCTGATCCACGCCGGCAGCGTCGCCTCGGTGGTACGCGCCTACGGTGCGCAGGGCGCGGACAACCACGTCATTACGAAAAACCCGGTCGATGTCGAAGGCTTCCGCGCCGATCAAAGCCTGTTGCCGCTGCCCTGGAACACCTTCCACGGCCACAACCTGCTGCAGGAGTACTTTGCCTGCCGCCAGTGCTTCTACTTCTTCACGCCAACCCAGCTCGCGCCCGGGCTGGCGCGCGTGCAAGGCAAGGAGGCGGAAATCGTGTTGCTGCTCGACCGCCTGCCGGAAGAACTCACCGCACACGTCGATGCGTCGCGCTTCCTGCTGTTCTGCACGCCGATCATCAACCTGTTTCCCAAGCGCACCGACCGTATCGAGATCAATCGTGCGCGCACCGATTTCCATCTGCTGGCCGATCGCACCAAGCCGCTCGACTACGAGATCCATTCCGTCTCACGCGTTTTCGGGCAGAAGCCGGCATCGTCTCAAGAAGTCGTGTTCAATCCGCTGTATCAAACCAGGCACAGCGACATGGGCAACTACGGCCGCTATTTCTCGCTGCGGCGCGAACAGCGCGTGCTGTCGGACAGCGCTCGCCGCTACGGCACGCGCACACCCTATATCGGCACCGAAGTATTCGTGTCGCTGGTCGACCAGTACGAAGCGCCCTACAGCGACGAGATCCGGTATCTGTCGGTGGAAGCCATGGTCACCAACCGTGATCTGCCCTTGCTGGTGCCGCGCAACGGCGTGATGGACCTCACCTTGAACCAGGCGATACCGGTCGACGCCGCGCGCCTGGTGCGCCCACCCAGCCGGCCGCGCGCGCCCTACGCGCAGGGCGAAGCGGCGTGGCGCTTGATCCGCCAGCTTGGCTTTAACTACATGCCGCTGGCCGAACTCGATCATCAGGACGGCGGCCAGGCGCTGCGCAACATGCTGCGCCTGTTCGTGGCGCCGGAAGACCGTGAACAGGCCAAGCAGATCGATGCCCTGGTCGGCGCACGCACAGAACCGGTCGTGCGGCGCCTGCCCGACCAGGGCCTATTGGTGTATGGGCGCGGCGTGCGCTGCGAACTAACGGTCGACGAAACCGGCTTTTCCGGCATCAGCCCGTACCTGTTCGGATTGGTGCTGGAGCATTACGTCGCCCGTCACGTCGCCATCAACGTGTTTACGGAAACCGAACTGCACTCCATGCAGCGTGGCAAAGTGGGGCACTGGCGACCGCACATGGGTAGACGGGGGGTGGTATGACACCGGACGGCCATCCCATCGCCAACGCTTCGCTGTCCTCCGCCACCACACCGGAAGCACTGCAGGCCTGGTTCGATCCGAGCAGACCGTGGCACTCGGGTTTTTTGAGCCTGCTGCGCGCGATCGCCGCGCGCGACCGCGACATGCCGCCACCGGGCACAGCCAGCCTGCCGCAGCAGGAGCCTTATCGCATCGGGCAACAGCCGTCGATGGTGTTTGCGCCGCGCGAAGTAACTGCGCTCAAGGTGCGTGATGGACGTCTGGACGTCCATCTGTTTGGCCTCGGGCTGTGGGGGCCGCAAGGGCCATTGCCTTTGTACGCCACCGAGCAGGCCTACAACCGCATGGAAAGCATCCAGGACCGTACCCTGGTGCATTTCAACGATCTGTTCCATCACCGCGCCCTCTCCACGTTTTATCGCGCATGGGCTTCGGCGCAGTCGACCGCCTCGCTCGATCGGCCGGAAGACGAATCGTTTTCCTTCTACATTGCCAGCTTGAGCGGCATCGATACGGATGAAGCGGCCGCTTCCTGCCTGCCGACGCACGCACGCTACAGCGCCGCCTCGCACTTGGTTCGCGAAGCGCGCAATCCCGATGGCCTCGCCTGCGCGCTGTCTCACTACTTCGGTGTGCCGATGGCGGTGGAGGAATTCGTACCGCATTGGATTCGCCTGGCCGAAACCGAACATACGCATCTCAGCGAACCCGGGCCCGCCGCGGTCATGGGCGAAGGCGCGCTACTCGGCGAAACCATCCGCGATGCGCAGCACAAGTTCTGCCTGGTCGTAGGACCGGTCAGCCTGGAGCAATACCTGCGCCTGACGCCACACGGCGAGGACCTGCCCACCCTGGTCGAATGGGTACGTGCGTTCGTCGGTCACGAATACGGCTGGGAGGTCAAGCTGATCGTGAAGCCCGGCGAAGCGCCACCCGCGCACGCGGACACCTCGCACCGGCTCGGCTATTCCACCTGGCTGGGCGAATCACCGCCCGACCAACCAGTCGTCGGCATGGTCTTCGACCCCGAACACTACCTTGATCGATAACACACGCACGCATGACGAAGCAGAAATTCCCCTCCAACGACAGCAACGCGCGCTACGTCGATCTGCTCGCACCCATCATGGATGAGTCCCCTTGCGGGCCCGACCTGGAGTACGACGCGGATTTCGTGATGCTGCAAACCGCCGTCGCGCCGAAAAGCGACGCCCAGTACGGCGATTTCGTCGACACGCCGCAAGCCACCAACTGGTCCGACATCGAGCGTGATACCCGCGCGCTGCTGATGCGCAGCAAGGATATCCGCCTGGCCGTCATCCTGTTGCGCAGCCGCATCCGCCAGGCGGGCGCGGTGGGCCTGCAGGAAGGCCTGGCGTTTCTGCAGCAACTGCTAGACCGCTACGGTGAGTCGCTGCATCCGCTGCCCGTGTTCGAAGGCGAGCGCGATGCCATGGTCTACGCCAACGCCATCGCCGCCTTGACCGACCCGGAAGGCGTACTGGGCGACCTGCGCGATATCCCGCTGCCCAAGTCACCCGGCATGGTGTTGCACGTGCGCGACATTGAAAAAGCCTATGCCAACCCGCGCCCGAAGGATGCATTGGCCCAGGAGTCCGCCGCACGCCTGATCGCCGAATGGCGCGCGCGGCGCGAAGCCATCCTGATGGCATTGATCGAAACCCATCAAAGCGCCCAGGACATCAACACCTGGTGCACTGGCACCCTGCACGCCGATGCGCCGGAACTTGGCGTATTGGTCAAGCTGCTGCAGCCTTTTGCACAACCCGGCGCGAACCTGACTGGCGAAGCCATGGCAAACGCCAACGAGCCTGCCTCCGCAAACAGCAGCACGGCTGAAGACAGCCCAGCCTCGCAACACGGCGAACTCCTCGCATCCGCGACGACCTCGCCCGCCACCGCATTGCAGACCATGGACCGCTGGAGCGCACTCGCGGAAATCCAGCACGCGCGCCGCTGGTTCGAGGAAAACGAACCCAGCAGCCCGGTCGTCGTATTGCTGCGCCAATCCGAGCGCATGGTCGGCAAGCGTTTTTCAGAACTCGCCCATCTCATTCCCGCCGATTTGCTGGCTCAATGGGATCAGCCGGAAGCCTAGGCCCGATGCCGCAAACACAAGGATGCTCCAGTCACCGGAACCTGCCCGTCATTCAAGCGAAAGGGATGTTTCGGCAATGGGAAATCCTTAAGTTCGCAGCATTGCGGCTGGGCCGGCCTTAATTCTCCGCCGATCATTCGTTCGAGTCCGTCACGATGAAACGTTTTATCCCATTGCTCACGCTCGCCGGCCTCGCCTGCCTTGGATGGATACGGCCGGCCGCTGCCGAGTGTAGCCAGCTGACCGATGACCAGCTCGCCGAACTCATTGCCGAGGGCGAAGTCGCTTTCAAGAATTACCAGGTTCAATTGAACTTCGCCGGCGGTGTCATCGAGATTGATCCCGATTGGCAGAACGGCCGTCTCCTCACCACGGCGTCCGTTTCAAATGCAGGCAGGAATGGTATCAACGTAGCCGGTTGCTTCAACAGCGTCGGTACCATCAACTTGCAATTCGTGGCGCCACCCGCGGTAGGGGCAACCATCGATGGCATCACCTACTACGCCACCAATATCGCAGGCATCGGCTTTCGCCTGGCCTATGTCACTCCCGCCGGCACTTTTTTTGATTTACCGCGCAGCCTGACCTTCCGGCAGGACACCAATCCGTTCTGGGCGCGCTGGGCCACGGGTTCGCAATTTGAGATCCAGTTGGTGAAAATCGGCGACCTGCAGGTCGGCAGCGGCACCGTCGCTTTCAGCGCACCGCTTCAGGTAGGGACCGCGGATGACGGCAGGATCGTCACCACCATCAATGCAAACAACGTCACCATACGCGTCCTTCCCAGCTGCACGGTCGACTCCAGCACGATCGACGTCGACTTCGACACCTTCGGTCCGGAAGACTTTCCGAATGGAACGGAAGGACCCACCAGGCCGGTGGCATTCAACGTCGTGTGTTCCGGCCCCACCCCGCCGCAATCGATCACTGCCACGCTCGGCGCGATAGCGGACACGGTCGATCCCACGTTGATCCAGAACTCGCAAGGCAGCGCGACGAACCTCGCTATTCGCCTCAGGGAGCCTTCCTCAAATATCGTGCTTGCGCCCAACGATCCCAACAGCCAACTGGTGCATGCGCCAGGCGGCGCCATGCAGAACCGCTTTCAGCTGGATTCGACTGTCATGCGCGTCGGCAGCGCCGCACCCACGCCGGGAACCATCCAGGCCACCGCCACGATCAATCTCACTTTCATGTAGGTCTTTCGCAGGACGTGGACAGCTCGCAAGACACATCGATTTTTGTACAGATCGCCAGCTACCGCGATCCGGAACTTATTCCTACCCTGATCGACCTGATTGACAAGACCACGCATCCACGGCGGCTTCGCATCGTCGTGTGCTGGCAACACGGGCCAGGTGAAAAGCTGGGCGATTTCTGGGCCAGGGGTTTCGGCAAATGGCGCACTGAAAGCTGGCGCGGATGGACGGTGCACTTGCTGGAAAACAGCGGCGCAAGCATCGAACTCATCGACGTTCCACACATGCAAACGCGCGGTGCCTGCTGGGCCCGTCATCTGCTGCAGCAGCGCTATGGCGGCGAGCGCTATACCCTGCAACTGGATTCGCATCACCGTTTCATCGAAGGCTGGAATGAAGCGGCCATCGTCATGCTCGAATCCTTGCGTGATGAAAGCCCCAAACCGGTGCTCACGACGTATCTGCCGTTCTACAACCCGGAACACGGTCAAGCGGACTACACCAGGCCCCCCGGCATCATGGTTTTCCTTCGCTTCACGCCAGAAGGCGTGGTGCTGTTCGACGCCAAGGACTTGCCCGACTGGAAAAACCACGATCGTCCCATTCCCGCGCGCTTCTACAGCGCCCACTTCGCTTTCGCGGACGGCCACTTTGCCGAAACGGTGCAGCACGACCCGGATTTTTTCTTTCACGGCGAAGAAATTTCCATCGGCGTGCGCGCATTCACCCATGGCTACGACCTCTACCATCCCCATCGCGTGCTCGCCTTCCATGAATACACGCGCCGGCATCGCGTCAAAATGTGGGACGACCACACGCATGCCGCCAAGGAAAAGGGCGACATCGTGCAAGATTGGTGGGACATCGACCGTAGCGCCATGCAACGCCATCGCGCACTGCTTGGCATCGATGGGCAGCCGCTCGGGAACGACTTCGGCCAATACGGCTTAGGCACCGAGCGCGGCCTGGCCGATTTCGAAACCTACGCAGGGTTGAGCTTTGCCCATCGCGGCGTACAGGCTGCCACCCTGGATCATCAATACCCCGTGCGCAACACTCGCCGCCCTCCATGCGAAGCCGATTGGCTGGCCACGATGGTACGTTCCAACAGTGTGCGGGTCTGTATCCATCAAGATGCCTTTGAATCGCCAACCGTACCAGCCGGCGACGAACCGCTGCTGGATCGCGCCAAAACCGTTCAAGTCACGTTCTACGATGCGGTGGGTGCAGCGCTGCATGGCAGAACCCTGAAAGCGCAGACCCTCGCCCGGTGGCGCGCAGATGGCTGGCTGGACGCCACGGTCTCATTCACCTCACCGCTGGGACAGGCAGCTACGCGTTATCTGCTTGAATTGCGCGATGAGGAAGGCAATGTTCTCGCCAGCAACGAGCAATCCATTCCGGAAATGCTTCCGTTGAATCCGTAGGCATGGCGGTTGCTCGGCCTTACGGCCTCGCATCAGTTGGTGATTCAACACGGGTCGTCATTCCGGCGAAAGCCGGAATCCAGTGAAGATGGCGTGCGCAGCACACTTTTATCCAAATCGCATAACTTAAGGGCACTTCTATAAATTGCCGCCTGACTCAGCCGCGATGTACCTCACGCCACGGGCTGCCGCGTAGGCTGGGATGAAATCCCAGCATCACCATGTATAGCAATGCTGGGATTTCCTCCCCAGCCTACATGGGTGCATAAGTACTCAGCATGATTCAGCGTGTTGCAGAGCGCCCGCTGACATCTTCGTGCGATTCAAATCGGTATCCCGCCTGCCCCTGAAACGGCTCGACCACGCGGGCAATATCCCGTGCGGGACAAGGCAAGCCTCGGTTCCATTGCACGGTGGAGTCCGGCCCAGCTGTAGGGATCGGTGTTGCGTCGCCCAGCGGATTGCACCAGGTCAACGGATTGGGGGCGTATAAATAGGGACTCAATCCATCCGGCATCGTCCGGTCCGGGCTGAGGTAACGTCCCGTTTGGGGATCGTAATAGCGCGCACCGTTGTAATGCAGGCCGGTTTCTTCATCAGCGTAGTGGCCGGGATAGCGCAGTGGTTGCGTCACAGGCTTGCTCTTGTCGCCCTCTTGCGTAGCCAGCGTGCCCCACGTGCGGTAATGCCCTCGCCACACCACCATGCCCGCGTCGTCAGTCAGTGCTATGGCCGCGCCGGCAACGTCGGTGTGATAGTGATAAACGCGCGTATCGGCCATCTCGCCGTTCGCACCCAGCGATTGCTCCACCTTGGCCAGCGGCGCGAATCCCGCGGCATCGCCAGCACCCGGCCGATACAAGTAGGTATGGACGGCCGATTCGTGCTGTTCCTGCAACAGACGAGGCCCGTCCCACACATAACGGGTGACGGTATCGCGGATCAATGTTTCGGCCGCGTCGGAAGTCCTAGCCTCTTCGAT
This sequence comes from Dyella sp., assembly GCF_035277725.1. GTDB lineage: Bacteria > Pseudomonadota > Gammaproteobacteria > Xanthomonadales > Rhodanobacteraceae > Dyella_B. The sequence continues at coordinate 57,306 of NZ_DATEJY010000053.1, read as the reverse complement.
TTTTTCGCTACGCCGTCCCAAGGCATCGTATCGGTAGCGCACCGTGCGCTCACCATGCCGAATGGCCACCAGATGGCCCTCCACATCCCATTCCAGCTCCAGCGGCTGACCGCGGCCGCTGCGGCGGATCACCTGGCCCCACGCGTCATACTCATAACGATAGCCATGACTTTCATGCAGGCGATGATCACGCAGTGCGTGTGGCGCCCCGCCTGCGGCAGGCATGTTCGTCAGGTTGCCGGCCGGGTCCCAGGTGAAGTACTCAATCCCCAGGGTGTCGGATACACGGCGCAACAAATACCCGCGCCGGTCGTAGTCGTGCCACAGCGGATCGGCCATCACGCCCTGCATTTCCGTCACCAGGCCGTTGGCGCTGTAGTGGATCTGCATGCCAAAACGCAGATCGCCCTCCGACGATGGGACGCTACTGCCCACCATGGAACGCCCCCACGCACGTTGACCGAGCGCGCCATAACCAATTTGTGTACGCAGGCTACCCTGGCTGCGCGCCACCATGCGCTGCATGGGGTCATACCACATGCGAGCCAGCATGCGCCCCTGCCAGTCCAGTTGGGTGACGTCGCCTGCGGCCGAACGGCGCATCTGCAAGACCTGGCCATCAGGCAAGGTCATTGCGATCTGGCGGCCGGCCGGATCATAGGTGTAACGCAGCGCGCCCTGGGTGCCATGTTCGGCCAGCACACGCCCGAACCCGTCGTACTCGAAACGCCGCTCGTCGACGCCAATACCTCGCCATTGCCCATCGTCCAGGGGCTCTCGACGCACACTGGTCAGCCGTCCCAACTGATCGTAGCGATAGCCATAACGACTGTGTGCCGTGTCGCGCCCAGCTAGACGTCCGGCGTCGTCGTAATGGAAGTCTTCGCTACGCGCGGCGTTGCCTGCCTGCTCGGTGACACGCGTGATCTGACCGAGCTTGTTGTATGCAAAGTACCGCACCGTGCCATCGGCATAAGTCATCGACGTGCAGCCCCATACACTCCAAGTAAAGGTCTGCACCGCACCGTTGGCACTCTCGATACGCAACAGGCGTCCGTGCGCATCCCGGTCACAACTCGTGACATTGCCTTCTTCGTCGATATAGCGCACCACCTGGCCACGCCGGTTGCGCTCCCATTGACGCGCCTGGCCATTCACGTTCACAAACGAAAGGCGCTGACCGGCAGCATTCCAGGTATGCCGCTCGCTCTGGCCATCGGGGCGGATCACCGTCAGTAGGCGCCCCATCGGGTCACGTTCCGCACGCGTTACCTCGCCCGCGGCGTTGGTAATGGCGATCAAGTAACCATTGCGGTCATGGCCATAATGCGTAGTGGTGCCGGGGGGCGTCGTGCGCTTGATCACATGGCCGAGCGCATCATGCTCCAGCACCGTGACCCGGCCGTGTGCATCGATACAGTGCGTAGCAAGACCGTCCTCACTGTAGGCATAACCGATGAAATCGCTGCCTGGCGAACGCTGGCCCGTTACGCGCAGCTGTTCATCGCGCAGCCAAAGCCAGGACCTGCCCTCACCTTCCTGCATGGCGATCAGCTCACCCGTAAACGAGGCGTGTTGCAGGCTGCGTGAGGCATCACCAGGACCGGTTTGGCTGACCACACGCCATAGACGATCGTATCCCACCTGCACAACACCGCCATTGGGAAGATGCAGGCGGCTGGGGCCACCTACCGTACCGTGTTCGAAGCGGTAGACGCGTCCTTCGAATCCCGTATGCGCCAGGACGCGCCCCTGTTCGTCGTACTGCCAGCTGGCCGTATCGCCGAAGACGTCAGTGACTCGCGTCGCGCGCTGCTCCACATCGTAGTGAAACCGCTCCCGCGCTCCATCAAAGGTTTCGCGCGCCACCACGCGCGATGCATCGCCCACCATCTGCCAGCGATAACCAAGCTGCATGCCAAGCGCGTCCACCTCGGCAATCATGCGACCGTTCTGATAGGCGAAGCGGCGCATCAGCGCTCCCGCGCCGTGGCGAACCTCCATCAACTGGCCATGTTGATCGTAGCCATAGCGCACCAAGGTAGTGCCGGCAAGCCCGCCTTCGGCGCATTCGATAGCGGCCAACCGCATAGGCTGTTCGGTGCCGTAATGCATGCGCAATTCATACCCGCAAACACCACGCATGCGCACAAGCCTTCCTTGCTTGTCCCACAAACAACCAATGCGATGGCCTTGCGCGTTTTCGATGTATTTGATTCGCGCAACGCCGCTTTTGTCGAAGGCGCCGAACACGCGGAAATGCGCCTTCAGGTCCACCACGATCAGCCGTCCATCCGGCATGTGGGCGACGCGCCAACGCTCCAGCGGCACAATCACAAGCCGCCCCGGCGCAGGAAACGGCACCGCAAGCTTGCGCCCATGGGCATCGCTATAGACCAGCTGGTCGCCCACCCGGGCCAGCGTTACCTCCCAAGGTGTGCGCCAGCCAGGCCCAAGCAAACCGCTCATGCGCAGCGCGCTGCTGTAAAAGCGTGACCAGGAAATCGGAAAGCGTCCAGGCAACTGGAAATCCTGCTCAGGCAAGCAAAGCTTGTTGCCGTGAACCGCATCCACGCCGAGCCACAAACCCGACAATGCAGCCCGCACACGATGAGGATCGCCCGCTCCATCCAACCAGCTGCTGCGATCCATGGGCGGACCGGCGGATACCCCCGCAAGTACCTCGCCCGTCAGGGGCGCCAGCTGTTCCATCAGGCTTGTTGAGTGAGTCATAAGGGCATCCTTGCGGTACGTCGCAGTTTTTTAAAGCACAAGCTACAGTGCCGACCGTTACGCAAAGTTAGTTCGCAGCGTGACAAGGCGAACTGAGCGATCGCACGCTGCAAGCACTTTCGACAAACACGGCAACATCCTTGGATTCAACTGCCGGTCGCCATCGTCACCTTCGTGGGCTCGAACGATACTCCCGAAAGACAGCCGCGGTTGCGCTCAGCGAAACCGACATTGAGCTTGCCCCAGGCAAGAAAAGCTGAATATACGGTTTTCTCATTAAGCGAATGCCCGCGGGGATGATCCGTCATCTCCAGATCACCGTAGTGGTCGCGCAGCTCATCACGATCAATGCACCTGCCTTCAAAATTCAACACCAGGAAGCCTGGATCGCCTTCTCGGTTGCTGATACGCAAATCCACACTCTTGATAACCACACCATCCGCCAGCCTGACAGGACCGCCCACGCAGGGCGTAAAAGTGATTGGTTGAATGACGAATTTTTCGGAGCTGTCAACATGAAGCTCAATATTTAAAGCGCCTTCCACCCTATCTTTTGCAAAGGGCATTTGGCCGATCATGGCATCGATGACTTGCCATATCGTTTTATCCAAGGAAACCGTGGGTAGGCAGTCATGGCTGCTCGATTCAGCTGTCGCCATGCTGCTATCGAACCCGATAGTTGTGGCACAGCCCGCCAGAATCAAGCACAGTGACCTTGAAGGGAAAACCATATGCGATTAATTCAAAAATTAAATTCGAGCCATCCCATCATGGAAATTAACCTTGACAAGAACGTCGAACACGCTGCAAGACTTCCACCAGTTACGACGCATATCCGACATGCCTTTTTCGCTCCATAATGCGAGAAGCATGTCAGTTCGCAACATCAACTTCCTTCTTTTCAGGATCAAATGACACACTAGCAACGCAATCTGGATTGCGTTCTCGAAAACCAAAGCTAAGCCTACCCCAGCCCAAAGAAGATGAGTACGCGGTAGCCTCATCAAGCGAACGCCCGCGAGGGTGCCCGGTAATTGTTAGATCACGATAATTTGAGCGCACAGACGCAAGACCAATACAAGCTCCTGCAACATGAATCACCAAAAACCCTGGATCATTTCGTCGATGACTTATGCGGAAATCCACATCTTCAATGACGACGCCACCATCTAGCTGAATACGCTCCCCAACATAGGGGTGAAAAGACTTAGGCGGAATCACAAACTTATCATTACTTTCCGTCTGAAGCGCAATTCCAAGCACCTTCTCAATCTTATCTTTGGTGAATGGTATTTGACGTGCCAACGCGTCAATGGCTTGCCATATCGTCATATTCAATTGCGGCACTGTTGACCCTGTATCATTGTCTGATGCGCCTACCCTATCACTGTTGATTAGCCCTGGAACTAAAAAAAACATCCATGCTAAACGCCTACTTCCTGCTCTTCTTTGATGGAAATTTTTTGTCATACCAATTTCCATAGTAGTTGTCATAACGCCGCCCGGTCGTGGATGTTTTCGCCAGGCGCTGATAGAAGCGCTCGAATAGAGCATTGCTTGTGCAGCAACAAGCAACGCCTACCCTCTCCATGACGCGCATCCAGGCAGGTGCCGGGCGGTTCTGAGTGGTTTAGTCACCGATAAAGACATCTGGTGAGCCTTCGGTGACCTGGGCACCACAAGAGATCTGGCTGCCTACTCGCCCGGCCGGCTTCCCGTTGATGAACACCATCGGGGCGCCCTTGGTTATCTGCTGCGTGCTGGGGTGCTGGTTGCAGTCGACCTGGCTGATTTGAACCACCCCGGCAGCAATGCCGTTGATTTTGACGTCGGGAGATCCTGTGGTGATCTGCCCGCCGTGATCGATCGGATCGCCGACGCGGGCAGCTGGTTGTTTGGACATGTGAAGCTCCGTGTCTTGTATCGCCATGGCCCCAGCCCAAAGCGTGTCTACGCAATCGGCTGGGGCATGGGAAAAACAGTGCCCTGGATGAGGCTTACGGTTCCGGATCGGCGCCGGTTGGCGGCGGTGTTGGTGTTGGTGTTGGTGTTGGCGTTGGTGTTGGTGTTGGTGTTGGTGTTGGTGTTGGTGTTGGCGTTGGCGTTGGCGTTGGCGTTGGCGTTGGCGTTGGCGTTGGAGCTGGTCCTGGAGCTGGCGCCGGGCCAGGCGAAGGTGCAGCGGGTACGGAGGGAAGCACTTCACTGTGGCTGCTGTTACTGTCCGCGCCGCCACCAATGCTGAAACCGGCATCGCTAGCTCGTACGCCGATATCGCCGGCGGGACCGCCGATGGCACCTACACCGAACCCACCTACGCCGCAGCCTGCACCGCCACCACCACCGCCACCGCCGCCCGGGTTCAGGTTCAACGGATTGCCCTGGATGACGACATTGCTGTTGCCCACGAAGATCAGTTCGGTGCCGGTAATGGTGATGGTGCCGTCGGCGCTCATGGTCAGCGACGACGCACCACAGGTGATGGAGATGGCGGTGGCAGCCGAAAGCGTGTAGGCCGCACCAACGTTCAGCATGCAGGCCGCGCCCACACCAAGCTGATAGGCTGCGCCCACGGAGTGTTGGAATCCCGCGCCGACACTCAGTTGGTATTCGGTACCAACCTTATGTTTGTAGTCGGTGCCAACACTCAACTCGTGGCTGTTGCTTACCTGATGCTGGAAGTTGCCGCTTACGGCACGGGTATGATCGCCGCCCACCGTCTCGGCCACGGCGCCCGTGACGTCGTAGTTCACGGAACCGCCCACCTTGGTTTGCATGTCTTCCGCCACGCCGTACATGGCCATGCCACCGACGGTTTGCATCTTATCTTTCTTGATGGTGGCGACGTAGTTGCGCTCGGCCTGCAAGGTAAATTCTTCTTCGCCCTGCTTGTCCTCAAAAATAATGCTGTTGTAGTTCTGCGGACCGCCGTCGATGGTGCGGGACTTGATGCCCCCTTTGGTCGCGTTCTCGGGCAGCGGAACGGGTGGCGGCGTTACGTCGTTGTACAGGCTGCCAGCCACATAGGGGCAATCCGGGTCGCCGTTGAAGAAATCGACGATCACTTCCTGCCCCACGCGCGGCACGTACACGACACCGAAGTTCCCGCCGGCCCAGGCCTGACTTACACGCAGCCAACATGAGTCGCGCTCGTCGCCCTTGGCATTGCGATCCCACAGAAAACGTACCTTTACGCGACCGTATTCATCGGTATACGGCTCGCCGTCGCGCGGACCGGTGACTATGGCCCATTGCGCATGACCTCGAGGTTTTTTGTCGGGGTTGTAGGCCAGGCGAAAGACCTCGTCGACCGGCTGCACTTCGAAGTCGTTTCGACAATGGAAACCCGCCTTGCTACCCGATTCGTTGGGTACCTCCTCGATGAGCAGGTGAGACGCGATCATGAGATATTCGCGGTTGGCCTGGTGGTTGGGATGCAAGGTCAGCTTGAAGGTCTGGCCGCAAGCCAGTCCACGGATATTGCCGCGGCCCTTGCCACGCAGGTTGGCAGCACGCAGCTCTTCCATGCGTATGCGCGCCAGCATGGCGCCATGGTTGGTATCCGTGTAATTGCCGGGCCATGCGTAGCGTTCCCATTTGGCGTCGGTGTCCGGGCCAAGCAGCTTGTTGATGGCCTTGAGGTCGGCACGGGAACGCGTGAAATCAAAGTCGTTCGTTACATAGCTGCCGGAATACACCTGCTCCGTGGTGGAAAATTGGTGTACATATTCGATGTCAAGCTTTTCGCCGTTGGCATGAAAAGCGACTTCCTGGTACCCGGCACTCGGTGGTTTCTTGTGTGCGCTCATGTGATCGCACAACACCAGCGTGTGCTTGCCACCAGCATGCTCGAAGAACCAGTAAATGCCCCACTCTTCCATCAGCCGCTGGATGAACTCGAAATCCGTTTCACCGTACTGCACCTGGAATGCACGCGGCTCATTGAAGAGGCTCTCGCCCATCACGCCATATTGCGCGGCGTTGACCCGTTTTTCGAACGGATAGGGATAACTTTCCAATACCTCATCGATGATATCGATAACGCTTCTGTTCTGAAAAATACGGTAATCGCTCCGTAACCTCGCCTCTGCAAGCCACGGCTCCATACGCACGCCGTAGACGTGATAGTGCGGCTCCTGACGGAGGTAACTCACTTGCGTCACGACACCGCTGATTTCGCGCGTGCCGGCGCCGACGCCATTGGGCCCTTGTGCGTCGAGTTCCATGGTGACGGTAATGGGCTGTTTTAGCAGGCGACTGACGTCGACGTTCGCCAAGGCGTCGGGCGAAACGCTGTAATCGTCGGGCGTACGCAACTCCAGGTTGTAGCTATACAACGCGCCCAGGCGCTCTTCGCCTTGCATGCGAAGGAATTGAAGCGCGGGTTCTGGACCTGACTTGGTATTGAAAACAGGTATGCCCGGACAGGACACCTTGAAGGTGCGATTTAGGCCTGATTGGTTTTCGGATGACATGCTTCCCTCGTCATACTTATCGTTCACCCCACTCCCGCAGCGACCAGGGAACGCACACAGATGCCGCAGATCACGCTGACCGAGTGGTCGTGGACAATCTGCTTTGCCCGTGCGCGCTCAACGGACGCCAGGGCAATGGAAATTTTTCAGCAGGCCGCTTGATTGCGGATTGGCCTGTCCACTTCCCACCAGTTCGAGCACGGCACGGCGGCCGTCGAAATCGAAGTCCACGGTGGCTCGGCTCGACGATGCGGTCTTGCTCAGATGGCCGCGGTCGATCAGCCGAAATAGCGCCCACGGCCCCTCGGCCATCAGGGTCGAGGTATCAGGCCGCACGCGAGGATTGGCCGTGATACTGGCAACGGCGCCGCCGCGCGGCCCTGGCCAGACCATCGGCGAGACCGTTACCGGGCCATGCGCATAACGCAAACTCTGGCCATCGATGTCGATGGTGAGGTCGGTGATTTCCGGGTCCAGTGCTACCACCTTGATGCCGCCCTTCCACGAGGGATGCTTGGCATCCGAACCTTGAAAGAACGCCTCACGGATGGCGGCCGCTTGCTCGAATGGTTGTAGCGATGGGCCGCTGAAAGGCGGCATGCCAGCACCGACAGGCTTGTAACGCCACGGCCGCACGCTGGTGTCGACATGGCTGGCCAGCGACTGCTGGAAGAAATTGTCCAACATGCCACCCGGCGCGAATACGCGGGCGAAATCGTCGATGTCCACGTCCCGTGACGTCTTGGCGAAGGGATAGCGCCCCTCGATGAGGCTGCGGCACTGGTCGCCCACACTGCTTTCGACCTGGCGCGCCAGCATGCTCCCTACGCCCTGATTCACTTTGCGCATGGAACGGGAGGCCACGCCCTCCAGCAGCACGTTCAAGGGCGCAGGCAACCTACTGGCTTGCAGAGCAAGCGTGGCACCCAGGTCATCGCCGCCAGGCATGCCATTGGTGGCCAGTGCGCTATCCGCCATCGACAGCCGGTTGTACTGCTCGCCGAGCAGACCCATCACGCTGCCGAGTGAAACGCCACTCGATGCTATCGCCGAACCGGATGGTGGCGCCGGCCCCTTGCCGGTATCCGCACTTCCCGTCACCACTTGGCGCAGGGCGGCGAAGCGATTGTCCACCAGCTCCTTTTCCATCTTTACCTGGGCCAAGTTCATGCTGGGCGCAACCGTCCTGGCGGTATTGACCAAGCGTCCTGCGCGCGAACGCCGGGTGACTTCATCAAGGGCGGCGCTGGTCAGGGCCGAATCGTCCGTCTCGTCGTTCACTGCGGTCAACGACGTCTCGCGCACAAGGGTCTGCGCCAAGGTGGTCAGCGGTGAATCCGGCGCGGAAAGTACCCGCAATGTCTGCAATTCATCGGTGAGAGAACCGCCGTTCACGTTTGCGGGCCGGATGTCTTCCATGAAGCGCTGCCAGTAGTTGCCGTAATCGGTGAGGTACAGGCGGCGCATGGCATCGGCAAGCTTGTCGCGCTCGGGACGCAAGGTGGAGGTCCAGATCGAAGGGGCGGATGCCTTGCCCATCACCCAGGCGTCCTCTGCTTCGGCCTGCTGCAGAAAGCGCGACAGCTGCTTATCAAAAACCTCGTGATAACCCTCGTAGGTATATAGGCCTGGCATGCCATCCTGCAGTGATGAATTGGCTGCCAGGCCGAATACCGCGGCGGAACGCGGGCCGGCGGCTCGCAACAGGGTGATGTTGTCTGGTGCGCTCTTGCGCATTTCCATCATCGCCCGCTCGTAGAGACGGTTGGCTTCGGGCTGGCGTGCGAGCAGTTCGCGTGCGCGCTGCACCAGGTCGTCACGCTGTGCGGTACGTGGCGTGACCGGCTCGTCTTCGGCGAACAGGGCGTTGAGGTGGCCCTCCAATGCGTTGCGATCGGTGGCCGGTGCAGCATCGGGACTTTGCTGCCAGTCGTCCCATACCCACGTGCGGAGTATCGCGGCGTCATAATGCGCGTGGTCGTACAGCGACAAATACACGGTGAGCGTACGATAGGTGGCGTCGGCATCTTGTGCGTCCACCTGCATGCCGAGCACAGCCTCGACTCGATCGACGATCCGCGGGAGCAAGGCCTGGCGGAGCAACGCGGTGTAGTTGGCGTCCGACGCATCCTGTATGCGCGGAGCGGTGTACAGGCCGTAGCGCCAATAGTTGCCGGGGCTGTCCAAGTCCAGGTTTGGGTATTGCGGCAGTTCGCTGGAGATATTCAGCATGGTTGCCATGGCGTCATCTTGCGGGGCTTTGTTGTAGGCGGCCGCCGTGTTGATGAGCACATCGGCCTTGCCGTCGATAGCCTTCAGGTAGCGATGATTGTTGCCAAAGCTCATCGTCAACGAGCCGATCAACCAGACCGCCACGGCAACCGACAGCAGATGGCCAACCGTGCGCAGCGCGCGGAAACGGAATTCCCAGCGCAGGTTGGGCCGCACCAGATGCCCTTCGGCCAGGATCACCTGCTTGAACAAATCGCGCAGGAAGTAGCCCCGGTGCCCGGTGGGCAAGGTTGCGTTTGCCTCAGCTAAAGCAGTGCCGCCCAAGAGACCGGCGAAACCGCGGCGCAAGCGTTGCAGTAACGTATGACGATTAGCGGGCACCACCTCGTGTGTCTGGGCGGCGCTGGCAAAGTAGACGCCGCGCAAAGCGCTGTGCAGTTGCGTATCGTCATAGCGCGAATCGAGAAATACCATGCCGATCCATTCGGCCAGTTCCGCCGCGAAGCAGCGGAACTCTCCGGGCAGCGCATACAGCTTGCGGCGCCGCTCCAGTTCGTATTCTTCTTGCAGGCGCAGGTTGATGCCGGCTTCCAGCCGCTGTTCGAGCTGTTGCAGCTCCTTGGCAATGCCGGTACGCAGCGCGCTGCTGGAAATCAGATCTGCGCGTTCCTGGTACGGCAGCGTGAAGCCGAGTACCTGCGTGCGCCCTTCGGGACTCAGCGCCTGGAAGTACTCGGAGAAGCCCGGCAGAAGATCGAGCTTGTTCACCAGTACGTAGACAGGAAAGCGCACGCCCAGTTGCTCGCGCAGATCGCCGAGCCGTGCACGCAAGGCCGCTGCCAGCGTCACCCGTTCCGCGGCGGAACGCTTGAGCAGTTCCTCGACGGAGACGACCAACAGCGTGCCGTTGACGGGCGCTCGCGGCCTGCGCTTGCGTAGTGCGGAAAGGAAGCCTTTCCATTCGGCCGCGTTGGCCTTGCTGCGCGCTGCTGCGATGGCAGCGGCGTCTTCTTCGTCGGCGGCGATGGCTTCATCGCTGCGTGGCGTATTCTGCAAGGCATAGCGGCCTGCGGTGTCCACCAGTACGGCTTCGTTGCTGAACCAGCAGTCGCAATCGAGGGTTGCCGTGCGCTCGTCACGTGCCGAGCCATCCATCTGCTCGGGAAAATCGAGGCCGGAGTTCAGAATCAGCTGCGTTTTGCCGGCACCGGAGGAGCCGATCACCACGTACCATGGCAGCTCGTAGAGATAGCGCTGGCTTTCGAACAGGCGGCGCCATAACGGCAGCGCACCGCGCATGCGCCGAAGCTTGGCCAGCGCACGGTCCAGCGTGGCGTTGACGGCCCGCACCTCGTCGCGGGCGACATCCTGGTCGGCGGAGCGCTGGCCAAACGGATGCAGTACGCGTTGCAACAAGGCATCGTCGCTGCGCATGGCGCGCCACAGGCGATAGGCGCTGAAGGCGAGATAGCAAACGGCCAACACGATGATGACCTGGGCGCGCGCCCAGGTGCTCTTGAACGGATGCGCTTCACCGAAGGCCAGCAACGGGCTGGCATACCAGAACGCCACGCCCAGCAAGGCCAGCCAGATGCCTAGCGTAGGCCAGCGAAGCAGCCAGAACAGCAGCAGCGTAAGCAGCACCACGATGACGAGTACGCGCGCCCCAGCTGTTGCCAGCGGATAATAGACGCCAAAGGCAAGCAGGGCACCGAGAAACCACACAGCGACCGCGGCAAGCAGGAGCGCCACGACCAAAAGGACCTGGCGCGAAAAGAGAAAACGAAAAAAGCGATTGATATAGTGCATGACATTTTCCCCGTTACAGCGTAACGAGGACCTCCACGCGTCGATTGCGCGCACGGCCTTGTTCGCTGGCATTGTCGGCGAGCGGTTCGGTATCGCCCTTGCCCACGACGTGGATGCGATCGGGCTGCGTGCCATTGGCTTTCAATACGTCGGCAACGAATTGCGCGCGCTTTTCCGACAATACCTGGTTGTCGGGAAATTCAGCCGTATGCACTGGCTGGTTGTCGGTATGGCCCGTGACCGTGACCATGCCTTCGACCCGAGCCACTTCACGGCCGACGCGGGCAAGAATGTCGTTCATCTCCGGACGCACGCGGCTTTGCCCACTGACGAACATCGTGTCGCCTTTGAAAATGACCAAGCTATGGACAGCGTCTTCTTCCACCGATACCAGCCCTTTGGCGATCTCGTTTCTCAACAGATAAGCAAGACGCAGGCGCTGCGGCGCTACGTGGATGACGTCACCCGCCGCGCGGATTTTTGCCTCGACCAGCGCACTTTGGGAAAGCAGGCGATACTTGTCCCAGCCAAACAGTGCTGATACCAGCAGCGCTGCCGCGCAAGCCGTAGCCTTGGCGGAGACGCCGCCGAACAGACGCAGCTTGCCGGGAGCTGTGCCATGCCAATGCGGCGACAAGGCCAGCGGTACCGCGTCACGCGCGCTGTTGATCAAGGTGAGCAGGCGCTGCCGGATCTGATCCAGATGCCGGCGACCATCGACGATCACGCTATACCGCCCCTCAAAACCGAGCCCGAGAATGCGATAGAGCACTTCCAGCACATCCACATAGGCTTGCGGATCGGTGGCCATGCGGCCGATCAGCAGAAAGAACTTCTCGCCACCATCGACTTCACCCTCGAACGTGATCAGCAGGCTCTTCACGGCCCAGACGCCGCCCTTGCCCCACTGCGTGCGGTTGGCCGCTTCGTCCAAGGCCGTGCATAGGCAGTAGCGCGCTGCCACCATGTGCTTCCATGGCAGGTTGGCCCTGTCGCACAGCTTCTGGAACACCACCACTTCACGCACGAGCAGTTCACGCAGCGCTTCGATTTCCGCTGAACTGTCAAACGACGCCGGTACTTCGGCCAGCATGCGCAACAAAGGTTGCGCCGCTTCCAACAGTGGATTCTGCGCCTGCCGCATGGCTTCGACCCGCGCCTGCAGATCGTCGGGCAGTTCGACACCCAGCAGCGAAGCGCCTTCACCTGGCCCATGCCCCATGGAGGCCTGCGCGGATGAGCGGGTCTCCGATGGACCGTTGAGGAAATCGAACGCGTCGTCGCTATACGCTTGCATGCTCATTTCTGCCGCACTCCCCACAATTCGAGCTTGAGCTCAGGGAAGTGGCCAGCGATGTGCATTGCCAGGCCGCCCTGCCGGGCGATCTGCTCCCAGAACGGTCCCGTGCGCGACAGTTCGTAGTAAATGAAGCCTGCATTGAACGGAATTTGCCGCGGCGGCACCGGCAGCGGTGCAAGCGTGAGACCTGGCAAGTGCGAGCGAACCAGTTCAGGCAGGCGCTGCGGATGGCTGATCTTGGTGGAAGAGGAAAACTGTTGTTGCAGAACGTCTGGCGGCATCTGCGCGTGGACAGCCAGTACCAGGCTCGAATAACTGGCCAGTTCACTCGGAAGCAAGGCAGCCGTACGCACGCCATGGCCCTGCTCAGTGAGCGCAATCGGCTGCGCGCCACGAATCAATACCTGGTTCAACAGAAAATGGACGTCCTCTACCAGCGGGCGTATGCTTTCGTAAAGGCGTGCATGGTCGTAACCCGGCGCAGGCAACGGGCGGCGCGTCTGCGGGCGCACAAACGTAGAAAGCTCCCCCGCCAGCATGGATAGCTGCCGATAGAACTCCACCGGCGGCGTTTCCTGGATGCGTGCCATGTGTTCGAGCACCGGCTCGTAACGATTCAACACTTGCAACAGCAAATAGTCGGACACTTCCGCAGCGGCACCCATGCGGCCATCGCTGCCGGACAAGCGGCTTGCCAGGGCGTCCGCGCGCAACTTGGCCAGACCGTGCAATTGCAAGGTCCACTCGCGCAACAAGGGATTGGTCGCGCAGCCCGTAACCGGCGGAATGTGGTCCTCGCTGTGCAACGTTATCGCGCCATCGGCTTCCAGCGATTTGATACGTGTCAGGGCAATGCCGATCCACGATTTGGTCAGTTCCTTCTCTGGCTTCAGACGCAGGCGCAGATTCGACAACTGCACCGGTTTGGCGCCCTGCCCGATGGCGTTGCTGTCATGCAGCTCTTCATCAAACGCGTGGAAACGGGCCAGCGACCCCGTTTGATCGGCGAAGACAGTTTCTTCCGTATTCGGCAAGCGCAGCGGCACGGCCAGGTAGATCACCTGGTTGATATGGTCATGCGTAATGGTCAGCGGCGGCGGCGGCGGCGCGTGACCGGGAATGTCGAACGGCGTACCGTCCGGAAAGACACCGCTGCCGCTCTTGAAAACAAGCTTGCCGAATGCGAGCGATTCGCGATCGATGTCGTATCGACCGAAACCCCAAAAGAACGGGCTCAACGAGGTGCAGCGCTTGTGTGCAAAATATTCCAGATAGCGCTCCTGCTGCTGGAACAATTGCGGGCGAAGAAACAGGCCTTCGCTCCACACAACTTTGTTATGCGTGCTCATGTCAATCCCTTGACCTCGATATCGACACGGCTCGCCGATCCAGACGGACGGTCAGGCTGACTTTCTTCGGCCGCCGCTTGCGCTGATACCACTTGGAGGTTTCCACCTGCATATCCGCCGCCGGCACGCGATAGACCGTTCGCCATACCGATTTGCCAAGCACGCGGTAGCCGGCAAGCACGCCAATGGCGGTGGTGTCGGGATTGATCTTGCGCTGGATATCGCGGCTTTCACCCGGGCGAAGAATAAATTCGTCCATGGCCACCGCATCGTCACCGATGGCTGCCCTGCCATCATTTTGCAAGGTAAAGAAATCGGCGTCCTCGAACGCCGTAGGCGACTTCAATTCATAAACACGCACCATGATGGGTGAAGCGCGATCATCTGCATCCGGATTGGTCTGCTCACTGGCGTTCACATGCACATTGAGCTGCGTTGAAGCAGCTTCCTTACGCGTCGGCGCGGTACCGCAAGCGGTCAGAAACGCAAACATGGCGAGCATGACGACCATGCCGGGCGTGCGTTGACATGACTGAAAGTGAGAAGGCATAAAAGAACACATGGTTTGAGTCAGCCGAATCGACTGACGGAATAGTTCCGCTGGCCCTCCCTGCATACGAAGCCAGCGCGTCTTATAGGGCGACCCAAAGCCTCGCCGGATATCCAGCGAGGCCAAGCCTTGAAGGACGTTGGGAATCAGGAGTTCTGCTTGATGTTGAACTTCTGCGAGATCGTGCCGCTCTGCGCACCCTTATCGTTCTGCGGAACATACAACTGCTCCACCTGGGCAAACGACAGACGAACGGTTTCAGTCGGACGGGCGTCGCTGTTGCTCATGCCGGTCGGCTTATAGCCGGTGATCATGACCTGCTCCAGATTGAACGTGATGTACTCGAGCGGATTGGCGCCGGTAACTTTGCGAACGACCAGCTGCGCGGTGTCGAAATGCTGGCCTTTCAAGCAGCGGTACATCAGATCCGGCGAGGCGGTATCGGTGTACTTGCTGATGACCAGGTCACCGACCGTCGGGCGACCCACGCCGCCACCAGTACCCAACTGCATGTTGGACTGCTGCGCCACATCCCATTCGTAGCTCAGCACCTCGATGTCCTGGTGACGGGTCGCATCCTGCGATTCGCCCTTAACGCCATTCGAGAGCCTCAGGAAAATGTCTTGTGCCATGGAACTGTTCCTTGATGTCAACTTTGATATCTATTGCGTCGCAAGCCGGTATTTGGTGAGCGCCGGCTGTCGCTCGAACCCGGACAAACCGGGTTGTTCCGTTACGCAGCAGCCTTTGCCTGCGGCAGCTTGGTGACCAGGCGCAGCGACACCGTGAGTCCTTCCAACTGGAAGTGCGGCCGCAGGAAGAATTTCGCCTGGTAATAACCGGGGTTTCCCTCGACGTCTTCCACGACCACCTGGGCGGCGGCCAGCGGGCGTTGCGCCTTGCTTTCCTGGGTGGAACTCTCCGGATTGCCGTCCACGTAGTGCATGATCCACTCGTTGAGCCAGCGCTCCATGTCTTCGCGCTCCTGGAACGTACCGATCTTGTCGCGCACGATGCACTTGAGGTAATGCGCGAAGCGCGAGCACGCAAAGATGTACGGCAGGCGCGCCGACAGGTTGGCGTTGGCCGTCGCGTCAGGATCGTAGTATTCAGCTGGTTTCTGCAGGGATTGCGCGCCAATGAAGGCGGCATAATTGGTGTTCTTGCGATGAATCAGCGGCATGAAGCCGTTCTTCGACAACTCGGCCTCGCGGCGGTCGGAGATAGCGATCTCGGTGGGACACTTCATGTCGACGCCACCATCGTCGGTCGGGAAGGTATGGCAAGGCAGGTCTTCCACCACGCCACCGCTCTCCACACCGCGGATCATCGAGCACCAGCCGAAATGCTTGAACGAACGATTGATGTTCACCGCCATGGCATAGGCGGCATTCGACCATACGTACTTGCGATGATCGGCACCATCGGTCGTTTCTTCGAAATCGAATTCATCGACCGGGTTGGTCTTTGCGCCATATGGCAAGCGCGAAAGAAAGCGCGGCATGGCCAGGCCGATGTAACGGGAGTCCTCGGAACTGCGCAGGGCATTCCAGGGTGCATATTCCAGGTTCTGGGTAAAGATCTTGGTGAGATCGCGCGGGTTGGCCAATTCCTGCCAGGAATCCATCTGCATTACCGACGGTGCGGCACCGGCGATAAAGGGGGCATGTGCTGCTGCCGCAATCCGGCCGAGCGATGCAAGCAGGTCTACATCGGGCGGCGTGTGATCGAAGTAATAATCACCCACCAGGCAGCCATAGGGCTCGCCACCCAGCTGGCCGTATTCCTCTTCGTAGAGCTTCTTGAAGAGCGGGCTTTGGTCCCAGGCAATGCCCTTGTGGCGCTTCATCGTGCGGCGCAAGTCATTCTTGGACACGTCCATGAAGCGGATCTTCAGCTTTTCGTCCACTTCGGTATTGATAACCAGGTGATGCAAGCCGCGCCAGGCACTTTCCAGTTGCTGAAATTCCTGATGGTGAAGGATCAGGTTGATCTGTTCCGAAAGCTTGCGGTCGATTTCGCCGATGATGGTCTCGATGCTTTTGTAGGCATCGTCGGACACGGTTGCCGAAGTGGCCAGGGCTTGCTGGGCCAGCGTCCGGACCGCCGATTCGACGGCCTCGCGTGCGCGTTCGGTCTTGGGCTTGAATTCGCGCGACAAGAGCGCGGTGAAATCGGGTTGCCCGGTCAGCTCCTGTGTTTCCACCGCGGCTTCCTCAGCTAAACGTTTAGCCATTGTTTCCTCACTACTTCCTATGCCTGGGGTGTTCGCCGGATGGCTCGTTACTCGTCGGTGTCGGCTTCGCTGGAAGAAGCCTTCGGCTCAGCCTTTGGCGCCTTGGACAGCGCGGCCAGCAGCGCCGGGTCCTTCAACACCTTGTTTACAAGGTTCTCGGCGCCTGCCTTGCCATCCATGTATGTCTGCAGGTTGGCGAGCTGTGTGCGAGCCTCAAGCAGCTGTGAAAGGGCGTCGACCTTCTTTGCGATGGCGGCAGGCGAGAAGTCGTCCATGCTTTCGAACGTCATGTCGACCATCAGCTGGCCTTCGCCGGTAAGCGTGTTGGGAACGGCGAAAGCCACACGCGGCTTGATGGCCTTCATGCGCTCGTCGAAGTTGTCGACGTCGATGGTCAGGAATTTCCTGTCGTTGACCGAAGGGAGCGCCTCTATCGGATTCCCGGACAGATCGGCCATGACGCCCATCACGAACGGCAACTCGATCTTTTTATCGGAACCGTAGATTTCGACGTCGTATTCGATCTGTACGCGCGGCGAACGGTTGCGCGCGATGAACTTCTGCGAACTTTTGGAAAACAATTGTTGCGAGCTGTTGGAAATCGCCGCCATGAGGTAGCTCCGGATATAGGCTGTTGCTTAGGGCAAGATGGATGGCGTTTTGCGCCATGCCACAAGACAGGACGCCATACGTGATGCGCGATACTACGGTTGGCTCATCGCGGCGAATATGGGCGTATACCCAAAAGACACGGCGTCCTGCTGGTGTAACGATGACTCGACCGTAAGCAAAAGAAGATGCGCAAGCTGGGCGAATGACGCTCCACAGCCACGCGGCGTTTTAGGCCATATGACCAAATGGATGATTTTCGACCAGACGTAACTTGGAGGTGCGCTGATTTATTCGAGCATTCGCCAAAGAAATGTAGGCTGGGATGGCAATCCCAGCTTTCTTTCCGCAACCGATGCTGGGATTTCATCCCAGCCTACGCGGCGTGCAGCGGCAAAGAAGATGCCTATGGCACATCAATCACGTACGTAGCGATGGCGTTCACGTCGCCCGGGGAGACGTCGCCCGTAGGGTAATAGCTTGCATAGAAATCGACGGGTATGGGCTGTGTGCCTGACACGGGAATGACTTTCATCGTGGTGGCATCGCCCACCTTGATGACCGAACCGTCGTCGTTTTGGAGATGAATTTGCACGTTCTGGGCCATCCCCGGCCCAGACTGGGGAACGAGATTGCCTGTGCTTGTATCCACTGAGCTGCCGTCCAGGAAAATGCGCGCGTTGTTGACACCGCTTGGGCACTGGAAGGTTATGGTGAATCGCGTCTCTTCTTTTGGGGTGCCGACAGGCACGAGGTCGCGTGCTTGAACCGTGCGCAGAACCACGATTTGATCTTGATCGCCCACCACGGAACAGGTAGGAACGCTGTATTCACCACGAAAATTCACGGTGACCGAGGCGGACGTCGCAGCCATGGTAGATGAGCACATCCAGCAAGATGCCATGGCCATCGCTACTGGAGACGCACTGCGAACGGACGCTGGACGGCTATTGGTTTTCATGTCTGATTCCTTGTCGTCGGTCGCACGTCTGCATCGCGCTTATCGCCTTTGATGCTGCTGGACATTTTCACAGCAGGGCGCGCCTGGCGAACGCAACGCAGTTCTATCCGTGTAATCTCCGAAGCCATGTTCGTTTTATTGTTGCCAGGCTTGCTGGATGGGATGTCGTAGGGCGCTGAGCAACTCTGGTCAGCCTCATCGCCCCAGCGGACCTCCAACTGCCCATTGCCCTCCACACCGCGCATGTAAGCCAGCCCGGCCTGCCCCACGATACCTATCGCTTTGCCACTTGCGTCGAATACCTGGGCGCCCATCGGCATCGGCTCGCCTGTTGCATCGGCAATGGTGGCGAACACGGCGAGTCCCTGATCCGTGACCAGCTTGACCTTCACCAGCGCGCCAGCACGAGGCACGATCTCCTGCGTGGTGTTGCCCAGTTCGACATCCAGCGACACACCCTTGGGATCGATACCGACCTGGTTGACGCGATAAGGCGTCAGCGAAGGTGCCAAGGCGTAACCTCGGCCGCCGATTTTCGCACCTTGGCCGTCGATGACCTGACCGCCTTTGGCGCCTTTGGCCTCGATCAATGCAAAGGCACTGCCCAGCGGCGGGCCAGCGGTTATCCCGCCCGCATGAATGGCGAACGAACCCGACGCACTTACACCAACCTGATTGTTTCGCCCACCGAACGATATGTTGCCGCCGTAGGTGCCAACGGGTGAGTAGTATTGGAAGGTACCGCCACCACTCGCATCACCACGGCCACCGGATGCGCTGCGCGACGCGCTGACGGAGTAATACAGCGGATGTTCGCCACGCGACGAACCCTGTGCCGTGGCCTGCGTCGCATAGTCGCTGCTCGAGTAACGCGACAGCGTCGACGTAAGGTGATGGAAACCATCCGAGCGTGTCGCGGCCGACGAATCCAGGGGAACGCTGAAAGTGAGGCCGACCTGGGTATCCATACCCAATCCCAGGGTGCGCACACGCGTGGCGTATAGCGAATAACTCACGCGTCCAAGCGAGTTGCCATAACCAGCCTGATACTGCACATCCCTGCCGCGCCGATGACTCCAATAATCCTGGATGCCGGCCATGAAATTGACGGAGCCTTTGCTTGCCAATGGCTGGGTGAGGTTGACCTGCAACCGGCTCCGTACACGGTAGTCGTTCCACGAATCGCTTGCCTGCGGAGATAGCCCGTATGGATTGGTCACCCACGACGGCACACCGTCTACCGTGCTCGGCAAGCTGTAGAAGCGATCCGGCCCGGCATTTCTGGCGTAGATGGCATCGCGCAAGCTGTAAAAGCCCGATGACGAATAGCGATACGCCGCCACCGTGATGTTGGTTCTGGTTTCGGGTACTTCCTTGCCGTAGCTGATGCGCGCGCTGTAGCCAGCCGAACTGCTGCCTTTTGGCAATTGCGTCCTGGCGCCGGTGATATCGAAGGCCAACGCGCCGAATTCAGTATTGAAGGCTGCACCTACCAGGCCCGCGCCATAGCCGGTGGACGCCTGCACACCGGCATATCCCGTAAGCAGATTGGTGAGGCCGCGCTGGTATACGCCTTGGAAAACGGCAGGTTGGGTGTTGAGGCTGAAATCGCGATACACGCCTGCGGTGAGGTTGTAGCGCGCAACTCCGGGACGCAACAGTTGCGGAATCGAGGCATACGGCACAAGAAAGGAACGTTCCCGCCCATCCGCCTCCACGACCACGACCTCGAGATCGCCGCCGTAGCCGGCTGTGGACAGGTCATTTATCTCGAATGGTCCCGGCGCCACGTTGATCTCCGTGAGCACCATGCCATTCTGGCGTACCAGCACGCGCGCATTGGTTTCCGCCACGCCACGGACCGTCGGCGCATAGGAGCGCTGGTAATCGGCCAACATGCGATCGTCGCTGGCGAGCTGTACGCCTCGCACATTGAACGTATCGAACACGTTGCCGTCGGT
This sequence comes from Dyella sp., assembly GCF_035277725.1. Lineage (GTDB taxonomy): Bacteria > Pseudomonadota > Gammaproteobacteria > Xanthomonadales > Rhodanobacteraceae > Dyella_B. The sequence goes on along the minus strand of NZ_DATEJY010000053.1, from coordinate 37,094 downwards.
GGAGCTGTCGCCGAGCGTGACCTGGCTTTTCAGCGAGGTGACGTCATGCTGCGCGTAAAGCTGGTTGCTGCGCCAATGGGTGCCGGCGCGGGTGCCGACCGTGAGGGTGGCCCATTGCCGCAAGCGCCAGCCTTCGACGTTGACACCGTTCTGCAGCCCCAGGTAAGCGCCGGTAAAAGTGGAGCCCTGATGCGGCGTATTGTTGTAGGCGCTGAAATTGTATTGAACGATGCCGGCATTGATGCCTTGATCCCAGCGGGAAGGATCGACATAGCCGCGTGGCTCGTGCCGCAACTCCAGCTGCGGAATGGTCAGGTTGAGCTCAAGTGCACCGGTGTCGAAGTAGGCGGTTGCGCCGGGCACGGCCTTGGCAAACGGAATGCACTCATTCTGCCTTGGCGCGGCTGTTTTTCCATTTTCGGTAAGCCGCTCGATGACACGGTCATCGTTCACGCCGACGCGGCGCAAATCAGTGAGATTAAAACATGGCGCGGCCACGTCCGAGCCGGACACGGCAAGGAAACGTACATCCAGGCGCCCCCGCCCCTTGCCATTGACCAACAGATCGACCGGATAGACACCGGGCGTTACCGGGTTGCCCTTTTCGAAACGGGAAACGTCTACCTTGCCGCCATTGAGAAATGCTGCGTTGTATTCGACGGGCTCAGGGCCAAGCGCGGGTTCGGGACCAAACGCGCCGCCTGGCGATGCGTCCGCGCCCATGGCCGCCATGCCGGCAGCCGGTCCAGCCGCCACATATGCCGGCAGTTCAGCGCCAAAAGCGACCCCGCTTGGCGCAAGCAAGATGGCCAAGGTCAACGGATGCCTACGCAGTGCAGCAGCGCGGGTACTCGGGTTATCGTTCTTGTGTGGCATGGAGTACATCGCGTTCCGCCCTTCTCTTACGTAATTAACTACCGGCCTCAGCCATCTGCGCCGTGCCATCCACGGTGGCGCCGTAGTCGTTCAACAAGCCATAGGAAATGATGATTTTCGGGTCTTGAATATCGAGCGCTCCCTTCATCGGCACGAAGTCCACGTGGCCGAACGGAGGCGCCATCTCGGGCTTCATGTCGATCGTTTTCCCGGCGGCCTTGAGCTTCACCTCCGCCATCGATACGTAGTACGGCGAGGCGTTTTCCATGTGCAGTACACGCTCACCCTTTTCGTTGGCACTGAAGCTCCATCTGAGCTGCCTGGTAACGGCTGATGGGTCTTCGGTCAATGCAGCAGGCCGGTAAAACAATTTCATGCGTGTGCGGAAGGCAAACTGCAGCGTATTGCGTCCGGACTCTGCCGATTTGGGCTTAGGTGGAATCTCCAGCACGTTCAGGTAGTACACGGACTCTCGATCCTGGGGCAGGTCGGCACCCGTGAACAGGATGCGCAGCGACTGGCCTTTTTGCGGTTCCACACGAAAGACCGATGGCAGCAGCGCGAAAGGCACACGCATATCGCTGGGTTTGCTTGCCTCGTGTCCGTCATCGATCCAGGCCTGCACCAACGCCGGCTTGTTGCCTGAATTCTTGAGACGCACCGTCACTTCGCGTTCCTGCGCTGGGTAAATCACACGCGTGCCGGTAATGACTATTCCCGCGTGCGCACTTGATGCCACCACGCCGAACAGGGCGACCACCGCTGCAAGCATGCGGCAGCGGGCAGAACGTATGAATGGCATTTCCCTACGCATGGAATCCGGTCCAGGGCTATGAATCGACTACTGGGAAACCATTGGCTGCAAATAGGGGACCCGAGCGCCGATGTCGGATATCACCTGAAAATCGGCCTGCACATCGGCCACCGTGTGACCGGCAAGTTCCTTGATGGGAAAGTCCGACGAACCACCCGGCTCGACCGTGCCCGCCGTTCCTTCGATTTGCTGCTCGCCTATCCTTGCCCCAACACGAGCAAAGTTGACGTAGTAAGGCGTGGGATTATCGACGTGGAGCACAGATGTCTTGCCACCTTCACCAGTGCGAAGCATCCACCGCAGGTGCTTGGCTGCCTCGAACGCGCCATCTGCCGATAATCCCCGCGGGCGGAACAGCAGTTTGATGCGTGTGCGCACGGCAAATTGCATCATGTTCTTCCCGCTGTTTTCTTTCGGGTTTGGAGCGACCTCAAGCATGTTGACCCAGAACAGACTTTCCTTGTCGGTCGGCAACGGTTCGCCGGTATAAAGGATGCGCACTGCCTGTCCCTTCTGCGACTCAAGGCGAAACAGCGGGGGGATCACCGTGAACGGCACCTTGGCCTGGGTGGACGAAGCCTGCTCGTTGCCGTCATCGATCCACACCTGGACCAACATGGGATTTGCCCCTTTGTTGACCGTTTGCATGGTGACTTCTTTCTCAGAAGCCGGATACACCACGCGCGTGTTGTTGATAACCACGTCGGCCTCGCTGCGTCCCGCAAACACTCCCATCGCGGCCGCAAGCCCGATCAGGACAAAACGCATTGCCTTGGTCATAGTCATTTCCTGCACAGAAAAAGTCGGCAACCGCCGAAGCGGTTACCGACTGAGGCGCTACTTAGTTATAGGTAACGTTGTAGATGACGTCGGAGCGAACGCCACCGGCGCCCACATTGGCATTGGTCGAGTAGTACTCGACCCCGTAGGTGAGCGTGGCAGCCTGGGTGTCAAGGCCCGTGACAGTCCAGGTCTTGGGCTGGGAAAGATTGATTGCCGTGCCAGTATCATCAAGCAATTGCAGTTCGACATTGGTGGCACCGCCCTGCGCTGCCGTGGTCACATTTTTCAGGCGACCGGCCACGTTGACGTTGGGGCTGGAGGTCACGAAACCGAACTCTGCATTGCCGTTTTGCAGACCACTGCAGGGCGCGCCGTTACCATCCTTGCTGATATTGATGTTGAACTGGGTCAGGCCCAAAGGCTGATTGGCCCTCGTGAAGTCGGTGCTGAGCACTGGGTCGATCGGAACCGTAAAGTTGCCGACGCCGCCATTGGTGCCCGTGCCGCCGCTGACGACGCAAGTACCATCGGAAACGGAACCGACAAATGTGATCAAACCCTGGTCGGCACTGGCCGAACCCGCTGCACCAAGACCAAGGACCAAAGCCGCCGCTAGTGCGATTTTGTTGTGCTTCATGAATTACTCCTCAAGGATATGAAAAAGCCGCCTCATGGCAGCCACTTTCACCGCCGCCAGGTCGTGGAAGCGGCGAAACCGATCGGTGTCGCCCTACCGCACACGGCGAAACAGGCGAACCTCACACCGTCGCAAGATTCGTACGAAATCCTGCTCGAAATTGGGTGAAGCATGGATTCATCACTGCGCCTTGTTAATGGGCGACCACCCAAAGTTGTTAGCGATACATAAATCGAAGCGGGCTGGATCAAATCTTCCATGCACAAACCCGATCAGCCCAAGTGCAAGCAGCCTTAAGGCAACACTGATCAAGTATCGCCGTCGCCATGATGTCTGGAAGGCCCGCAGGGTGTGTCGCGTGGCGCCGGGAAGACTGGCCGTCTTGCCAAGCCGCGCGGCGCAGCATGCGGGCCTTCCAGACATCACCCCATCACTTTGGATTCAACATGTTGGGGCCAGCCCTGTCTGTCCGCATGCCGCAGGGCCGCCATCTCGACAGACGCCAGTCTGCCTTCGCCGACGCCCCTGCGACCTGCGAACAGACAGGGCGGGTGACGACGGCGATACTTGATCCGTGTTGCCTTAAGCATCCGTCAGTGAAAAAATTTCGCGCATGGCGACGCATAGCTCCACATCGTTGCGCACACCAAGTTTTTTCATCGCCGCGTTCTTCTGATTGCTGATCGTCTTGGGACTACGTCTTAGCTGGTGGGCGATGTCCGCCAGCGACAGTCCTTCGCAGATCAGCCGCGCCACAGTCGTTTCCTTGTCGGACAGACCGCCTGGCCGTGCGCATCGCTGGTCGCTGGCATCTTCTCTCATTGAGAAGCCGTTTTTGTACCAAAGACGCTGCTGAAGCGAGTTGGGCAGAAAGAATTTCTTATGCGCGAAAGAGCGTATGGCGTAGGCCAGGTTGGCGAAATCGCTGTATTTCTTGCCAATAAAGCCGGAAGCGCCCGCCTCCATGGCCGAGGAGATCAGATAAGGCGAAACGTGCGAGCTGAACACGATGATGCGTGTGTCCGGCGCAACGCGCCTGGCGCTCTCCAGCAAGCGAAGGCCGTCGGCTTGCGGATCGTCCCTGAATTCGTAATCGCACAGCAGTACGTCCACGGGTGCTTCCACCAGCAGGCGAAGCAGGTCTTCGATACGTTCCGTGGTGAAAACGACTTCGATATCCGGACTGGATTGAAGCAAATGCAACACACCGAGCACGACGATGGGATGGTCGTCGGCGACGCCAACAGCAATTTTTTTCATGATTGATATTCCGGAAGGAGCGTACGTGAATCGCCCCTTCTAGGCATCAAAAGCATGCATGCCAGCGCGGCTTGCTGTTAATGGGCACATTCCCATTTTTACAAAAGCAGGCTTTTTGCCCGGAAATTCGTTACGACACCTGATCGATGTTCCGCATCGCCATGCTCAGCTCGACGTCGTTGCGCGCGCCGAGCTTCTTCATGGCCGCATTCTTCTGGTTGCTGATGGTCTTGGGGCTTCGCTTTAGCCGCTGGGCAATCTCCACCAGCGATAGGCCCTCGCAGATCAGCCTCGCCACGGCGGCCTCTTTATCGGAAAGCCCGCCGGGCCGCGCGCTGCCGCGGCCTGCCTTGCCCAGGTTCTCGAAGCGACCGTCCATGGTGTGAAACAGACGATTCTGCAAGGAGGCGGACAGAAAGAAGCGCTCATGGCTCAATGCGCGGATGGCGTAAGGAAGGTTGGCGAAGTCGCCCTGCTGCTTGCCGACGAACCCGGATATCCCCGCCTGCAACGTCGACGACACCACATATGCGGAAGTGTGCGAGCTGAACAGCATGATGCGCGTTTCCGGCGCCAGGCGGCGTAGCCGTTCGATCAACTGGAATCCGTCGGCGTGCGGATCGTCGCGGAACTCATAATCACACAGCAGCACGTCCACCGGTTTCTCGGCAAGTTGCTTGAACAGGTCTTCGATACGCTCCGCAGTAAAACGCACCTCGATATCCGGACTCGATTGCAGCAAATGCACGACGCCAAGGACGACGATGGGATGATCATCAGCTACGCCAACGGTGATTTTTTTCATGGGTCCTGGCCGCCATGCTTCTTTTGAAGCGCTCAATACCGGCAACGCCGCTGGCATGCCGAATGAGGTATCCAGGGCCGCGCCGTCAGATTCGCAAGCGAGCGACATGATGAAGCCCATGCAGCGCCGGGGCCATGAGAACGCCCATCAACTTCCTGTAGGACTTTGCCTAAAAATGCCCTGGGTCAACAGGGGCGTTGGCGTACTTTCCACGCCAGGATCAAAAATATACGCAGGGCTGGCGGCTATGCCTTCGGACGACGCTTACAGCCTATTCATCGATATTCCCAATTCAGGCCAGCGATCGATACGTGAAATTTCTCACCCGGACATCACCCTTGTTCGCACTGTAGATACCCAACCTGAGGCTGAGAAATTCGCCGAATGTGTTGTGGTTGAGACCCGATACTTCCGAACGCAGGTCGAGCAACGTCCAGGTTTCGCCTTCGTCGTGCGAGTAATGGAAGGTCACCACGTTATTGTCATTGGCCAAGCGAATACGCACGCTGGCGGTCTGCATCGGCTTGCGCGCCCAGTTCAGTTCCGAGGCGTACTCGAAGGTTTTCATCTGCTCCGGCGTAAAGCCGATGCCGACGAATGCTTTCGGGTTGTAGAACAGCAGCACGCCGCCTTCGGCATCGCCGATAAGATCAAGCGTGATTTCGGCAACGTAGGAACGATCGCCGACCAGGCACGTCAACGGCGAGGTGTCCGCTGGAGATTGGCCCTTGCCGGCAATACGCAGGCCGGTGGCCTCGTAACTCGCGCGCTGCATGTCTTCCGGCTTTGGGTTGTAGAACGTCCACTGCACGCCTAGCCGGTTGGTGCTGAAGTCATCCGACAAGGCTGCGCCGGAGGCACCGCGCTTGCCACCTTTGGGTGTTGGCAAAGGTCTGGAGAGATCGCCGCCGGTGGCTTTGAACCAGCCGTCGGAGGTCCACTCCATCGGCGACAGCAAGGTTTGGCGGCCGAGCGTGCGGAAGCTGTTCTCGTAGCCGTGGTACACCATCCACCAGTCACCCGCCGGGCCTTCCACCAGCGAGGCATGGCCGCGTGACCACCACGGTTCATCGGCGCTGGTCGTACGCACCAGCGGATTGTGCGGGCAATGCTCCCATGGTCCGTGGATGGATTTGGAACGCGCGGCAATCACCATGTGGCTGGTCGGCGGTCCGGCGGTGCCGCCCACGGCGGTGATCAGGTAGAACCATTCGCCGTGACGCAAAAGCTTCGGCCCTTCCGGCGCGAAATCTTCCACCACCCAATCGTCCGGATAGCGCCATGGACTGTAGGCGTGCTGCAACGACCCATCGGCGGCAAGGCCATCATCGGTCAGGCGCACCATGCGAATACCGTTGACGAACAGATAGCGCTTGCCGTCCTCGCCCACCACGTGACCGGGATCGATGCAGCCCACGATGTTCATATCGGTGGGATCGCTCCACGGGCCTTGGATGTCATCGGCCCAGATCACATGAATGGACCAACCCTTGCCGGTGTCGGCGGGAATGTAGATGAAATAGCGGCCGTTGTGCTTGCACAGGTCGACCGCGAAGAGGGTGCCGAGCGGTTTGTGCAACGCGGCGGTGATCGGCGCCCAGTTCACCAGATCGGTCGAATGCCAGATCACGATGCCCGGGTAATAGCAGAACGACGTGAACGTCATGTAGTAGTCGCTGCCATCCTTGAGGATGGTGGGATCGGGGTGATCGCCGGCAACGATGGGGTTGAGGTAGGTGCCGTTACCGAGGTCGGCTTTGCGCTGGTTTTCCGGGCCGTGTGCCCATTTGAACGGATAGGGTGGGCATGAGCTGACGGCTGCCTTCGTGATGAAGGGAGCAGCGGCCGCGCCGGTGAGTGCCATCTTGAATACGTTGCGGCGGGATGTGTCCACCATGTTCGCCCTGCTCCCCTTTTTGTAGGTTGGGGTGCGAACCCAACATGGATGCGTCCGCGTGGCCATGTTGGGGTTCGCACCCCAACCTACGGTCAATCGCGCTTGGTGCCCGACAGCACATCCACCCACACGGCAATCACCAGGATCGATCCCTTCACGATCAACTGCCAGTAATTGTCGACGTCCATCATCGACATGCCGTTGTCGAGACTTGCCATCACCAGTGCACCGATCAGCGCACCGTGCACGGTACCTGCACCGCCGCGCATGGACGCGCCACCGATAAAGCACGCAGCAATCGCATCAAGCTCGCCGTTGGTGCCAGCCGAAGGCGAACCGGCGGCAAGGCGCGCCGTATTGATGATGCCGGCGAAGGCGCACATCAGACCCATCAGCGCGAACACCACCATCTTCACACCGGACACGTCGATGCCGGACAAACGGCTGGCTTCCATATTGCCGCCCACGGCATAGATGTGCCGCCCGAAAACGGTCTGCGTGCCGATGTAGGTAAAGATCGCCAGCAGCGCGAGCAGGATCATCACCGGCAGCGGCACGCCGTTGTAGCGGTTGAGTGCGACCAGAAAGCCAACCATCACCGCGCCGATGGCAATCACTTTCACGGCATCGCGCCATGCGGCCGATTGCGGAATCGACAAGGCAGCGCGACGGCGGCGACGCATGATGGTCATCACTACCAGCGCCACGAAGATGATCGCCGCCAGCCAGTTCGACAGCGTGGGGTTCACGTAGCCCTGCGCGAGATACACCATGTCGGCCGGCACCGGCGCAATGGTGGCGCCGTGCGTAATGCCCTGCAGCACGCCGCGGAAAGCGAGCATGCCGCCCAGGCCGACGATGAAGGAAGGCACGCGCAGCCGCGTCACGATAAAGCCGTTGAGCATGCCGGCAACGAGCCCCAGCACCAGCACCAGCATCACCGCCGGCCACGAACCCCATTGCAGATTGACCGTCAGCACGGCGGCGATGCCGCCGAGCAGGCCAAGCAAGGAGCCCACCGACAAGTCGATTTCACCGGCGATGATCACGAACACCATGCCGCAAGCCAGCATGCCGGTGATCGAGGTCTGGCGCAGCAGGTTGGACATGTTGCGCGAGCTGATGAACGCGCCGTCGGTGGCGATGTGGAAGAAGACCCAGATCACGGCGAGCGCAAGCAGCAGCGCCAGGATCTTGTAGCGGACGAAGAGTGTGCGGAGTTCTTGTGCGCGCATGTTGAAGCTCGTGTTCCTTGAATCTGTGTTGGTCACGTAGGCTGGGATGAAATCCCAGCTTTATTGCGGCTCCCCGTGCTGGGATTTCATCCCAGCCTACAAAACTGTTTCAGCGCGTTCGTCATTCCGGCGAAGGCCGGAATGACGAGCATGGGGTTCTGGCGATTGGAAAAACCTTGAGCTCGGAGCATTGCCTCCCTCCGGGGAGAAGAAGAATATCGACTACGCCCTCTTCGCCTGCGGAATCGCCGCCGCCATCACTTGCTCCTGCGTCAGCCCATCGTTCGGCAGATCCGCACATAAGCGCCCCTCGCCCATCACCAGCACGCGGTCGCTCGTACCGAGAATCTCCGGCAGTTCCGACGACACCAGGATGATCGAAATCCCCTCTTTCGCCAGCTCGAAGATCAAGCGATAGATATCCACCTTCGCGCCGACGTCCACGCCGCGCGTGGGTTCATCCAGGATCAGGATACGCGGCTTGGTCAGCAGCATGCGCGAGAACAGCGCCTTCTGCTGGTTGCCACCCGAAAGGTTGGCAATCGGCAATGCAGCGCTGGAAGCCTTGATATGCAGCGAGGCAATCTGCTCCTCCGCCACGCTCCATTCGCGCCCGCTATCGAGATGGCCCGCGCTGGCGTAATGCTGCAGTGTCGCCAAGGTGATGTTCTGATCCACACCCAGCAACGGCACGATGCCGTAGCGTTTGCGGTCTTCCGACACCAAACCAAGCCCGGCGCGAATGGCATCGCGCGGCGAGCGGATCTTGAGTGGCTTGCCATCCATCACCAGTTCGACCTGGCTACGGCCGGGATAGGCGCCAAAGATCGCGCTGACCAGTTCAGTGCGCCCCGCGCCGACCAGGCCGGCAATACCCAGAATTTCGCCACGCCGCAGCGAGAACGAAACATCCTTCACGCGCTGGCGCGAGGGATCGGTGACGTCGTAGCAGGTGACGTGTTTGGCTTCGAACACCACCTCGCCGATCTCGTGCGCCACTTTCGGATACAGCGTTTCCAGCCGACGGCCAACCATCATGGCGATGATGGCGTCTTCGTCCAGCTCGCTCATCGGCTTGGTAGCGACGTGCCTGCCGTCGCGGATCACGCTGACGGTGTCGCAGATGCGCGCCACTTCGTCCAGTTTGTGCGAGATGTAGATGCAGGCAATGCCACGCTGCTTGAGTCGCTCGATAATGCCGAGCAGCACCTCGGTTTCTTTTACGGACAGCGACGACGTCGGCTCGTCAAAAATCAGCAGGCGCGCATCCTTCGCCAATGCCTTGGCGATTTCGAACAACTGCTGGTGGCCGCCGCCGAAAGCCTTCACCGGCAGCGCCACGTTGACGTCTTCCAGCTGCAGCTCTTTCAGCAAGGCATGCGCACGGGCGTACATCGCCTCGTAATTCATGCGCCCGCCGGGCAGCTTGAGTTCGTTGCCGAGGAAGAGGTTCTCCACCACCGACAACTCCGGCACCAGCATCAGCTCCTGATGGATGATGACGATGCCGGCCTGCTCGCTGTCGCGCACCGAGCGCGCGTGCAGCGGCTTGCCTTGCCAAAGGATTTCGCCTTCCCAGGTGCCGTGCGGATACACGGCCGACAGCACCTTCATCAACGTGGATTTGCCGGCGCCGTTTTCGCCACACAAACCGAGGCATTCGCCGGGGCGGACCTTGAGGTCGATGCCGTCCAGCGCCTTGACGCCGCTGAACGACTTGCGGATATCGCGCATCTCGAACAGGTAGTCGCTCATGGCTTGTCCGCTCCACGGCCGTATATCTGTTCGTGCGTGTAGAAGCCGTCCTGGATCACCACGTCTACGTTCTTTTGGGTCAACAGGATGGGCGTGAGCAGCACCGTGTTCACGTCCTTGGTGCCGTTGTTCAAGGTGGTGGTGTAGTGCGGCTGCTCATTGCGCACCAGCTGCACAGCAAGTTGCGCCGCTTCAGTCGCGATCTTCTTGATCGGCTTGTACACGGTCATGGCCTGCGTGCCGTCGATCACGCGCTTGACCGCGGCCAGATCCGCATCCTGCCCTGACACCGGCACCTTGCCAGCCAGCCCTTGCGCCGCTAGCGCCTGCACGGCGCCACCGGCCGTGCCGTCGTTGGAAGCCACCACGCCCTGGATGTTGTTAGCGTTGGCCGTCAGCGCATCTTCGACGATGCGCAACGCCTTGGACGCATCCCAATCCGGCGTCCACTGCTGCCCGACGATCTTGATCGCGCCGCTGTCGATCGCCGGCTGCAGCACCTTCATCTGGCCCTGGCGGATGATCTTGGCGTTATTGTCGGTGGGCGAACCACCAAGCAGGAAATAGTTGCCCTTCGGCGCACGATCCAGCACGCCCTGCGCCTGCAGCTCGCCGACGCGTTCGTTGTCGAAAGTGATGTAGGCATCGACGTTGGCGTTGAGGATCAGGCGATCGTAGGAAATCACCTTGATGCCGTTGCGCTCCGCTTCGGCCACGACGTTACTGAGTACCTTGGAATTGAACGGTACGATCACCAGCACGTCGACCTGTCGGGCAATGAGGTTTTCCAGCTGGGCAACCTGTCGCTCTTCGCTGGCGTCGGCCGATTGCACGTAGACCTTGGCGCCGAGTTGGGTGGCGGCGGCGACGAAGTAGTCGCGGTCGTGCGCCCAGCGTTCGAGGCGGAGGTCGTCGATGGAGAAACCGATGACGGGGTGGTCTTTGCTGGCGTGGGCGGCGGTGGCGCTCAAGCACAAGGCCGCGAGTGCCAGAAGCTTGATTATTACCGTGCTGCCTTTTCGTGCCTTGCCGTCATTCCGGCGAATGCCAGAATCCAGTGAGGTATGACGTGCGCAGCACTCGATGTAAAAGGCTTTGGGTGCTTCGCACTGCGTATTTGTACTGGATTCCGGCGTTCGCCGGAATGACGAACGCTTCGAATTCGTCATGTCGTCCCTCTTACCCGATACACGCCGGCCAGCTGGCGATACAACGCCCGGAACATCGGCTGCCGCTGCTCGCGATAATACGCATGTCGCGCGGCATTCGGTTCGCGCACGGCGGTGACTTGGGGCATTTCGCACACGTCTTCCAGCTTTGCACCCGGCTCGGCGGCAAGATGTGCCAGGCGCGCCGCACCCAGCGCCGCGCCCACTTCGCCGCCCGCACGCAAGGTCAACGGCCGGCCAATGATGTCGGCCAGCATCTGGGTCCAATACGCACTGCGCGAACCGCCGCCGATCACGGTGATGTCATCGGCATGCAAGCCGGCCGCATCCACCGCTTCGATGCCATCGAGCAAGCCAAGCCCCACGCCTTCCAATGTGGCGTTGGCGAGATCCGCGCGCGCGGTGTCCCCACGCAAACCGGTGAAGGCACCGGCCGCATGCACGTCATTGTGCGGCGTGCGTTCGCCGCTGAGGTACGGCAGGAAGAACGGCGCATTGCTGCGCATCGGCGTGCGTTCCGCATCGGCAAGCAGCGCAGGCACTTCGGCATAGCCGGTGAGGTTCGCGGTGAAGTCCAGACAACTTGCAGCACTGAGCATGACCGACATCAGATGCCAAGTACCGGGCAAGGCATGGCAGAAGCTGTGTACCGCCTGCTCGGGACGCGCGAGATAGCCATCGGAAACGGCGAAATACACACCCGAGGTACCCAGCGACAACATCGCCTGCTTGTGGCGCACGATGCCGACGCCAACAGCACCCGCGGCATTGTCACCACCGCCGGCAGCAACCGGCACGCGTTGCATGCCCCAGCGATCGGCCAGTGCCTGGCTCAGATAACCCGTGACGGCATTGCCTTCGTGCAACGACGGCATCGCATCCTGCGACAAACCGGTCAGCGCCAACATCTGCTGGCTCCAGCGACGCTCCGCCACATTCAGCCACAAGGTGCCGGCGGCATCGGAAACGTCAGTGGCGTATTCGCCGGTCAGGCGCAGCCGCAGGTAATCCTTCGGCAGCAGCACTTTGGCGATGCGCTCGAAAACATGCGGCTCATGCTCGCGCAGCCACAAGAGCTTGGGCGCGGTAAAGCCGGGCATGGCGAGGTTGCCGGTGATCTCGCGAAAACCCGGCCAGTTTTCCATCGCCACGCACTGCGCATCGCAGCGGCCGTCGTTCCATAGAATCGCCGGACGCAGCACCTGATCGGCCTTGTCCAGCACGGTGGCGCCGTGCATCTGTCCGGACAGACCCATGCCGGCGATCTGGCGCGGGGAAATCCCGGCCCTGCCCGCTTCAGCCAACACTTGCTCGATCGCCGACTGCGCTGACTGCCACCACTCATGCGGGTCTTGTTCCGACCAGCGCGGTTGCGGATTGGACAGGCTCAGTGCGTGCGAAGCGGTCGCACGCACCGTGCCGGCAGCATCGATCAAAACGGCCTTGATGGCCGAGGTACCCAGATCGATTCCGAGAAACATGCGTCAGCTGTAGATGTAAGCGTTGACGAGGTTTTCCAGGTGCTCCTGCTGACCTGAAACATGCGCGGGACGCAGATCGCGCTTCACCGCATCCTGGGCCAGCGATTCCAGCGAGAAACCGCCTTCCAGAATCTGCTTGCCGAACGCCGCATCCCAGCCGGCGTAACGCTTGGCCTTGAACTCGGCCAGCGCATCGCGCTCGATCATCTTGGCGGCGCGCTCCAAGGCAATCGCCAGCGTGTCGAACGCACCGACGTGGCCATGGAACAAATCGGCCGGATCGCTGCTCTGGCGTCGCACCTTGGTGTCGAAATTGAACCCGCCGGTGGTGAAGCCGCCGTGGCGCAGGATCTCGTAGATCACCAGTGTCATTTCTTCCACGCTGTTGGGGAACTGGTCGGTATCCCAGCCGTTCTGCGGATCGCCGCGGTTGGCGTCGATGCTGCCGAACAGGCCCAGCGCGATCGAGGTGGCCACTTCATGATGGAAGGAATGACCGGCCAGCGTGGCGTGGTTGGCTTCCAGGTTCACCTTCACTTCCTGCTCCAGGCCGAACTCCTTGAGGAAGCCGTAGACGGTCGCCGTGTCGTAGTCATATTGATGCTTGGTGGGCTCCTGCGGCTTGGGTTCGATCAGGATGGTGCCCTTGAAGCCGATCTTGTGCTTGTGCTCCACCACCATCTTGAAGAAGCGGCCAAGCTGCTCGCGCTCGCGCTTCAGATCGGTATTGAGCAAGGTGTCGTAGCCTTCGCGGCCACCCCACAGCACGTAGTTGGCGCCGCCCAGGCGATGCGTGGCCGCCATGGCGTGGAACACCTGAGTTGCCGCGCAGGCAAACACTTCCGGCTGCGGGTTGCTGGCCGCACCCGCGGCATAACGCGGATGGCTGAACAGGTTGGCGGTGCCCCACAGCAGCTTCACGCCGGTCTCGGCCTGCTTGGCGGCCAGTACGTCGACCATGGCGGAAAGATTGCTCACGTACTCCGACAGGCTGCTGCCTTCCGGCGCCACGTCGGTGTCATGGAAGGTGTAGAACGGCGTGCCCAGGCGCTTGAAGAAATCGAACGCCGCGTGGGCCTTTTCGCGTGCGCGCTGCATCGGCTCGCCGGCTTCGTGCCAGGGGCGGCCGAAGGTGCCATGGCCGAACATGTCCACGCCCGGCCATACAAAGTTATGCCAGTAGCACACGGCCAGACGGAGGTGTTCGTCCATGCGCTTGCCCAGCACCAGGCGCGCCGGATCGTAATGACGAAAAGCCAGGGCGTCCTTGGCCGCCCCGGCCTGTTGGATGGGGTTGATGTGGTTGAAGTAACTCATGTGGTGCTCCTGTGTACCTGGGCGATGCTGCAATTCCCACCCTGGCCCTCGCAATTGCGAAATCTGCCATCGGCGCTGGGTTTTTCTTTGTCGCGTTGCGTCATGTGCCTGATCCTGCGAACTGTTAGCGTTTTGTCACGGCACCCGTGGCCGTGCCTGGTTGCTGCTCATGACAAAGCCACATCGCATCGCACTGCTTTTCAACGCCAACAAGGTGTATGACCGGCAGGTCATTGCCGGTATCGGTCAATACCTCACCTCCACCCGCGTCAAATGGGATCTCTTCATGGAAGAGGATTTCCGCAGCCGCACGGTGGGCATCCATCAGTGGCGCGGCGACGGCATCATTGCGGATTTCGACGACCCCGTGGTGGGCGAGGCACTGGCCTCCATGCCTATTCCTGTGGTGGCTGTCGGCGGTTCCTATGCGGACGAAGCGCAATACCCGCACAACATTCCTTACGTCGCCACCGACAACCACAAACTGGTTCGACTGGCTTACGACCATCTGATCGAACAAGGCCTGCAGCGTTTCGCGTTTTACGGCCTGCCGCCCAGCCCCGGCAACCGCTGGGCGTACGAGCGCGAACTGGCTTTCATGCAGATGGTGCGCGCGGATGGCCTGGAAGGCAGCGTGTATCGCGGATCTTCCACCAGCGCGGGCGGCTGGGGCCGTGCGCAGGAAGAAATGGTGGAATGGGTGCGCTCGCTGCCCAAGCCGATCGGCATCATCGCCACCACCGACGCACGCGCCCGGCATTTATTGCAAGCCTGCATCGTCGCGGACGTGCCGATTCCCGAGCAGATCGCCATCGTCGGCATCGACAACGATCCGATCGCGCAATTGCTCTGCCGCATTCCGCTGACGTCAGTGATCCAGGGCGCGGAAGAAATGGGCCGCATGGCCGCGCAAGTGCTGCATCAAATGTTGCACGGCGGTGACTGCTCCACGACGCGCGTGCTGGTGCCGCCGGTCGGCATCAACGTGCAGGCCACCAGCTTGCATCAACCGTTGAAGAGCGCGTATGTGATGCGCGCCAAGCATTACATACGCCAGTACGCGTGCTTAGGGATAAAGACCGAACAGGTGGCCGATTACGTCGGCATCTCGCGCACGCTGCTGGAGGAACACTTCAAGCGCGAGCTGAAGCAGTCGGTGCACCAGACCATTCTGGAGCACAAGCTGGAGATGGCGCGGCACATGCTCAACGACCCATCCATTCCGTTGAGCGAAGTAGCCGTGCGCAGTGGCTTTACGTCATTGCAGTACATGTACGCGGTGTTCCGGCGCGAATTCAATTGCACACCGCGGCAATACATGGAGAACGTGCGCGAGGGTGCGCGGACGCATTGACGCAGGTTGGGGCTTGCGCCCCAACCGTTGAAACGTCAGCGCTATGGTTTGTAGGCTGGGATGAAATCCCAGCATCGCCATCTTGGTAAAAGCCGGGATTTCATCCCAGCCGACGTATCAGCTTCTTGACGAGGTTGCGGCTTCAACCCAACCCTCTCCCTTTGCTGAAGAGGGTGTCGAACTCGCCATCGCCACACCCCGCGCTTCCGGCCCGAACACCATCAACAGAATCAGCGCCACGGCAACGCTGCCGGCGACCAGCAGCAACGCGTAACCGTAATCCTGCCCATGCCGCTGCGCGATTTCCGCCTGCAGCACCGGATTGATGGCTGCCAGGCAATTACCCAGCTGATAAACGAACCCCGGAAACGTGCCGCGAATTTCCGCCGGCGACAATTCATTGAGATGCGCCGGCACCACGCCCCACGCACCCTGCACACCGAACTGCATCGCGAACGCCGCCGCGCACAGCATGTACACGTCGCGGCTGTGCGACCACGGATACACGGCAATCAACGCCAGCACGCAAGCCAGGATGATCGCATTGCGACGGCCGATTTTCTGGCTCAGCATGCCGAAGAACAATCCACCCAAAATCGCGGCAACGTTGTACACCAGCACGATGTTGGTGAGCGTTGCATGCTGCAGTCCCAACTGCTTGCCAAGGAACAGCTTGGGATAAATATCCTGCGTGCCATGCGAGAAGAAGTTGAACGCGGTCATCATCGCAATGGCGTAGACGGTCAGCTTGGCATTGGCCTTCACGATCTGCAGCAACGAGCTCTTCGGCTTCTTCTGCATCACCTCGAACGCCGGGCTTTCATGAATCTTCGCGTTGATGAAAAACACCAGCAACGCCGGCGCCGCGCCCACGAAAAACATGCCGCGCCAACCCAGCGTGGCATAGCAAAGCCCGAACAGCAGCGTCGCCAGGAAATAGCCCGCCGGATAACCCGCCTGCAACAAGCCCGACACCCAGCCACGCCAGCGTGCCGGAATCGTCTCCATTACCAGCGAACTGCCCACGCCCCACTCGCCGCCCATGGCAATGCCGAACAAAGTGCGGATCACCAGGAACGACACGTATGACCATGCCAGGCCGCTGACGAATTCGAACAGCGAGTAGAGCACGATCACCAGCATCAACGTTGGCTTGCGACCGTAGCGGTCAGCCACCCGTCCGAAGAAGAAAGCGCCGACCGCGCGCGAAGCTAACGTAAGGGTGATAGCTAACGTGATGCTGGTGATGCTGACGCCGAACGTCTTGGCGACTTCATCGAAGGTGAAGATCAGGATGAAGAAATCGAACGCGTCCAATGTCCAGCCGAGGAAGGCGGCGATCACAGTGTTGCGTGCGCGGGCGATGTTGATGTCTGGTGTGGAAACCATGGAAATTTTCCTGCTGATTTGCTGATACCTCTCCCTGGCCGTCATTCCCGTGCAAGCGGGAATGACGGCCACAGGAGGTGGACTTGCCGTTAAAACACAATCCTCACACCTACCGTCGGATCAAACGACGCACGCTGCAAATATCCATTAGCCATACCGTCGTAAACCTTCGACCATTGCACGCCGCCATACACGTCGAAATGCCGCCCAAAGCGCTGGTCAAGCACCAACGACAAGGCGTCGTAATGGCCACTGCACAATCCCGAACTGCTATTGGAGCAACTTACTTTCGCGTAGCTGCTTTGCATCGCCCGGTAATACGCCGCGAAAGCATCCAGCGAGGGCGTCAGCGCATAGCGCATGCCCACCCAGGCCACTTCCAGGATCTTCGGCCGCGGAAAGGCACTGTTGTTCGGCACCACGAAGTAGCCGCCGATGGTCTGGCTGCCGACCGACAACGGCGAAGACGGATTGACGTAGCGGATATGCTCGTAGGCACTGAAAAATTTGGCACGGCCCGCGTTGTATTCACCCAACGCCATGTAAGAAGTGTTGTCCGACACCGTGCCTGCCAGCGTTTTGTCGACCGGCAGACCGTAGGTGGACGAACCCGGCGCATATAACGCCGCCACCTGTGCCGCACTGAGCGTGCCGAACAAAAGCGCATCGTTCTTGTGCGCCAGCACGGCATTCACCGACCACGGCCCTTCGGTGATGCCCAAATCCACCTGATATGCTGTACCGCGCGAACTGGAAAGCCTCCTCGCGTTGCCGAATTGATACATCGCGCCGCCGTGGAAAATGCCGTTCGTCACCACGTATTTCAGCGTGCCGTCGAGCGCGCGATCTTGCGTATCGCCCGTGCCCGCCGTGGACCCGAAAAAGCCGACGTACGAAAAAGCCAGCGAGCAGCTCAGCGGATCGTATTTGCACACTTCGTCATTAAGCAGCGTGCTCTGGCGGCCGAAGGTGAGCGTACCGTAGCCAGGCGATTCCACCCCGACAAAAGCGCGGCCGTTCAAATACTGGCCGGCGCGCGACGAATCGCCCCACGATTTCTGCTGTGCCAGTGGCACGCCGTTGTTGACCGCCAGCGAGCGCGGACCATCGATCAATGTCATTGAGGCCGGCAAAAAGCCGGTATCAAACTGGAAAATACCCCACCACCCCTCACCCAGGGGCTCACGCCCCTTGATGCCGATGGTGGAAATGCTCATGCCGTTGGAGGCGAGCGAGGTGTTCGGCTTGTTGCTGGCCTTGATCAGGAAATTGTTGACGTTGGTGGCCGCCGCATCGCTGAAGGCACTGCCATGGCTTTGGTAGGACACACCGATATCGACGGTGCCGTACAGCGTGATGCCATACATCGTCAGGCTGTCGGCCGTACCCGATTCGGTGCCGGCCCAGGACGGCGACGATGCCAAGGCGCAAGCGATCGCCAATGTGCTGATGGTTTGCCTCGTTTTCGGCATATGCAGCTCTCCCCGTAAAAGTGCGTCGTGCCGAGGGTCCTGCGCCGTCGGCGTGTTGTTGGTTGTCCCCGGGGAACAGCATGCCGCTGGTGCGTGGGGTATTGAATAACACCATGCGACTAGTACTTTCCGGCTAGATCGCAGGTTGGGGTGCGAACCCCAACACTCCGGCGCCCATCGACATGGCGATGTTGGGGTTCGCACCCCAACCTACGGCTGCCCTCGATTGCGATTAGCATGTACGCCATGCCAAGGCTTCCATCCAGAACACTGAAAATCGCCGCATTCGCCGCACTCATCGTGGCCATCGCCGGCAGCACCTGGGCCGCCGCCTGGTACACGAAACAACACGCCCTGGCACAACTTTCCGGGCAAGCACTAAACCAGCTGCAAATTCGCGCTCTCGCCTTGCAACGCCTGGTGGACCGCTATCGCGTACTGCCAACCGTCTTGGCACTCGATCCGGAATTGCGCGATGCGCTGTCGGAACCAGCTTCGATCAACGTCAATGCACTCAATCGCAAACTGACACGCGCCAACGGCGCCACGCATGTTTCCACACTCACCCTGATCAATCGCCATGGCGTAGCCATTGCAGCCAGCAACTGGAAGGAGCCGTCCAGCAACGTAGGCCTCAACTATGCGTTTCGCCCTTATTTCCAGCAGGCGATGCAGCAGGACGTAGGCAAGTTCTACGGCATCGGTATTTCCACCAACCTTCCCGGCTATTTCATTTCCGAAGCACTGCATGACGATCAAGGCCAGCGCATCGGCGTCATCGTGATCAAGATTCCGCTCGATACGCTGGAAAAGGAATGGGTAAGCAGCGGCGATACCGTGCTGTTGAGCGATGCGAACGAGGTGGTGTTTCTCAGCAATCAGCCTGCGTGGATCTATCGGCCGCTGACGTCGCTTGGCCCCCATGTAGAATCCACGCTCGCGCGCACCCGCCAATATGGCAACAGTCTGTTGCCGCCCGCCTCACTGCGCACCTTGTCTGCGCTTGCCTCCGGCGGCCAGCTGGTGCATGTCGATCAACCCGGCATACCGCATGATGCTGTCTGGCAATCCATGCCGCTTCCTTCGCAGCAATGGACCCTGCATCTGTTGCGCGATGCACATCCGGCCACCGTCGCCGCCTATCGCACCGCCATCCTTACGCTGAGCATTTGGCTGGCGGCGATCCTGCTTGCGCTGTTCCTGCAGCAACGTGTACGTGCCGCGCAGCTGCACCAGCGCAGCCGTCGCGATCTGGAGCGGTTGATTTCGCACTACGCCAGCGCGCTGCGTTCGGAGGAAGACAGCCTGGTGCACGCCGCGTTGCAAGCCATGGCCGGACAGCCCGGCGTGCTGGAACGCCTGCCGCAAGGCGTCAGCGTGATCGATGCACAACTGCGCCTGGTGGCCTGGAATGCGCGCTATGCCGAATTGTTCGGCTATCCGGCATCGCTATTACAGCCGGGGCGTTCCGTAGAAGAATTGTTTCGCTACAACGCCGGACGCGGTTTGCTCGGCCCCGGCGATATCGACGAAGCTATCCAGCGCCGCCTGAACTACTTGCGCCAGGGCAGCCCGCATATGGTCGAACGCGAGCGCCCCGATGGCGTACTGCTGGAAATCCGCGGCCGGCCGTTGCCGGGTGGCGGCTTCGTTACCAGCTATGCGGACATTGCCTTGTATAAAGAGGCGGCGCGCGAACTGCGCACGCTGACGCATACGCTTGAACATCGCATCGAAACCAGCACGCAGGATCTGCGCGCCGCCAAGGCGGAAGCGGAACGGGCCAATCGCAACAAGACGCGCTACGTCGCCGCCGCCGTGCACGATCTGCTGCAGCCTTTGAATGCCGCGCGGCTGTTTGCGGGCGCCTTGAAACAATCCAGCGCGGTGGACGCCGGCGTGATCGAACGCATCGAGCGTTCGCTGCAAGCCTTGGACAGTCAGCTCACCAGCATGCTCGACCTGGCGCGGCTGGATGCGGGTGCCATCACGCCGGATGTGAAGGTATTCGCGTTGTCGCCGTTGCTGCAGGAGCTGGCCGGCCAGTTCGGCATCATGGCGCAGGCGAAAGGTCTGCAGCTTGCCTTCGCCAACACATCAGTCTGGATACGCAGCAATCCGGCGCTGCTGCAGCGGGCGGTGCAGAATTTTCTTTCCAATGCGCTGCACTACACGCCAAAGGGACGCATTCTGCTTGGCTGCCGCCGCATCGGGCGAGCGATACGCATCGAGGTATGGGATACCGGCATCGGCATTCCGGAAGATCGGCTTAAGCTTATTTTCCAGGAGTTTCGGCGGCTGGATACCGCGGTGGATGCGGATGAGCGTAGTGCGGGACTTGGGCTTTCCATCGTCGAGCGTATTTCGCATCTGCTCGATCATCCGTTGCTCGTGCGCTCATGGCCAGGTCGAGGCAGTGTGTTCGGCATTACGGTGCCGTTGGCGCAGCCACCTCAGCCTGCGACTCCCGCGGGCGAGGATGATGGCAACGATTCGCTATTGAAAAACCGGGTGATCTGGTTGATTCAAGAGAACGCCCATCTACGATTGAAAACAGCGGCGATGCTGCGCTCTTGGGATTGCCAGGTTTTTGAATGGGCAAAGGCCGATGAAGCGCTTGCATCGTCATCGCCAACGCCCGACCTGATTCTGGTAGATGGCCAGTGGGAACCCATCCTGGCGTTGATGAAACCCGATGGGCCGCCGATCATCGCCTTGCTTGGCAAGGAAGAAGCCAGCCTGCGCGAGGTATTGCGGCAGGCCGGCGTGCACACGGCGAACCTGCCGCTGTCGCCCGCGCGATTGCGGGCCATGATGATGCAATTGCTGCTCGCCGCGTAGGTTGGGGCGCGAACCCCAACCTACGGGCCCTCTTCCAGGTCCAGCGACTTGACCAAGACCGCCGCCTGTGTGCGCGAACGGCAATCCAGTTTGGACAGCACCGCCGTCACATGGATTTTCACGGTGTTTTCGGCCAAACCGAGCCGATCGGCAATCTGCTTGTTGAGCAACCCTTCCGCCATCAGCATCAACACGCGAAATTGCTGCGGCGTCAGTTGTGCAAAGCGTGCGGCGAGCGCTGCATCCTGCTCGCTGCGTTCGGCACGTGTGGATTCAAACCACAATCCACCGTCCAGCACACGCTGCACGGCCTGGTTCAAATCCTCCACCGGCGCCGCCTTGGGCACGAAACCCGCAGCGCCAAACTGTTGTGCACGGCGTACGGTGCGCGGGCGATCGTCGGAAGAAATCACGATTACCGGCACATCCGGCCGTTCGGCGCGCAGCCATAGCAACAGCGAAAAGCCGATCGCACCCGGCATGGTCAGATCGAGCAGCACCAGGTCGATCTCGGGCGTGGCGGCAAGGCTGGTTTCGAGCGTGCTTTGGCTGGATGCCTCCAGCACCTGGCATCCCTGGATCGCCGATTGCAACGCGTGCACGACGGCCGAGCGAAACATCGGATGGTCGTCGGCTACCAGGATGGTGGCGGGGGCTTCGCTCATGCGTCCGAAGTATCGCAGCCCGTAGGCTGGGATGAAATCCCAGCGCTTTATCGGCATGGCGGTGCTGGGATTCCATCCCAGCCTGCGTCAATCGCGTGGCATGGTGATCTCGCTCTCCAGCGGCGTGTCATTCGACGCATCGCCCACATACAGCTTGAACGCGCCCGCATCGACCTGCCAAGCGTGGTGGCCAACGTCGTAATAGGCGAACGCGCGGCGGTCCAGTTGCAACGTGACGTGCTGCGTCTGCCCTGGCTGCAGGCGTACTTTGCGGAACGCCTTCAACTCGCGCGCCGGACGCGCCACCTTGGCGGAGGGATCGCCCACGTACACCTGCGCCACTTCAGCGCCTTCACGCTGACCGGTATTGGTCACGTCGAACGACACCTCCACCTGATCCTTGCCCACCGTCTTCGTCGCGAGATTCGCAAAGCGGAAGCTCGTGTACGACAAGCCATAGCCAAACGCGAACAACGGCTGCGCTTTATCCGGATGGCTGGTGTACCAGCGATAGCCGAGGAACACGCCTTCGCCATACGTCACCGACGGATAGGTGCCGGCAGGATGCGGCGGCGCGTCGTACCAATCGTGCGTGGGATTGTCGGTCCACTGGCGCTCGAAGCTGATCGGCAGCTTGCCTTCCGGCGAGTGTTCGCCGAACAGCACTTGCGCAATCGCCGTGCCGCCCTCCTGCCCTGGATACCAGTTCTGCAATAGCACCGGCACCTTGTCGAGCCAATCATCCGTCGCGTAGCCGCCGCCGGAGGTCACGGTGACGACCGTCTTGCGATTGATGCCGGCCACTGCTTCGATCAGCGCCTCCTGCCCCCACGGCAACTGGAAGGTGCGGTCGTAGGCTTCGCTTTCCGAGCTCGGATCGAAACCGACCGCGATGACGGCGGCATCGGCCATCGCAGCGATCTTCTTCGCATCGGAAGAAATCAAATCATCGATGGCGATCACGCCCAAGCCCATGCGGCTGTAATCGACGTCGGGCTTGTAATCCAGGCGAATCGATACCGGTTGATTGGCATGCAGGCTCAGCGTGGCGTAGAGCGGCGCCTGCCCTTCGCGATGCGGTTGCGTGATCACCGGCTTGCCGTCGACGTACAGGGTGTACGTGTCTTCGCTCGCCGCTGCGGTGAGGAACAGGTACTTGCCGTCATGCTTGGGCAGGAAACGGCCGCTCCAGCGAATGCTCTGCCGCTGCGTGGCCGGCGTGGTCCACAGTTCCGGTTTCCACAGATCGACCTGCGCATCCACGGTGCTGTTGCTGGGCTTGCCCTGAAACGCATCGTTCGCAAAGGTCTCTCTGAGCAAGCCTGGCTTGCCATCCGGCGTGTTGAAACTGGATTTCTTGAACACGTCCATCGCCGACGGCAAGCCACGGCTGTACAGCACGTTCACCTTGTCACCGACCAGATGCGTGATGCCGGTAAGCACGCTCTGCGCCTGGAACGTATCGATGTGCGAACTGCCGCCCGCGCTGCTGATCGCCGGATCGGCGTTCGGGCCGATCACCGCGACGGTCTTGACGCTCGCATCGAACGGCAGCACGTGGCGATCGTTCTTCAGCAACACCAGGCCTTCCAGCGCATTCTTCAATGCCACCTGGTCGTTCTGCAGGCTGTAGAGCGGCAGCGACAAATCTTTCTGTGGGCGATCGAGAAAGCCGAAGCGCACCGCCGTGCGCAGAATGCGGCGCACCTTGTCGTCGAGCATCGCCTGCGAAAGCTTGCCGCTGCGCAGGTTGCTCAGGATCAACTCGGGCTTCATCGCATCCGGTGCCGGCATTTCCAGATCGAGGCCGGCGTTGAAGGCTTTCAGGCCATCGTGCGTGGCGCCCCAGTCGGACATGAAGATGCCGTTGAAACCCCAATCCTTCTTGAGGATGTCATAGCTGATCGCGTGGTTCTCGGCGAGGTAGTCGCCATTGACCAGGTTGTAGCTGCTCATCACCGCGCCGACGTGGCCTTGCTTCACCGCCATCTCGAACGCAGGCAAGTAGATTTCGCGCAAGGTGCGTTCGTCGATATGCGAGTCGAGATGGCGGCGATCGTATTCGGAGTTGTTGGCGGCGAAGTGCTTCACCGTTGCCACCACGCCTTCGCTTTGCACGCCCTGGATCAAACCCACCGCCATGCTGCCGGCCAGCAGCGGGTCTTCGCCGAAATATTCCATATTGCGGCCGTTCTGCGGCGCGCGATACATGTTCACGCCCGGGCCGAGCAGGAAGTTGACGCCGCGTGCGCGTGCATCGCGTCCCATCGCTGCGCCGACATCCTTGGCCAACGACGGATCCCATGATGCAGCCAGGCCAATGCCGGCCATGTAAGCCGTGGAAGGGCCCGGTGCGCGCACGCCATAGGGACCATCGGACATGGTCATCGCGGGCAGGCCGATGCTGGGTTCGGCATGCGTGTAGAAGTTGTCCACGCCGCCGAGCAGTTCCACTTTCTGTTCCAGCGAGAGCTTGGCGAGCATGGCGTCGACGCGTTGTTCGACGGCAGCGCTATCGGGTGCGGCCTGGGCGGCGGCGACGGTGCCGAGCGCCATGCACAACGAAAGCACCAGATGTTTCAGAAATCGGTTTTGCATGAAACGCTTGTTCCTAATCGAGTAGGTTGGGGTGCGAACCCCAACATCGTGATCTGTGCATGCGTGGCGCATGTTGGGGTTCGCACCCCAACCTACGTTCAATACGTAGCCAACTTCACATGCAACACCTGCGGCTTGTCGGTGAAGTTCAATCCCCAATCCGTCTGGTCGCCATTCCATAGCCGCATGAAATTCCAATGGCCCCGTTCGTCGTAGCGCCCTTCTTCCACGCGCTCCATCATGAAATGCTCGTGCTCCCTGTCCTTGCCCGCCATGAAATCCACGCGCGCGAAATAACCGGTGAGGAGGTATTCGTTTTTGCCGATCTGTGCGATCAGCACGCCGCCCTTGGGCGTCTTGTTGCCGGGCGGCTGCTCGGTGGGGCCGAACGTCGGCAAGCCGTAGGATACCTTGGCGCGCCAGTCGCCCATGTCGATCTCCTGGCTGTGTTCGTGCTCCGGTTCGGAAACGCCCCACACCTTGCCGGCGTAGCTCAGTGTGGCGATCAACTCGCTCATCGGGCGCAGCAGGCGGTAGTTCATCGCGAACGGTTCAAACGCTGCCTCATCGGCTTTCGGCGCGCCCAGCGGCCAGTTGACGTAGCCGGTGTAGTCGATGCCGAACACCGAAAAGCCGATGCCCTGATGGCCCAGCGTGGCGAAGATATACCGCGCATACGGCTGATCGTTGCCGGTTTCGGTGACGACCAGCGGATTGTCAGGTCGCCAATAGAGGCCAAGTGCAGCGAAGTAACGCTCGCTATCGCGCCAGTACAGATCCGGACCGATCATGTCGATGGCCGGCGCGCCCTGTTTCCAGATGAACAGCACATTCTGCGAAGGACCGCCGCTGGAATGGCTGGCCGGTGGGCTGGGATGCACGGGATCGCTCAGCACCGCATTGGCATACATCGGCAGCGGGTACACCGCCTTGCCCGCTGCGGCGACCTGGCCGATGAAACGCGAGACGTGCCACGCCTCGAAGTATTCCGCCGCATCCTTGCCGAACACCTGCGTCCACGTCCCTGCAGGCTTGTTGGCGGCCTTGAGCACCGCCGCCGGCACGGGTTGCGCAAACGCTGCGTTGGCGGCAGGCGAATAGTCGCGGTCGGTGCCGTAGCTGCCCGACTCGTTTTCCACCTGCACGAGGATGACGGTGTGCTGCGCGCTATCCACATCACGCAGATGCGTCATCAACTGCACGAACGCCTTGCGATCGGCATCCAGCGTGGCGGCGCCGAGTGGCGACAGCGAGACGAGTTGCTTGCCGTCTTGCGCGATCACGCGCGGAAAACGCTTGTTGTCCAGCTTCACCCAGGACGGCGCATAGCTGGGGCTGTTGTTCTTCCAGGTGCCGAACCACAGCAGCGCCAGGCGTACCTTGTGTTCGCGCGCCTGTGTCAGCAGCGTGTCGAGAAAGCTGAAGTCGAAGTGGCCTTCGGTGGGCTCGATCTGCTCCCACGCGATCGGCACCATCACGGTGTTGGCCTGTACGTGGTCGATCGCCGGCCACACTTGATCCAGCATCGCTGGGTAGTTGCTGGAATTGTTCACTTGCGCGCCGAGCAGCAAGAAGGGCTTGCCGTCGACGATGAAGGCGTGGCGGCCGTTTTCGGTGACGAAGTGCGGCATGTCGCTTGGAGCGTCGGCACCGGAAGCCGGCAGGGACAGGCCGGTGGTAAAGAGCGCGGCGAACACGAGCCACAGGGACGTGACTCGGCGATGTAATGAGGTTTGCACGGGAATCACCATTCTTTGAAATGCTTGCGAAAAACCTCACACTCGTCGCCCCGGCGCAGGCCGGGGCCCAGTGTCCTTGCGCCTTGAAAAGCAAAGTCGCTGGGTCCCGGCGTTCGCCGGGACGACGGGGTTGGGGTTTTCCGCAACGTTGTGTGCTCGCGGAGTGAGGCTTGTTTCCAGATCTCGTTCACTTACGGTTGCTTCGGATCCCCATAAAACACTCCTCGCCCGCTGCTCGCGAAATACACGCGCCCGAACACGCGAGGGTCACCGGTAATCAATCGCTCCCCGCCATAACGATGTTCATCGTCATCGATGCGCAGCCAATGCGCGCCATCGTCGGTGGAGCGATAGAGACCATCCACATCGCCAAGCTTTCCTTCCGCAAACACGGTGGGCAACGCACTGCCCGGCGCCGATTTGCCGAAACCGAAGTCGCGCACGTCCGCCAGTTTGCCGAGCTTGGTCAGCGCACTGCCATCATCGTGCGCGCGCAACAACCCAAGACCCTCGCCACCGACGTACACCACGCCGGCCGCATCGGGCGCCGCACGCATCCACGCGATGGAACCGTGTTGCAAGCGCTCGCCCAAGGCACCGCCGATGACCTGGAAATGCGCACCGCCATCGCGGCTCGCCAATACCTGGGTGGCATGGCCGGCGTGACCGAAGAAACGGCCTGCATACGCATAAAACCGCTTGGGATCGACACGGTCGCTCAGCACGCGCGCGTGCGGCGGCAAGCCGTCGACGGGCTGCCAATGCTTGCCGAAATCGTGCGTAAGGTAGGCATGCGCACCATCGCGCGGCAGCCATAGCACCGCCGAGCCATCCGCCGAGATCGCGATGCTGCCCGCGCCCTCCCCGGCCGGCTCGGGTTCGCTGGCGAAAGCCTGCCAATGCACGCCGCCGTCTTCCGAATGCGCCGCACGGATCGCCGGATCGAACGGCTTGCGCAGATAGCCGCTGCGCACCATCAGCGCCGGTTTGCTTTGTGCGAAATCGATGCTTTCGCTATTCGCGTAGCGCGGCGGCGCGGTGAACTGCAGTTGCGCCACGTCGAGATCGTCGTGCTTGTAGCCGTCCAGATCGCCGATCGCACTCAGCAGATGCGCGCCTTGCGGTGGACTTATCAAATCCAGCGCCACGGTTTCTTCCAGCCCGCGATCCTGGAATTGCCAATGCACGTCGCCTTTCTGGTCGGCCTTGCGCATATCGGTGGACATCCACACACCGTAACCGGTAACGAACCACACGCGATCCGGATCATGCGGATCGATCGCCAGCGAGGCCATCCAGTGCGGCGTGTGCTCGCGCACCCATGCCGGATCGCTGTAATCGAATTGCGAATGCGCAAAGATTTCCTGCCAGTGGCGGCCGCCATCCGTGCTGCGGAACAACAAATCTTTCGGCGTGTAATGCGCAAAGGTCGCCGTCATCACCACGTTCGGGTTGCTGGGATCAACCATCACCGAACCCCAGCCGTAGCCCGTTGGCGTGCCGATCACGTGCGGCAGCGGCGTGATGTCGGTCCAGCGTTGCGCAGCAGGTTCGTATTTCCACACCGCGCCGTCGTGCATGCTGTCGGGGCCCGGTTCGTCGCCATAGCTCAGGTAATACGTGCCATCGCTCGCACGAACCATGTGATTGGGACGCAAGCCGAGCGGCTGGCCGGAAACCGGATTCCAAGTGCGTCCGCCATCAATGGAACGAAACAAGCTGGTTTCTTTCGTCGAAACACCGGCGTAAAGCGTGCTGCTTGGCTTGCCTGGCGAACCGCTACTGGGATCGAACACCACGAACACGATGCCGATCGCCTGCCGCCGCCAGTTGTTTTTCGAGCTTGCCGAAAGCGATGTCGCGACCGACGGAAAACCATCGACTTTCTTCCAATGCGCACCATAGTCGTCGCTGCGCCACAAGCCGGCATCGCGCGAACCGAGAAACAGAATGCGACCGTCGTTGGGATCCACCACCAGGCGCTCACCATCGCCGCGACCCAGTTCATTGCCGCCCATCTTGAACGGCAGATCGGAGCGCTGGAAATGCGCGCCGCGATCGGTCGAACGCAACACGGCGGCGTTGCCGGTGCGCGGGTCGTTGTAGGTGCCCGATAGCAGGTACACGCGATCGGCATCGTGCGGATCGATGGCGAGGCTGTCGATGCCAAGCAAGTTGTTGTCCGCCGCACTCAGCCAGTCGGTCAGCGGCGTCCAGCGCATGGACGATTGATCCCAGCGATACGCGCCACCGACGTCGGTGCGTGCGTACAGCAAACCTTGCGCGCTGGGGTGATAGACCAGGCCGCTGACGAAACCGCCGCCGCCGATGCGGACGCTGGTGAAATGATAAGGGGCTGTGCTGGGTTGGCTGGCGTGGACGCTCAGCGTGAGGAACAAAGCGCAGGCAATAACACCCATGTGTCTAAACATGCCGAACAAGCCTCTTCTCGCCTCACTGTCATTCCGGCGAAGGCCGGAATCCAGTTTCAATACGTCGTGCGTAGCACTCAAAAATTTGCTGTGTCCTTCGGACGCATATTTGAACTGGATTCCGGCTTTCGCCGGAATGACGAGATAAAAGTTCACTGCGGCACGTGGACTGGGATGAAATCCAGCATCGCCACGCGGATAAAAGCTGGGATTGCATCCCAGCCTACGACCTCGCCTTGCGGCCATTCCGGCGAAAACCGAAATGACCGCATGGCAGAGCAGGCCGGGTTGGATCAGAACGTCACACGCAACGTCAGTGCATAACGGGTGTCGTTCACGTACCAGGAGGTGATGTGTTTGCCGGCTGCATTCTGGTACATGATCGTGCGCTGTTCGGCGTTATTGAGATTGTTCATCTCCAGGCCGAGTTTGATGTTCTCGTTGAACGAATAGAAGATCGAGCCATCCAGCTGTCCGTAGGCATCGGCGAACACCGGCAGCTTCCACGGGATGTTGTTGTCAGTACCGTTATAACCGTTCGGACCGACCGACAGCAGATACTGGCTGCGCCAGTTGTAGGCCAATCGGATCTGCCATGGGCCGTGCTCATAGAAACCGGCGACGTTCATCGAATCCCTCGACAGGCCGTCCGCCGGGAGGTCGCCGTACTTGGAGCCATCGGTGTCCAACGGCACCGCGGTCGAGTCGTTCGGGATGTGGGTCCGGCTGCGGATGTAGGTGTAGTTCGCCGACATGCCGAAGCCCTTCACCGGCAGGAAGTCGAAGAACTCGTTCCAGCCC
Organism: Dyella sp.; assembly: GCF_035277725.1. Classification (GTDB taxonomy): domain Bacteria; phylum Pseudomonadota; class Gammaproteobacteria; order Xanthomonadales; family Rhodanobacteraceae; genus Dyella_B. The sequence goes on along the minus strand of NZ_DATEJY010000053.1, from coordinate 7,774 downwards.
ACTTCCGCACCATCGATGGTCGCCTTGCCGATATTCACGGGGCGGGTGACCAGATACTGGTAGTTGTTGCCGTCGAGACCCGGATAGCTCACGAACTCCGACTCGTTGCGGAAGTAGTCGGTGATGCCCTTGTGGAAGAAGTTGATCCAGGTCATGCCGCCGCGATCCGGATCGAAGTACCACTCCAGCGACAGATCGAACTGGTTGGCCTTCATCGGCGTCAGGTACGGGTTGCTGGTAGACGTGCTGGTCAGCGTCAGCTTGTCGATCGGCAAGGTGGTGGTGCCGGCCGGCGGGGTATAGCCGGACAGCACATTGGCGGTAAGGATCTGATAGGCCTGCATCTGGCTGAAGTCCGGACGCGCAATCGCCTTGGAGAAGGCAAAACGCGTGACCACGTTCGGCGCGAACTCCCACTTCAGGTTCAGGCTGGGCAGGATATCGGTGTATTCGTTGCGGGCGTTGATGGGCGAGGTCTGGCCATTGCCCAAAAAGGGCGCCAACGTCACGTTGGGAAACACCAGGAAGCCTTGGGAACTGTTCCTGGTCTGCACCGCACGCACGCCGACGTTACCGCTGAGGTTGGCATCGTCCACGCCGAATTCGAGCATGGCGTACGCCGCGTAGGTCTTTTCGTGCTGGAGATTGGTGTGCGCAGCATCGAGCAGCGTGGGCTGGTACGGCACGTTGTAGCCGCCGCCGATGTAGTAGGGAATGGCGGCGTCGTGGATGGCCGCGTAGCTGCCCGGATAGCCCAGCGCGGTCGACAGCACCGGTGCGTAGAACGCGCCCGGTATGCCGGCGCCGCCCCGGTAGAAGTTGTTGAACGTATCCAGGTGCACCAAACTGGTATTGACCGTGCTGTTCAAGTTCAGGCTAGGCAGCGCACCGCTGGGAATCGCCCAGCCTTGCATCCAGGTCTGAAACACGGGCGTCCAGTTGTAACCCGTATCGATGTTGTCGGCGTAGCGATTGGTCAGGCGCACGCCACCCTTCAACGCATGCACGAAGCCATCGACGAAACTGTGCTCGACGTCAGCGCGCCAAGCCAGCTCTTTCGCATAGTTCTGATCCTGGTGATCCATGGTGAACCCCCAGTAATAATTGGCGGGGTTCCCGGTGAAGTTGGAATCGACACCGATGTGCGGCGGGTTGGTGCCGTTCAGGGCGACGTCGATGTAGGGCACGTTGGTGCCCAGGGCCACGGTAGAATCCAAGGCGTTGGTGGTGGCCTTGACGAATTGCAACGAGCTGGTGACTTCCGTGCTCGAGCCCACCAGCCACTTCATGCCGGTGGAGAAGTCCGTGGTCTTGGAGGTGCTGTCGGATGCGCGGATGTCGGTGCCCATCGGCATGCCGCCGGACTGCGTGAGGCGGCCGGACTGGAACACGCCGCCATTGACCTGGCTCGGCTGGCTGGCGTCCACCACCACCTGCGTCGGGTCGTTGCTCACGAAGATCGCATCTTCGTCCCAAACCTCGTGGTATCTGCTCTGGAACGCGGTGGCGTAAAAGTCGAGCGTGCTGCTGGGACGCCACTGGTAGGCCAGGTAATAGCCGTCGCGCTTGCGGTCGTACAGCAAGGTGCGCCAGTCTGCGCCGCGGGGCACCCAGGTACCGGCGGCGTTCTTGAAGAACGGACGCACGAACAGCCCGTCAGTGCGCGTGGCCAGGCGCGAATCGGCGACATCCACGAGGATGCCCATTTCGCCGATGCTGGTGTTCCAGCGATTGCTGTAGAGCGCCGACGCGGACGGCTTGTACTTCTTGACGAAGTCGCCGTAGTTCTCGCTGACGGAAGCGGCGATCTTCTGGCCCTGGAAGTCGAAGGGCATGAAGGTACGCAGGTTCACCGTGCCGCCCAGGCCGCCTTCGATCATGTCGGCTTTCTGGTTCTTGAACACGTCCACGCCGGACATCAGTTCCGCCGGCACGTCCTGGAAGCTGAGCGCGCGCCCGCCGTTGGCGGAGAAACTGTCGCGGCCGTTCAATTCGGAACGCACCTGCGTAAGGCCGCGCACCTGCACGCCGTTGCCTTCGGCGGAGAAGTGCTCCGGGTCGCCCTGCGAGAGGAAGTGATCGATGGTGACGCCGGGAATGCGCGACAAGGTTTCCGTCACGCTGCGATCCGGCAGCGCACCGATGTCCGTTGAGGACAGCGAATCGACAAAGGTGTCGGCATCGCGCTTGATGTCCTGCGCCTTCTCCACCGACGCGCGGATGCCGGTGACAGTGACGCCGACCAGCTGCTTGGCTTCTTCCTGTGCTTTCTTTTGGGCTTCGGTGCGAGCTTTGGTGCCGGTATTCACCTCACCCGTTTGCGCCGACGCGCTGCCGGTACCGGAAGCAGGTGCCGCATCCTGAGCATGCACGGCGGCGCAGCCGTACGTAAACGCCAATCCCATTGCTACGGCCACCGCCAGTCGAGCACTGGACACCGGCTTGTATTGCACAGGACGTTCAACGCCGTGCATGTCTGATGCTTGCACCTTACCGATCATGAGCTTTCTTCTCCCCGCAGTTACCCGTGCCGGCAGGCCTTGGCCTATCGGCTGTTGTTGTCATTTCGGGACACGCCCGACAGATGCACCCACCGGCAAATCCCCTAAGCGTTAATGTTCCGTCGCCGATGGGTGGCAATGTGGATGCTGCGGCTTGCTCTTTTGTCGGGCAATTACGAAATTGCAGGCGAGAGGTAATGTTTCTTCATTTGCGGTCGCGGCAATGGATCGATCCAAATGTTTATTTCCCCTGCTTTTTTAGGGTCCCGCGCGATTGTGGAAATGGGCCTTTCAGACTTTGCCGGCGCGAGGACTGTGCCCGAATCATAACCGGCGACACTCACCAAGCTCCTACAACGGACATGCAAGGGTTATGGCGAGGACCCGACCATGCGCCATGCATTACGCACCACTCTGCACCGCGCCATCACCGGCTTCAATGAAGACGAACTCTTCACGCATGCCGCCGCGATCGCGTATTACTCCGCGCTGTCGATGGCGCCGTTGATCGTGCTCACGCTGTGGCTGCTCTCGCTATTGGGTGCGCAATGGCAGGCGCAGCTGAACCATGCGCTTACCAACATGATGGGCGACAGGGCGGCGCAGGCCGTGGTGATGATCGTCAACACCGCAAAGTCGCGACCGGCGCTGGGCAACGTCGCTGGTGTTCTCGGTTTGCTTGTGACCTTGTTCAGCGCATCGGCAGTGTTTGCGCAATTGCGGGGCTCGCTCAATCGTATCTGGCGCGTGCAGGAACCGTCTCACAATGCCATCGGCATCTGGCTGAAAGCACGCGCACGCGCGTTTGCGCTGGTGATCGGCATCGCCTTCCTGCTGATCATTTCCTTTGCGGTCAGCGCGGCGATTCACCTGATGATTCCGTATGGATCGCTGGCCTGGTCGATCCTGGAATACGTGATATCGCTGCTGGTGTTCGTGGTGGCGTTCGGCGCGATGTACCGAGTGCTGCCGGATACGCAGATCGCCTGGGCGGACGCGGCGTGGGGCGCCTTGCTGACGACGGTGCTGTTCATACTCGGCAAATTCGCCATCGAGCTGTACATCGGGCACGTCAGCATCGGCGGCGCGTATGGCTCGGCCGGCACGATCGTGGTGATGCTGACGTGGGTGTACTACGCCTCGTTCGTGGTGCTGCTGGGGGCGGAGCTGACGCATGGCTTGGCTATCGCCCGTGAACATCCGGTTCCATCATCGTCTATCGTGCCTCGCTGAGTGCCATGCAACCGCTCGCTACGCTCGCACCCCACCCTGGCCCCAATGCTCCGAACTTAAGGTTTTTGCCGTCACCGTAGACCCCAACCCGTCATTCCAGCGACTTTGAGGTTGAAAAGGCACTGGATGATTCGCTTCGCTCACCCCTTCGGGGCCGTCCATTTGGACGTTCTCCGCGCTTCGCGCTATGTCCAGCTTTCGCTGGAATGACGAGCAAAGTGTCCGGCTAGTGAAAAAGTTAAGTGCGGAACGATGTTAATAGCGTGTTTGCCGGAAAGGGCGCACATCATGGCGAGCATCACGTTTATCACCTTAAACCAGTACGTGAAACCTATACTGACAACGTGTGTGCACGGCGTTTAGTTGCGTTATGTCAAGGTGACTTCGCTGCGCCAAACGTAGCAGGGGCTCTGGATTGCTCGACATAGCGCTGCACATCCAAGCAGCAGATCTCTGTCATTAAAAAGAACAAATAAAACCGAGAGCCTCAGCAACGTTATGTCACAGCATCGCCGCTCCAACACCCACGTCTTGCAACGAACTGGCGCGCAGGCCGAACCGCCACCGGTGCGCAAGATCGACGTATCGCCTCTGCAGGACGTCCGGCGCTTCCTGCTATTCACCGCCCTGCGCGAGCGCTGGCGCACGGCGTTGGCTTCGCCAAATCGACGTGCCAAAGCCGACACGCAGGAAACGCGCTTCCAGCGCGAAGTACGTGAACGCCTGGGCGTGCTGCCCCATTTTTTTCTCACCGCATCGGCGGCACCGGGCTTGGGCGAACAGCTATGGGTGCAGGCGAAGGCGGCGTATCTGGACAGTCCCCTGCCCTCGCTGTTCAAGGAGCGATTGTTCGTGCATCTGTCGCGCTTTTGCGAAATGCGTTATTGCATCGTGCGCCACGTCGGATTTCTGCTCGGCAGAGGCCATCCGGCTGGCGACGCCAAGGCAGCGATAAGCACCATCGATCAGGTGCTGCAACTGTTGAGCCGCCCCGTACCCAACGCAGCGCATCTGGAAGCGGTGCTCGCTCGGCTCGAAGGTCATGCCGAACCCGCGCCGATGCCTGCGCCGTGCACGCGCGACGAACAAGACCTGTTCGATGCGTTGACGGTGATGTTCGTCGTGCCTGCCCGCTCCGCGCAGGCGCGTGCTGCCGTCAAGCACGCCGTCGGCAGCCAAAATCTCGAATACCTGCTGGCCTTCCTTGCCTTCGTTCGACAGGCCCATTACTGGACCGAAACGCATCCGCAACTGGAATACGAGGCGGACATGATCATGCTGATGGCGAAACGCCGGGACTTGGCGCGGCGCCTGCTGGATACGTCCGACGCCGAATGGGCGCATGCCGGCGATGCCTTGCGCGAGGCGCTGACCGGCCAGATGCAAGTGCTCAACACGGAGCTGCAGCACCGCACGCGCAACCTGCTCAGCGTGATTCGCGTGCTGTTCGACCGCACGCTGTCCAAGCACACCCGGCTCGATGGCTTTGCCGAAGTGTTCTCCGCACGACTGGATGCGATCAACCGCGCGCAGGTTTACTTGTCCCGGCTGGTGCAAGGCGAAAAGGTGACGTTCGACGGCTTGCTGCGCAACGAACTTGCAGCCCATGCGGTCTCGCTGCAGCAGATCACGCTGGATGGTCCTGCCGGCGTGCGCTTGCGCTCCTCCGCGCTGCAGACGTTTGCGCTGGCGCTGCACGAATTGGTGGTAAATGCCGTGAAATACGGCGCACTCGCCTACCCTTCCGCGCGTCTTTCGGTGCGATGGGACGTGGAGCATGTCGAAGGGCAGCCATCGATTCTGCATGTGTTCTGGCAGGAAACCGGCGTGCCTGTCTTGGCGTTGGACGAAGGTGTTGTGCAGCCGGGTTACGGGCGCGAATTGATCGAGCGTGCGTTGCCGTATCAGTTGAAGGCGAAGACGCAGTATGAATTGTTGCCCGAAGGCGTGCGGTGTTCGATGTCGGTGCCGGTGTTGGGGTGAATGAGCAGCAAGCGACGCGGAGGTTGGGGTAAGACGCAGGCGAATCCCAACAGGATGTGCATGTATCCGGAAACGTGGGGGTTCGCGTTCCGCTCACCCCACCCTACACGGGTTCGCCTGCTCCGGTGCGCAGCGGCAATCGAACCGTGCAGCGCAGGCTGCCATCGTTCATCTCATAGGTGGTCCTGGCATTGTTAGGCGTGTACGGCAGCGCCTGCTCGATCAGCTTGCGTCCATAGCCGCCGAGCGCCGTCGTCGCGGCCTTGTGTTCGGGTGGCGGCAGGCCGTCTTCGTACCACACGAGGACGAGAAATGACGCGCCCTCATCATCGTCTTCCGTGTGCCAGGTGATCGACAGCTGGCCGAAGTCGGTGGAAAGCGCACCGTATTTGCGTGATTTCGTCGCCAGTTCGTGCAAGGCCAGCGCCAGCGTCTGCACGGCGGATTTGCGCAGCTTGATTCCCCCCCTCCACCGTCACCCGTTCGCGCAGGGCCCGCATGAGGCCGAACGCATCTCCATCGGCATGCCGACTGCGTCACGACATGTCCTCCTCGGTATACACGCCACCTAAGCAAGGCAGCCTGTATATAGAATGTTTGCATCGACGGGAAACCTGCACATGATTTCCAGCCAACTGAGCGGAAAGTCGGTCCTGATGGTGGAAGACGAATATCTGATCGCCGATGCGCTGTGCTCCGCCTTCGAAATGGAAGACGTGCACGTGGTGGGACCGTTCCCCAACGTCGCTAGCGCGATGCAGGCCTTGGACCAGGGCGTGAAAGCCGATGCAGCCATCCTAGACGTGAACTTGAGCGGGGAACGCGTCTTCCCGCTGGCTGATCGGCTGATGGCCGATAACGTGCCGATCGTGCTCACCACCGGCTATGACGGCGATGCCATTCCGCGCGATTACGCGCACCTGGAACGCTTGCAGAAACCGGTACACCTGAGCGAGCTGTTCGGCTGCCTCAACGATTTGCTCGCCCGCTCCGTCGCATCCCATTGATGCGCGCCATCCGTATGCCCCGCCGCAGGCGCCCCCGGATTTGGACGCCTGCGGCATGACTTATGCGATCAGCCATGCACCTGGTGCAGCGAATGCTTCAACTTGCTCATTTCGTCATGCCCTGATCGCACCGACGCGTATGCATGCTGCACGGCGGCAAGCGAAGTGGCGGAAAGCCCCGCTTCGCTGATGGCATCTTCGTATTTGGCCTTGATGTGATCTTCGCTGCGCTCCACTTCGTCGAGCACCGCCAGATCGCCGGCGCGCACGGCGCTGCGCAAATTCACGAACACACGATGCATGGAAGCGAGCATGGTGCCTTCATCCTGCGGCTGCCCACCAAGCGCCTTCACTTGCGATTGCAGTGACATGCACGCGGCCTGCCGTTCACGCGCACGGCGCTGGAAAATGGCTTTTATTTCCGGATTCCTGACGTCCTTGACCGCTTCGTCATAGCCATCGACACTGTCGATGGTCGCTTCGATCAGGCGATTGAGAACGGCAATATCTTCGCTGTTCGTAGCCATGGCACCCCGTTCCGAACGCAGCGCTTTTCAGGGCACCGTATGCAGGCGCGGCGTCAACGGCATGCGCGCCACGTTGCTCAGCGGCAACGTCACACTGCCTTCACGATGCATCGCCTGGATTTCCAGCAGCAGTTTGGCGTTGCGCTCGATCAACCGATGATTCTGTGCCAACAACTGTCCGCAAAGACGCTCCAGATGCTGCAAGCGCTGCTCGGATGAAATGGTGGTTGTCATAGGGAGCTTGGCCTCCGTTGCAGATGGCGGGGACTATCTCTCTTTGGAAGTGAAACTATCGTCTGTTGGGTGTTTGGCGGATTGCCATTTGCGCAAGCCACCGCATAACCCCAACTCGTCGTTCCGGCGAAAGCTCACTGCTGTCCGGGGAAAGTTTTGCTTGTTTAAGCGAAATGGCTAAAAAGCTCGTCGTCCCGGCGAAAGCCGGGATCCAGCGACTTACAGGTCGTCAAAGACACTGGGCCCCGGCGTTCGCCGGGGCGACGAATCGCTAGCTTTGAATTTGCTG
>NZ_DATEJY010000052.1:0-5709 GCF_035277725.1 Dyella sp. | reverse complement strand
GAAGCATTGGCGTTGTTGCCCACCGCCACGGCGGAAGCACCGGCACTGTTGGCCCCTGAGCCTGCCGCGACTGATCCAAAGCCCGTCGCATTGGTCTGATTGCCCAGCGCAACCGCGTAATCGGCCGATACGTTGCTCTGGTACCCCAATGCGATGCTGTATTGGCCGCTGGCGTTGGACTGGTAGCCAGAAGCGATCGCATAACCGTTTGTCGCCGCAGCACCGACGCCGATCGCCGTTGAGTTTCCACCCGACGCAAGGGAGAAAGTACCCAATGCGCTATCGCCGGCCCCAGTGGCCTGGGCGTCCACGCCAAGCGCAACCGTATTGATGTTGCTCGAGTGAGCTCCCTGGCCCACCGCTATCGCTCCACCGCTGGTACCCGAAGCCACCGCTTGATAGCCGATAGCGATCGCGTAGTTTTCCGATGCGCTGGACAGATAACCGATCGCAACGGATTGCACCGCCGACGCTGACGCACTCGCACCCAGCGCCGTAGCCTGATCCGCGGCCTGCGCCTGCCATCCCATACATGATGAGGTGCCGTTGTAAGCGTTGTAAGGCGCCGGCGAACAGTTCGTCTGTGCTGTGGCTTGTCCGCTCCACGTACTCAGGCCAAGCAACAGCAGCACGCAAAGCATGCGCGGGGCGAGCGCCTCCAGGGATGAAGCACCACTCTCGCCACGCTGGTCGACGGCACCTTGCCGGCACGAAGCCAACTCCGACGCCACCACCAGCTGCTTCAACGAAGCATTCCAAACCTTGCTATAGATCCTGTTCATAGCTGTCTCCCAAATCCGGTTCCGCGGACGGAAAAAATCAAGTGATCGAACGGTGCAGCGAACTCAAGCGCGCAACGAAGGGAATTTCCCCGGCAGGCAATGAATCCTGAGGCGTCGTCTCGGGGGGTGGAGTCAATCGCCTGCCGTCCGCGTCGATTCGCGAACACATGCCGTCCTGGCATGCGGGAAAACGTTTCAGCAAATCCAGTGCGTATCGAACGCGCGCAGGCGCGGGCACTGAACATGAGGCAAGTTGGGTTCGGGCGGGCGAAGCAGATGCGCAGCCGTGCCGTCAGGCCGGTGCGTTGCGTGCAACGGATGCACGCACGCGGTGCGCGTACCGTTTCTGCTTGCGATGTCGTTGATGTGATGCATGGTCGCCCCCCGGCTCCGTATCCCTGTGGCAGCCGTCGGCGTCATGCCGCTGGCTGTCGTGTGATTGAAGCGGATCGAAGCGGAAACGAATGCACAAATTCGGCAAAAGATCACCCGTTTTCGGCAATTGTCAGACGAAAGCGGAAAAGGGCCGGCGCGGACACGTTCGTCGCCTGTCTTTTAGGGACAAGAAACTACTTTCATGACCTAGCACTGCACCGTTGCCATGAAAGTTATTTTTGAGGCGCCTTGGCATTGCCGACTGGTCGGCCCACAGATGATCAGAATCCCCTGACATAAGCGCCTTCTGCATTCCTTAGCCTGCATCCCGGGCAGCACTTTACGATCCCACTGATATTTCTTTGATCGATAGCGCGCAAACGTTCGGTTGCGCGAGCAAGGAGTGCTGATGGGCTGGAAAGCAATGATGGCGATCATCTCAGGCCTGGTGGCCGTGATCGCCGGCTTGTATCTCTCGGGCTGGATGATCCTGGCGCTGCTGGGCCTGGAGTCGTCGGTCCCGCTGCAGTGGAACACCTGGTGGACGTACGTCATGGCCATCGACCAGCACCAGGTCGCGCCCTATGCCGGCAAGATCAAACTGGCGGGCGCGGCTGGTTTGGGCGTGCCGCTGGCAGGCTGGCTGCTGTTGCTGCTGGCGTTGTTCAAATCGCGCGAGCAGGCGTTTCATGGTGATGCCGACTTCGCCACCGTCGGCCAGCTGGGCAAAGGCGGATTCCTCGCTCGCATTCCGGACGAAGGCATTCTTCTCGGCACGCTGCGCGGACGGCCGATCTGGCTCAATGGCGCGCTGCATCTCATCGTGATCGCGCCCACCCGTTCGGGTAAATCAACCTGCGTCGCGATACCGGTTCTGCTGACCTACGAAAGCTCCATCGTCGTCCTTGACGTAAAAGGCGAGCTGTACCGGATCACCAGCGGCTATCGTGGCCGCGAACTGGGGCAAAACATCCATGTCTGGTCGCCGTATGACGACACCGGCCGCACGCACCGCTTCAACCCGTTCACCCCGCTCGCGCGCCTGGCACCCGGCACCCGGCTGGGCGAACTGCGCACCATCGCCGCCATCCTGTATCCGGATGAAGCCGGCAAAGACCCGTTCTGGACCAGCCAGTCGCGCACCGCCTTCGTGGCCTTCGCCGCTTTCATGTTCGAACGCTGGGATGCGCTGGCGCAGGCACAACACGCCGATAACGGCGGCGCCCTCGATCCCAATGGGGACCCGCGCTTTCCCAGCTTTGAACGCATCTACCGCCTGACCTCCGGCGAGGGGCACGACGGTGGCGTGAAGCAGGCGATCGACAACCTGCTGTCACCCGATCATCGGCAACACTTTGCCTATCTCAGCCATGAAACGCGCGTCATGTTCGCCAGCCTGGCGGGGCTGGCGGAGGAAACCTTCTCCTCGGTGATCGCCACCGTGCAGGCGCCGCTGCAGCAATTCCTGAGTCCGATCCTGGCCGCGGCCACCAACGCCACCGACTTCGACGTGCTGGACCTGCGCCGGCGCAAGATGTCGGTGTACGTGGTAATACCGCCGCAGAAGCTGGACGAGGCAAGCAAGCTGCTGAACATCTTCTTCAGCAGCGCCATCGGCGGCAACGTACGCGAAGACAAGACCACCGACCCGACCATCAAGCATCAGGTACTGATGCTGATGGACGAGTTCACGGCGATGGGACGCCTGGATATCTGGGCCAAACTCATCTCGGTATCGGCCAGCTACGGCGTGCGCAGCCTGGCCATCGTGCAGAGCCGCTCGCAATTGCGCTCCACCTACGGCGCCGACGTGGCGCAAACCTTCATCACCAACCACGCCGCCAACATCGTGTTCACCCCGCGCGAACAGGAAGATGCCGAAGCCTACTCCCGCGCCCTCGGTGACCGCACCGTGCGCCGCAAGCATCGCAGTACCAGCGGCAGCAACGTTTCCTACAGCTATACCGAAGAGCGCCGCCCGCTGATGCTGCCGCAGGAAATCAAGGAACTGCCCAAGGACGATGAACTCGTTTTCCTGGAGGGCTGCAAACCAATTCGCGCGAAAAAGAAGTGGTACTTCAAGGACAAACAATTCAAGCAACGCCTGCTCGATTCCATGCCGCTGCCGTCAAGCACCTCCGCATCATCCAGGCAGCAACGAGGTGGACACCATGGCGCATAACCCCGACGGCTCGCCGGAACCCACCGCCGAGAACGACTGGGGCGGCGAAGGCGCCCGCCCCTCTTCGCTGATTCCCTTTTACAAATTCAAAGTCGATCGCGCCTATCTGCTGCAACTGAATTACGCGGTGGAACGGGCGAATGAAGAGACCGTACGCAAATATGGATCGTTGCCGCCAGGTGGTTTGCCGGTACAGAAGAAAACCAAACCGAACGTGCCATACCGGGATTTTCTCGGGAATCTGGTGCCTGAGATACCGATGATTGAGGAGGAGGATGAGATGAAGTTCAAGCAAATGATAGCAACCGCAATATTGAGTACAGCGGCAACAGTAACCGCATGCACTGCGTCTCCCGCTGATAAATCTCAATCGGAGTACGCGCAACTTGATACAGCCTTGAATGATAAGGCCACCCCTACCCCAACTGCATCATCTGTCAGCAAGTCCCCTGACGGCTCACCTACCAAGCAAAAAAATCCTAAGCTGAGGGAGTCATTTGCTAAATGTGTCGACGCATCACATGGTGTGACTGTGGACATAATGAATTGCATAGGTGAAGAGTTCGACTATCAAGATAAACGATTGAACTCGACCTATAAGCGCTTACATCAAGTGCTTCCAGCTTCCCATTGGGAGCTTCTGCGTGTTGAACAGCGAAAATGGCTAAATGACAGGGACAGCGACTGTCAAATTGATGAAGATATCAAAGGTGGCACAGCGGAGATGCTAATTAGAGCTGATTGTTCTCTGCGAAAAACTACACTTCGAGCTGATGAACTTGAGACTCTTCTCAAGCAAGAAGAGCCTTGATTCTACAAATCAAGACGGAGTATTGAGATATGGACGATATTGAAAACGCTGAGCGTTTAATTGGAAGCTGGCAGCTTGGACAGACATCGGCAAGGCATGAAACCAATGGCCTTGGAGCTGGGGCCATTTCTACAGGAAAAGGCGACCACGGAGGCGTTTCATACGGAATCTATCAACTCTCCAGCAAGATGGGCACAGTAAAGACCTATGTAGCTCAATCGCGCTACAAAGACAACTTCGATGGAATGACCCCCGCAACGCCTGCCTTTGACGCGAAATGGATAGAAATCGCAATGGCCCATCCAGATTTTGGACAAGACCAACATGATTTCATAAAGCGTACTCATTACGACATTCAGGTAGCAAAGCTGAAGAGCGCCGGCATTGATCTTTCCGATCGTGGACGAGCCGTGCAAGATGAGCTATGGAGCACATCAGTACAGTTTGGCGGAAAAACAGATGTTATCCAGAAAGGAATGGAAGATAAATTTGGCGCAAAGTACGACCTATCCAAAATATCCGATGACGAAATTATTGAAGCCGTTCAGGACTACAAATCTGCAAAAAATAATCGACTTTTTAAAAGCTCACCTGATTTATTAAATAGCTTAATGATTAGAGCAGAAAAAGAAAAACATGATTTGATAAATTTAAACACCAACGAAAAACTTCTTGCAAGAAATGGCATCGACATTCCAATGCCATTATCACCAGACGCTGCCTTGAGCAGAGAGACAACACAGCGTCACGTCGATCATGCATCGACACGAACACTTGCTACCAAAGAACTGCAAAAGATGCTCAACGCCCTCGGCTACAGAGATATCCATAACGATCCACTCGTAGTCGATGGTCACTACGGCAAACGCACTCAAGAAGTTGTAGAAACGTTCCAGCATGGTCATAACCTAACCGCGGACGGCATAGCCGGACCAAACACATGGGCTGCATTACGTAAGGCGACGCAAGCGCAATCCCTCTCCGACTCCCCGAAGGTGGTTCCGGAACTTGATGCCCCACTCATTCGTACCCTGCAGCAGCACTTGATTAAACCAGGTTCCGATACCCCTCAGAACCCGGCAGCGCCACCGCTCTCTGCCGAACCAGTCGTCACCCCGCCCTCCCACGCCGACGATACGAATCAGCAACTAGCCATGCTGCAAGCACAATTGCGCGAGATGCAGCGACAGATGGAAGCCATGAATCGCGAGCGCAATGCCGAGCGCGAGAAAGATGAAGCACGCACAGCGCCCTCTGACGTGATCCAGCACGATGCGCAACCCTCACGCCAGGCGGACAACGATCACGCAACTGTTGGCTATAGCGACCCGCGCCATCCCGTGCATCCGCTCTATGTCGACGTTAAACAGCGCCTGGAAAGCCAAGACCAGCACCTCCCCGAAGATCGGTTGACTCAAGTCGTCGGTGAAATGCACATGCGCAAGTTCCAGCCGAACTGGGATGGCTACGTCAAGGTGCAAGGCGACAAGCTATGCGCCGGGGATTATCACCCCTGGGGTGGCTTTGTCACGCTGGACCTGAAACAACCTGCCCCACCG
>NZ_DATEJY010000051.1:0-40955 GCF_035277725.1 Dyella sp. | reverse complement strand
GATGGCTCGTTCGTGTTCATCCCCAAGGGCGTGCGCTGCCCGATGGAGCTGTCCACCTATTTCCGCATCAACGCCGGCCACACCGGCCAGTTCGAGCGCACGCTGATCATTGCCGAAGACGGTGCCTACGTGTCGTATCTGGAAGGCTGCACAGCGCCGATGCGCGACGAGAATCAGCTGCACGCGGCGGTAGTGGAACTGGTCGCACAGGAAAAAGCGCAGATCAAATATTCCACCGTGCAGAACTGGTATCCCGGCGACGAAGAAGGCCGTGGCGGCATCTACAACTTCGTCACCAAGCGCGGCGATTGCCGTGGCGACGATGCCAAGATTTCCTGGACCCAGGTGGAAACCGGTTCGGCGATCACCTGGAAATACCCCAGCTGCGTGCTGCGCGGCGATCGTTCGGTGGGCGAGTTCTACTCGGTAGCGCTCACGCATCATCGCCAGCAGGCCGATACCGGCACCAAGATGATCCACATCGGCAAGGGCACCAAGTCCAAGATCGTGTCCAAGGGCATCAGCGCGGGCAAGAGTTCCAACAGCTATCGCGGCTTGGTGAAAGTGGAGAAGGGTGCCGAGGGCGCGCGCAACTACACGCAGTGCGATTCGCTGCTGATCGGCAAGAAGTGCGGTGCGCACACCTTCCCGTATATGGAAGTGAAGAACCCCACCGCCATCGTCGAGCACGAGGCCACCACCTCCAAGATCTCCGACGACCAATTGTTCTACTGCCGCGCGCGCGGCATCGGCGAAGAAGACGCGGTGTCGATGATCGTGGACGGCTTCTGCAAGCAGGTGTTCCGCGAGCTGCCGATGGAGTTTGCGGTGGAGGCGAAGAAGCTGCTGGAGGTTTCGCTGGAAGGAGCGGTGGGTTAAGGGTGGCGCGACATGTTCATGGACGTCATTCCCGCGGAAGCGGGAATCCATCTTCGCTTTTGCATCAGAGCAAAAATGGATTCCCGCTTTCGCGGGAATGACGGCTCTAGGTACATGACGAGGAAAAGGTCAATGGCAGACATTCAAGCTGTTGGATTGAACGCTGCTTCGCCATGGCACGTCGCGGCGGTGATAGCGATGCCGGCCTTCCGTTTGGACGTGCGTTTCGGTGATGGAACATCCGGCGTAATTGACATGTCAGCGCTAGTGAATAGCGACTCCGCTGGCGTATTTGCGTCGCTACGCGAGCCATCGGTATTCGAGGCCGTTCGAGTCGAGTCGGGGGCAGTGACGTGGCCTGGCGAGGTTGATCTGGCACCCGACGCGCTCTATGCGGCCATCAAGGCAAAAGGCAGCTGCGTTCTATCTGCGGAGGAGGTCATGCAATGAAAACATCATGGTTGTTCCTGCTGGGTCTTGCACTCCCCATCAGCGCGCATGCGGCAGGGGCGGATGTTGCTTGCTACGCAACGGGTTCACAGGCCGGCCTCAATGCTTGTGCCGCCGGTGAATTCACCAAGGCCGACCAGCAACTCAACAAAGTGTGGAAGGCCATCCTGGTCAAATACAAAGACCAGCCGGCTTTCCTCGAAAAGCTCAAGGCTTCACAAAAGCTGTGGCTGCAATTCCGGGATGCGGAAGTCGCCGCACATTTTCCGGTAGGCAAAGGCGAAGACGCGGCCACGCAGTACGGTTCGGTTTACCCCATGTGCGTGAGTCAGTTGCAAACCGACCTCACGCAGCAACGCATCGAGCAACTGCAAGCTTGGCTAAAGGGCGCACAGGAAGGCGATACGTGCGCCGGTTCCATCAAAAACTCTGCGGATTTGAAGTGACATGTTGAAGATCGAAAACCTGCACGCCCGCGTCGAGGGCAAGGACATTCTCAAGGGCCTCACGCTCACCGTGAATCCGGGCGAAGTGCACGCCATCATGGGGCCGAACGGCGCCGGCAAGTCCACGCTGGGCAACGTCTTGTCCGGCCGCGATGGCTATGAAGTCACGCAAGGCTCCGTCACGTTCCAAGGCCGCGATCTGCTCGCGCTGGAGCCGGAAGATCGCGCCGCGGCCGGTGTGTTCCTCGCTTTCCAATACCCGGTGGAAATCCCTGGCGTAAACAACACCTACTTCCTGCGCGCCGCGCTCAATGCCCAACGCAAGCAGCGTGGCGAGGCGGAACTGGATTCCATGCAGTTCCTGAAGCTGGTGCGCGAGAAGCTGAAGATCATGCAGATCTCCGACGAGCTGCTGCACCGCGCCGTCAACGAAGGTTTTTCGGGCGGCGAGAAGAAGCGCAACGAAATCTTCCAGATGGCCGTGCTGGAGCCGAAGCTGGCGATTCTCGACGAAACCGATTCCGGCCTCGACATCGATGCACTCAAGCAAGTGGCGCAGGGCGTGAATGCGCTGCGTTCGCCGGATCGCGCCTTCCTGGTCATCACGCACTACCAGCGCCTGCTCGATTACATCGAGCCGGATTTCGTGCATGTGCTGGCGGATGGCCGCATCGTCGAAAGCGGTGACAAGACGCTGGCGCTCAAACTCGAAGAACACGGTTACGCCTGGGTCAACGAGCGCGATCCTGCGCTGGCGAACGGGGCGCGTGCATGAGCCAGTCACCGGCACCGCTGCCTTTTATCGACGCCTTGCGCGAGGCCTCCAACCTGCGCCTGCCCGGTAGCGGACTGGCATGGCTGGATGCGGCGCGGCGCGAAAACCTGGAAGCGTTCATCGCGGCCGGCTTGCCGGATACGCGAGCCGAAGCATGGAAATACACCGCTCTGCGCGCGCTGGGCCAGCGCCGTTTTGCATTGGGCGATGCCGCCGCCGCCACGCATCCGGTCGACACCCATGCGCTGACCTTGCCCGGCATGGATGGTCCGCGCCTCGTATTCGTCAATGGTGTGTTCCGTGCCAACCTCTCGAAGCTGGAAGCGTTGCCGCCTGGACTGACGCTGCAGCCACTGTCCAAGGTGCTGGAGAACGATCCGGAACCGCTGCGCTTCGCGCTCAGCCGTCACTATCGCGACACCGCCGACGTGTTCGCTCGGCTCAATGCGGCGTTGGCCGGCGACGGCGTGGTGTTGCGCGTTGCCGCCGGTGCGCGCATCGCCAAGCCGATTCACGTGTGCTTCGTCGGCACGCCGGCGCAGGCCGACGTGGCCTGGCACGTGCGCAACGTGATCGAACTGGGCGAGGGTGCCGAACTCGATCTGGTCGAGCATCACCTGGCTACCGCGCAGCACAAGCACCTCGGCACGCTGGTCAGCGAGATCGTGGTGCGTGATGGCGCCAAGCTACAACACACGCTGCTGCAGAACGCCGGCGAGGAAAGCACGCTGATCCGGCGTGGCAGCGTGCATCTCGGCGCCAAGTCGCAGGCCATGTTGCACGTGCTGGAACTGGGTGGTGCACTGGTGCGCCATGACCTGCACGCCGAATTGCGTGGTGACGCAGCTCGCTTCGATACGCGCGGCGTGTTCGTGCTGCGCGGACGCCAGCATGTCGATACGCAACTGTCGATCAACCACCAGGCGCTCGACACTGCTTCCGAATCCATCTGGCGCGGCGTGGCCGATGAGCGCGCGCGTGGCGTGTTCCGCGGCGCGATCGTGGTAGCGCAAGGCGCGGATGGCAGCGATGCCAGCCTCAGCAACAAGAACCTGTTGCTGTCGCCGCTGGCCGAGATCGACACCAAGCCGGAACTGGAAATCTACGCCGATGAGGTGAAAGCCGCGCACGGCGCCACCGTCGGCCAGCTCGACGAGCGTGCGCTGTTCTACCTGCGCTCGCGTGGCCTGCCGCAGGCCGAGGCGCGTGCGCTGCTCACCGCCGCATTCTGCCGCGCGGTCTTTACGGCGTTGCCCAACGAAACCCTGCGCGATCACTTCTCCGACGCGTTGCTCGCGCATTTGCCCTGAATCGTTCCCATGACCGTCAAGCCCAGCCATCCTTCCGTTGATTTCGATGTCCAGCGCGTGCGCGCGGATTTTCCGCTGCTGTCGCGCAGTGTGCATGGCAAGCCGCTGGTGTATTTCGACAATGCCAACACCAGCCAGAAACCACGGCAGGTGATCGAAGCGGTCGACCGGCACTATCGCGAGCACAATGCGAACGTCGCGCGCGCGGTGCATCAATTGGGCGAAGAGGCGACGGCGGCCTACGAGAACGCACGCGATAAGCTGGCCGCGTTCATCAATGCCACGTCGCGCAACGAGCTGATTCTCACCTCCGGCACGACGCAATCCATGAACCTGGTGGCGTACAGCTATGCGCTGCCGCGTCTGCAGCCGGGCGATGCCATCCTTACCACGGTGATGGAGCACCACGCCAATATCGTGCCGTGGCAGCTCGTTGCCGCACGCACGGGCGCCACGGTGAAGGCCGCGCCGATCGACCAGAACGGCGAGCTGATCCTGGAGAAATTCGTCGAGCTGCTGACGCCGGAAGTAAAGCTGGCTTGCGTCGCGCATGTATCCAACGTGCTCGGCACGGTGAACCCGGTGCGCGAGATCGCGCGCGAATGCCGCAAGCGTGGCATTCCGTTAGTGGTAGATGGCTCGCAGGCATTGCCGCATCGGCCGGTGGACGTGCAGGCGCTGGGTTGCGATTTCTACGCGATCACCGGTCACAAGATGCTGGCTCCCACCGGTACGGGCGCATTGTGGGCCAAGCGCGAACACCTGCAGGCGATGCCGCCGTTCTTCGGCGGCGGCGAAATGATTCGCGAAGTGCGTTTCGACGGCACCACCTTTGCCGATCCTCCGCACAAATTCGAAGCCGGCACGCCGAATATTGCCGGCTTTGCCGGTGTGGGCGCGGCGATCGATTACTACCAGGGCCTCGGCTTCGAAGCGATCCGCGCGTGGGAATACGAATTGCTCACCTACGCCACCGAGCGCCTGCGCGAGATTCCCGGTGTACGCATCTTCGGCGAGGCCAAGGAAAAAGAGCCGGTAATTTCCTTCCTGATCGAAGGTGCGCAAGCGACCGATATGGCAACGCTACTCGATCTGGAAGGCGTGGCAGTGCGCTCGGGTCACCATTGCGCGCATCCGTTGATGCAGTTCTACGGCGTGCCGGCTACGTTGCGCGCATCGCTCGCGTTCTACAACACGCGCGAGGAAGTCGATGCGTTTGTCACCGCGCTGCTGAAGGTCCGCAGGCTGTTGATGTGACACGTAAGCTGGGATGAAATCCCAGCATCAGAAGGCCGCCAAGCTGGGATTTCATCCCAGCCTGCGCACGGCGGATCACCGCGGGCAACTTGCCAGGCAACGCCCCTGCAACCGTTTTTCCGCCACAGGCATCTACTCTCCGATAGCCCGTCACTTTTTGGCCGTCCATCCCGCTGCATGCCATGCATGCCGGCCGCGGGCCTGCTGCGCCTTTCAAAAGGAGAGCGTCATGCGTTCCTGTCTAGCCATGCTGTGCTTTGCCTGTTTTCCCTTTGCCACCCTGGCCGCCTCGGCGCACAACATTGAGGTGGTGAACGACACCCGTGGCAGCATCGTTTCTTTTGCGATGGCTCCGGCGGGAAGCGAACGCTGGACCGAGATGGACTTCAAAAGCCCCGCGAAGGATTCGTGGTTCGATTACAAGCTTGCCGTAACCCTGGCGTTTCGCGACGATGACGCGGGCTGCCTTCGCGATCTTCGCACCGTACTGTCGAATGGTCATCGCATCCTCGCCCGCAACTTCAACGTCTGCAAACATCACGCCTACCGGCCGGGGACGCTCTATCGCAACGACCACGTTGGTTCGTGGATAGTGCCGTAGCGTTGTAGTCTGCGATGAAATCCCAGCCTCGTCAGGTCATCGAAGCTTGGATTTCATCCCGGCCTACGACGGCGATTCACCGCGGGCAACTTGCCAAGCAGTGCAGGCAACGCAAAGCACACAGCGAGCGCCACCAGCCATGGATTGGACAGCCATGCCTGCACCAGTCTGCTGTAGCGCACGACCAATCCAAGCAATGCGACCGCCAACACGCTGAGCAACGCCCAGCTCAGATAGAGCTCCAGGCGCATCGTGTCGATAGTGTGGCGCTCAACTTCCTTGGCCACCTGGCTGGCGAAGTCGGATGGCAACGCTTCATCCAGCGGCTGCCGCAATGCGCGCGCGACGGCGCGATAACGTTGCAGCCTCGCATCATCGCGCGCGTCCAATCCAAGGCGCTCGTCGCGAAGGGCGCGTTCCTGCAGCGCCCATTCGCGTTCCATGGCGTTGTCGCTGGGCGGTTCGTGCTTCATGGCGATACCCCATAGGCAGTTTCCAGCTGTTGGCGCAGACGAAGCCGCGTGCGGAACAGATGGCTTTTGATCGTGCCGGCGGCAAGTCCGGTGAAGCCGGCGATCTCATCAATGGATAGCTCGTCCAGATGATAGAGCGTAAGCAGCGTGCGCTGCAGCGGGGGCAGGGCTTCGATGGCCTGGTGCAGGCGTGTGGCGATGTCGCGGTCGGCATAGGCCGTTTCCAGGTCGAAGCCGTCGGCCAGGTTCTCGATGGGATCGAGCCCGTCGTCGCCTTCGCCGAGATCGAATACGACGAGCTGCTTGCGCTCCAGATAACGCAGCGCCACGTTATAGGCGACGCGACCGATCCATGACTTCAGGCTGCTTTCGTGGCGGTATTGCCGAAGATGTTGATGCACGCGAAGGAACGTTTCCTGGCATAGATCACGCGCATCCTCCGGATGGCGCGCCATGCGATAGACGATGTGCCAGCACAGCGCCTGATGCTCGCGCACCAAGCGCTCGAACGCGCCGGGCGCGTTCGCCAGCACGGCTTCGACCAACTGGCGATCCTGATGGCTCATCCGCGCTGGCGGCACTCAGCCGAAACGTCGTGCGAGCATGAAGAACAGGAGTGAGCCAAGACCGAAGGTGCCCAGCAGCAACGCGACCACACCTGGATTGACGTCGTCCCAACCTGCAACCTGGATGATGCCAAAGCCGATAGCTTCCATCAGGGTGAGGATGCCCCAGCGCAATGCCGACATCTGGTCGCGACGCGCATCACTCTGCACCACGACGTCTACCAGCTCCTTCGAGCTGCAAACCTGCAACATCTTGATGCGCAGGCGCGCCGTCACCAGCAGCCTGACGATGTAAGTGATGCCGAAGGTGATACACAGGAACAGCACGATCGGAATGATCTCGCTCTTGTCCATCATCTACTCCCAATAAGCAGCGCCGACGAGCGCCAACGAGTATAGAGATACGGCCAGTGGCGGATCGGTTGCAGGCAGCGAGCTTGCAACTGTTTGCGCGCGCCACGCATCTACTTTTCTGGAGTTCGTTACCCCTCGCAGTCATTCATCTCGCTGCATGCCATGCATGCCGGCCAAGGGCTTGCTGCGCCTTTTCCAAGGAGATCGCCATGCGTTCCTGTCTGGCCGTGTTATGCCTCTGGGCTTTCCCGCTCGTCACGCTAGCCGATGCGGTGCACACCATCGAAGTGATCAACGACACCCGCAGCAGTA
Organism: Dyella sp.; assembly: GCF_035277725.1. Taxonomy (GTDB): domain Bacteria; phylum Pseudomonadota; class Gammaproteobacteria; order Xanthomonadales; family Rhodanobacteraceae; genus Dyella_B. The sequence continues at coordinate 33,532 of NZ_DATEJY010000051.1, read as the reverse complement.
TCGATTCGTTTGCCATGGCGCCGGCCGGCAGCGGACGCTGGACGGAGGTGAGCTTCAAGACGCCGATGCAGGAGTCCTGGTTCGACTACGAGTTTGCCGTGAAGGTGCAATTTCGCGACGGCGACGGTTGCTTTCGCGATCTGCGCACCATGTTGTCGGATGGGCGCCGGGTATTTGCCCGCAACTTCAACCTCTGCCAATACCAAAGCTATCGGCCCGGCACGTATTTCCGGAATGGGCACCCTGGCTCGCGAATCCTCCCGTAGGCTGCGCTAACCCAACCTGCAGGCTTTGGCCGGAGCGCGGGCGCGGATTATCATGCGCGGATGAATACGGTCATCACGCCCGCTTTCCGCAAAGCCGTCGAGACAGATATTGACGCCATCGTCGCCCTGGTTCAATCCGCCTATCGCGGCGACGCCAGTCGCCAGGGCTGGACCACCGAGGCCGATCTGCTCGATGGGCAACGCACCGATCCCGCCGACGTGGCACAGGTGCTGGCTGCGCCGGACAGTGCCGTGCTGCTGGCCTATGTGGACGACGCGCTACTCGCTTGCTGCCACGTGGAGCGGCATGGCGAGGCGGCGTATTTCGGCATGTTCGCCGTACATCCGCCACGCCAGGGCAGCGGGTTGGGCCGGCTGATGCTGGAGGCGGCGGAACGGTATGCGCAGCAAACCTGGCAATGCCGCGCCATGCACATGAAGGTGATCGACGTGCGCCACGACTTGATAGCCTGGTATGAACGCCGCGGTTATCGCCGCACCGGCGAATACTCGGCGTTCCCTTATGGCGACGAACGCTTCGGCATTCCGCGCCGCGACGATCTGAAGTTCGAATTGATGGTAAAGGACCTGGCATGTTGATGGTAAAGGACCTGATGGCATGAGCGAAGCATGGGTGGAAGTGGGTACGCGTTCGGAGCTGCTGCCAGGTGAATTCAAAGTCGTATGGGATGGCGATACCGCCATTGCCGTCTTCAATATCGACGGCGACTTATACGCCGTCGAAGATATCTGCACGCACGACGGCGGTGAGCTGGCCGGCGGCGACATCATCGGTCACGAAGTGGAATGCCCGCGCCACGGCGCACGCTTCGATCTGCGTACCGGCGAGCCGACCTGTCCGCCGGCGTATGAGCCGATTCACCGGTTTCCCGTCAAGGAAGAGAACGGCCTGATCTGGACACGCGATGATCGCTGAGCGCAATGCTCAGTCATCTGCTTGCAACGAATGCACGTGCTTTGTGCCTTGGTTCTCAAAACAAGCAGCATGCATGCGTTGTTGACAGATCTTTCATCATGGGATTGTTACACCGCAACATAAGTTGATTGATGTTGGTAAGTGACGTGATGCATCGATTCGCATCAGGGTCCGCGTAAGCAATCCAAGTGAAACGACGTTAGCCGACAGCATGCCGGCAATCGTCCCTTTTTTGCAGCACCCATCGTGCAAGCGTTTCTTTTCATGGCTGAAGTCGGCTGTGACGGTGCGCTTGCGTCTTGAAAAAGAGAGCGCAGTGCGAGGCGCCAGGGAGCGTGTATCCAGGGGTAACCACGATGAATCACGAAGCGAGTGCGATGCAGATGCAGCCGGCGTAACGATTCAAATCGCCGGCGGAGCCGAGCGTGCGCACTCGCAAGGAGATTGCGCCATGAGTCACGAGTCACCTATGTCGCTGCCGTTGACCACGGCCCAGCGTGGATTGTGGGTCGGTCAAAAGATTGGTGCAGCGGATGCCACCTTGAACATCGCCGAGATGCTGGAAATTTGCGGCCCGGTACAGCCTGACCTGTTCATCCGTGCGTTATGGCAGGTTACTCGCGAAGCCGAAACGCTGCGTGTCGGCGTGATCGAACAGCAAGGACGTCCACGGCAGATCGTGCGTCCCATCTATCACGGCCAATTCCCGTATCTGGACGTCAGCCATGAAGCCAACCCACGCATGGCCGCCGAAACGTGGATGATGGAAGAACTGAGCCGCCCGGTGGATCTGGCCAACGATCCCTTATGGGTGAGTGCGTTGTTCAAGGCGGCGGACGATCGTTATTACTGGTATCAGCGCGCACATCACGTGGTCTATGACGGCTACAGCGGCGGCGCCATCGCGCGGCGCCTGGCCGAGCTTTACAACGCCTATGTGGAGGCACGTGAACCAGCGCCGTGCGAGTTCGGATCGCTGCAGGAACTGATCGATGCCGAAGCGGCCTATCGCCAATCCGATCGCTTGCAACGCGACCGGGACTACTGGAAAGAAAAGCTCGCCGACTTGCCCGATGCGGTATCGCTGTCGCGCCTGGGCCCGCATAACAGCATGGGCGGCTTGCGGCGCGGTACCGGGCATTTGTCCATCGATACCGTGCAGCGGCTGCGCGAGCTGGGCAAGCAGACGTCGACCAGCCTGCCGCAAATCCTGATCGCGCTGGTGGCGGCCTACTACCACCGCGCTACCGGCGCGCACGATCTGGTCATCGGCATGCCCGTCTCCGGGCGCATCAATGCCGCCTTGCGTAAAACGCCAGGCATGGTCGCCAACATCGTGGCCATTCGCCTGAGTTTTGCGCCCGATATCACGGCCGTCGACTTGTTCGCGCAGGTAGCGCAAGTGGTGAGGCAAGCACTGCGCCATCAGCAGTATCGCTACGAAGACCTGCGCCGTGATCTGAACCTGATCGGGCAGGGCAAGCACATCGCGTGGCTGGGCGTGAACATCGAGCCGTTCGACTATCAGCTCACCTTCGGCGGTGCGCGCGTGATCTCGCACAACGTGTCGAACGGCTCGGGCGAAGACTTGACCGTGTTCGTCTACGATCGCGGCGACGGCAGCGAGTTGCGCTTCGATTTCGACGCCAACCCGATGCTGTACAGCATGGCCGATCTGGATGAGCACTGCCGCCGCCTCGCCTTGCTCATCGACGGGGTGTTGGCGGAGCCGCATCGCCCGCTCGATCAGCTCGACATTCTTGGTATCGAGGAACGCCGGCGCTTGCTGTACGTGTGGAACGATACGGCTGCCCCCATCGAACCGGAGAGCCTGCCTGTGCTGGTTGCACGGCATGCGCAGTCGACACCCGATGCGCCAGCGGTGTTTTGCGAAGACCGGGTCGTCAGCTATCGCGAACTGCACGAACGCAGCCTGCAGCAGGCGCGGCAACTGATGACGGATGGCGTGCTGCCCGGTGACATCGTGGCAGTGATGCTGCCGCGTAGTGAACAATGGCTAGTGGTGCTGCTGGCGATCATGCGCACGGGCGCTACGTTCCTGCCGCTCGATCCGGACGGTCCGCCGGAACGCATATCGATGATGCTGGACGATGCATCACCGATCGCGCTGATCGCCCCGCCCAAGCTGTGCGAACGCTTTGGGCTTGGCGGCATGATGTCGTTGCATCCGGAGGATTTGGATATCGCGCGGGATGCGGACAGCGACGAGCCGGACCTGTCGCGTCCGGATGGTACCGCGTATGTGCTTTACACCTCCGGCTCGACCGGACGTCCCAAGGGTGTGGAGGTGACGCATCGCAATCTGAGCAACGTGCTCCAAGGCATGCGAGCGCAGCTTGCGCTTGCGTCCAGCGATCGTTTTCTGGCGATCGGCACCATGGTGTTCGATATCGCTTTGCTGGAACGCTTCCTGCCGCTGACGTGCGGGGCGAGCGTGGTCATAGCAAGCAGCGAGACGGTGCGCCAACCGCCAGCCTTGTTGCGTCTGCTGCAGCAGCATCGCGCCACGCACATGTGGGCAACACCTTCGCTGTGGCGCGTGCTCCTGGCCGGTGCGAATGCGCAGCTCGAACACCTGCACGCGCTGGTCGGTGGCGAAGCCTTGAGTGCAGAGCTGGCCAGCCGCCTGTTGCAACAAGCTTCACGTGTGACACAGCTCTACGGTCCCACGGAAACCACGGTCTTATCCACCGCCATCGAGTTGAAGGAGGTGAGTTCCAACGCGCCACCGATCGGCCGCCCCGTTCTCAATACACGGCTGTACGTGCTGGATCAGCAGCAACGTCCCGTGCAGACGGGCGCTATCGGTGAGCTCTACATTGCCGGTGCCGGGGTGGCGAAAGGCTATCTCAATCATCATCAGTTGACGGAAGAGCGCTTTTCGCCGGACCCGTTCGCCGATGATGGCAGCCGCATGTATCGCACGGGCGACCTGGCGTATTGGGATGATCAAGCTCTGCTGCATTTCGTCGGACGCGCAGATGGCCAGGTGAAGATCCGCGGCCATCGCATCGAGCTGGGTGAGATCGAATGCCAGCTGGCGAAGCATGCTTCGATCGCCCACGCAGCCGTCGCGGTGCATCGCGAGGACGATGGCAGCCACGCCCTGGTGGCTTACCTAGTGATGCGTGAAGGCCGTCCGCTGGTAGCCGACGCATTGCGCCGCGATCTATCCGGTTTTCTGCCGGAATATATGCTGCCCGCACACTTTGTTGCCCTCGATACCTTGCCACTGATGCCCACCGGCAAGCTGGATCGCAAGGCTCTGCCGGCACCGGTACGCACTCAGCGCATGGCGTATGCGGCGCCGGTGACGGAAGTGGAAAAGAAACTGGCCGGGTTGTGGCGGCAGGTGCTGGGCGTCGAACGCATCGGCCTGCACGACAATTTCTTTCAGCTCGGCGGCGATTCACTCAGTGCGGCGGAAATGATTGCGCGCTTCCCCGAGCACTTCGGCATGGAGTTGCCGCTCGCCAGCCTGTTCGAAGCATCCACCATCGCCGGGCTTGCCGCGTATCTGCAGCGTGCGGAAAGCAAGAGCGATCCGCTCGGCGTGGTGCTGCCATTGCGCGTGTCGCATCGCGAGCGGCCCTTGTTCTGCATTCACCCGGCTGTTGGCCTCGGCTGGGGATACACCGGCTTGTTGCGTCATCTGGACGACAAGTTGCCGGTGTATGCCTTGCAGTCGAATGGATTGCGCGGCGATGGCCCATTGCCGGGCAATATCGCGCACATGGCCGCCGACTACCTTGCGCAGATCCGGCGCATTCAACCGGAAGGCCCGTATCGATTGCTTGGCTGGTCGCTGGGCGGATTGATCGCACACGAGATTGCCGCGCAATGGCAAACGCACGGGCAGCAGGTGGAATTTCTGGCCTTGCTGGATGCGTATCCGTTCGTAGTGGACGGTGCGCCTTCCGATCCCGGTTCCGCCCACGAAATCCAGGCGATTCTGCGTTTCCTTGGCTTCCACCGGCACGCCGAAAATCCGCCGGCCGACTTGGCTGCGTTGACCGATCTGCTATGCAGGGAATACGGCGTTTTCAGCATGCCGTTGGTGCAGGAGATCTCGCGCAGCCATCCGTCATTGATCGAGCACGTCTCGTCCGTCACGCTCAATAACCTTCGCCTTGCGCGCAAGCACGTGCCGCGGCAGATCGACGCCGATGTGATGTTCTTCCGTGCCGCGCAAAAGGAGGCCGTCGATCTGAGCGCGCAATTGTACGACCGGCCCGACGCATGGCGTTCTTATGTCGATGGCCGGTTGGAGGTGTATGACATCGCCTGCCATCACCAGAACATGCTGGATGCCACGCCGGCTGCGCAGATCGGAAAGTACGTGATGCAGCGGTTGCATGAACTGCAAGCGGCGCGCACGTCATCAGTGCAAGTCGTCCGTTCCGCGCCCGATCACTCACATGCGGGGGGCGCTGCTGCGTATGCTTGAATCCAGCGCACCGATTGCGATTTTCACCATCGGCACGCAAGGCGATATTCGTCCTTGCGTTGCGCTCGGCGTCGGCCTGCAACGCGCCGGCTATCCGGTGCGGATCGTCACCAGCGACAACTTCGAAGGCATGGTGCGCGCGGCGGGTCTGGCGTTTTTTCCGCTTACGGCCAATTTTCAGACCTTGCTCGACTCCAATCGCGAGATTGCCGACAAGGGTTTGGATATGTCGGCGATGGCGCGCATTTCCCGCCATTTTTATGGCGAATGGGCCATGCAATGGGCGAGCGAAGGCATGGCCGCGGCACAGGGGGCAGGCTTGATCATTGGCGTCGCCAACAGCACTTTGCTGGCCAAGGCGGTTGCCGAAGCGCAGGGCATTCCGTTTGTGGGCGCGCAATTGCAACCGCTCACGCCATCGCGCCATATGCCGCCGCTGGTGCTGGTCGGTGGCCGCAAGCTGGCGCCGGCGTTGAACATGGCGGCGTATAACGTGTTGCGCTTGCTGGTGTGGTACGTGATGAAGCCGGCCATCAACGACATCGTGCGCCCGCAACTCGGTTTGCCGCGCTATCCCTGGTACGGGCCTTATTTCAACAATCGGCATCATCGTGTGCTTTACGGTTTCAGCCATCACGTAGTACCGAGGCCGGCCGATTGGCCGGAGACAGCGCAGATCACCGGCTACTGGTTTCACCGCCAAGCGGATTGGCATCCGCCGGAAGCCTTGCGCGCCTTTCTTGATGCAGGCTCGAAGCCGATCTACGTAGGCTTCGGCAGCATGATAAGTACGCGCGCCGAACAGTTCACGGCGACCGTGCTGGAAGCCGTCAGGCGTAGCGGACAACGTGCCGTGCTCGCGACGGGCTGGGGTGGCCTGGCCGGTGAAGAAGGCGCGCAGGATGGGCAGATTTTCTTCACTCGCGGTGCGCCGCACGATTGGCTGTTTCCGCGCATGGTGGCAGCCGTGCATCACGGTGGTGCCGGCACCACGGCGGCGGCGGTGCGTGCAGGCATTCCTTCGGTGATCGTGCCGTTCTTTGGCGATCAGCCATTCTGGGCGCGATGCTTGCAACGCGAAGGCGTGGCGCCGGCGATGGTGGACCGCCGCACCATGCGCATGGAAACCTTGCTCGCCGCGATCGATGCGGCATTGAAGCCACCCATGCGCAAGGCGGCGGCATCGTTAGGCACGAAAGTGCGCGCGGAGGATGGTGTAAGGGAAGCGATCGCGTGCTTGCGCAATTGGGGATTGTTGAAGCCGGTGCAAGACGAAGAGCTTGCGCTCGCTGTCGCACGGTGAGGTCCAGGTAGGCTGGATGAATCCCAGCATCAGCAGCCATACGAAAGCTGGGATTCCATCCCAGCCTACTCACGATTGCTGCGATTATTTGGGCGCGAACTTCACCAGCACGCGCTGACCGATGCGCAATGGCGTCGACGGCGGTTGATCGAAGGTAAGCACGCATTCTACCGAACGTGTATTGGCGCGCACCTGCGGATCGTCTTCCAGTGTGCTGGCGCCGAACACGCGGCCGATGCGCAATACATGCGCTTTCAGCGGCGCGAGGCCGCTGCCGCTGTCGTCATCCACTTCGGCGGCCATGCCTTCATGCACCACGCCGACAAAGGATTCGTTGAGTTCGGCGCGCACGATGCGCGGCGAATCGGGCAGCATGACAAACAGCGGCCCCGTGGCCGGCGATACCGTGGCACCGGGCTGCACCATGCGCTGCACGATCTCCCCATTGCTGGGTGCATGCAGGCTGCGCAGTTCCAGCTGATAGCGCGTCCCGGCTACTTTCTGTGCGGCCAAGGCCGCGGCAGCGCGCGCGTTGGTCAGCTCAGCCTGCGCTTGCCGTGCGGCTTCGCGTGCATCGTCCGAACTTTGCACATCGCCGGCGCCGGCCTTGGCGGCTTGCTCAAGACGGGATGCGCGCAGTTCGGCGGCTTTGGCGCGTGCTTCCAGCGTGCCGATCTGTGCGTTGGCTTGCTGCTGTTCGGCGAGCGCCGTGTCCAAGGCGAGCCTGGCCGGCTCCAGGTCGAGCTGTGCCAGCAGCTGGCCTTTGTGCACCTGATCGCCTTCGTGCGCGTCGACCTGCGCCACCACCCCGTCGCTGGGCATGGTGAGTTTCAGCAGGCCGCCTTCGATGTCGATACGCCCGCGCGCCACCGCTGCATAAGCCGGCGTTGCGGCGTGGCTGGGCGCCGCCGGGGCATCGTCCTGCGAGCAGCCGGCAAGCAATGCTGCGGCAAGCAGGGTGAGCGGAAGACGGAGCGGGCGCAGGGTCATGCGTGGGTTCTCAACGGGGCTCGTTAGTGGGTGACGAAGGCGGCACATGGTCGCTCAGAATGCGCCCGTCTTCCATCGCCAGCACCCGGTCGGCGTGATGCACCAGGCGCGGATCATGGCTGACGCACAGCACGGTGGTGCCGTGCGTGCGGGCGATGCGATGCAGGATGTCGATCACGACCTGGCCGTTGGCGGCATCCAGCGCGCTGGTGGGTTCGTCGGCAAACAGCAGTTCCGGTTGCTTGGCGAGCGCACGGGCGATGGCGACGCGCTGCTTTTCGCCGCCGGACAATTCGGCCGGCAGCAGCTTCATGCGCGGACCCAGGCCGACTTCTTCCAGCGATTCCATCGCGCGTTTGCGCACCACGTCCTTGGCCAATCCCAGATAGCTCAGGGGCAATTCCACTTGCTCCAGCGCCGTCAGCGCCGGGAACAGATTGAAACCCTGGAACACGAAGCCGGTGTGCTGCAGGCGGAAGGATTCCAGTTCGCGCATGCCCAAGTGGCTCAGATCATGGCCGAGTGCGCGCACCTGTCCTGCATCGGCACGTTGCAGACCGCTTAGGATGGCCAGCAGCGTGCTCTTGCCGCAGCCGGACGGCCCGGAGATCAGCGTGAGTGCGCCGGCATGCACGTCGATAGTGAGGTCGTGCAGTACCGTGCTTTCGATGCGGCCGGAGGTAAATGTCTTGCGCACGCTGCGGGCTTGCAGCGTGACGGTAGTTGCAGACGCAGTGGGGGCGGAGGCGGGCATGCTCATCACAGCGGTTTATCTCAGCAGGCTCGCCGGATCGGCGCGGCGCAGCGTGCGCACCGCCGCCAGGCCGGACACGATCGCCAGCGCCATGCTCAGCGCCAGGCAAACGATAGTGATGAGCGGATTCAACTCCATCGGCACGCTGCGATTGCGCGCAATGGCGAGCAGAATGAAGCCGATCACGATGCTGCATACTAGGCCCAATGCGCCTACCCAGAACGCTTGCTCCAGCACCACTTTGCGCAGCGAGCCGCGGCCGACGCCAAGCGCGTTCAAGGTGGCGTATTCGCGGATCGAACCGATCACGGCGGCAATCAACGTCTGGCTGGTGATTACCGAGCCCACCAGAAACACGATGCCGGCCAGGAACAGCACGCCGGCGCCGGCGCCTGTGTCGAACATCCAGTACAGGCTTGATTCGCGCGCAAAGGCTTTGGCCGTCCAAACGGTGTAAGGGCCGAAGGCATTCGAACCGTTCAAGCGATGGGCCACCACGCGTGGCTTTACGCCAGCGCGAACCTTGGCGATGAAGTACGTCATCATGCCGGCATCGTCGGGCGCCACGTCGAGTACGCGCGCGGTCTCCAGCGAGGCGACGATGTTCACGCCGCCCAGGGCACGCAAGCCGCGGCTTACGCCGACCACGCGCACGCGTTGACCATTGATGGCGGCGGAGTCGCCGACGTTCACGCCGAGGCTGTCGAGGTCTGCCTCATCCACGATCACGGCGCCGGGTTCGTTCAAGCGCGCACGCAAGGCAAGCGGCAGTACGCGCGAGAACATCATGCCGTCAGGGCGTGCATCGATGCCCGATACGAACACCGATACGCCGCCGGTATCACGCGAGCCGCGCCAGTCGGCATCGACCCAGCGGAACGGTTCGACTTTCACTACGTCCGGATCCATGCGCAATCGCATCGCGACGTCTTCGCTGATCGGCCGGCCGAGGTTCACGCTTTGCGTGCCTGGATAACCGGCCCACAAATCAGCGGAAGAACGCGTGATGTATACGCTGGCGCTGCCGAAAATGCCCAGCACCAGTGCCGCCTGCAGCAACTGCAACAAGCTGGCGAAACCCACGGCGAGAATCGCTGGTAGAAAACGGCGCCATTCGTAGATCAGCGTCTTGCGTGCCAGCGCTACCATTATTTGCTTCCCTGTTTGTCGCCGAGCTTGTGGTAATCGGCGGCGACGTCGGGCGGTGGCAGCGGTGCGCCACCCAAGGCCTTGTAGAGCGATATATACGCAAGATCACGCTCGGCCCGCGCCGATACCAGAGCCAGCTGTGCGTTTTGCTGGGCGATCGTGGCGTCCTGCAGTTCCAGCGTGCTGGCAAGGCCAAGGCTGCGGCGCTTGTCCAGCGCGCTTATGTTGTCATTGAGAGCTTGCGCGGCCTGTTCGGCCAGATCTTCGCGCTGCTGCGTCTGCTGCAGGTCGCCCATGGCGGTTTCCGTTTCCGCGACGCCTTGCAGCACGGCTTGGCGATAGGCGTAGACCGCGGCGAGCAATTCGTGTTTCTGCGCGTGCGCCTTGGCCAGGCGCATGCCCCAATCGAACAGCGGCATGTTGATCACCGGGCCGGCCGAGAAGATGCCGTCGCCGGAACGGATGAAGGTGTGGTGGCTGAGCAGGTTCACCGACCAGTCCGCCGAGGCGCCGAGCCCGATGTGCGGATAGACGTCCGCGCGCGCGATGCCAGCCTCGCCGGCCGCGCGCAACACCTGTGCTTCGGCCGCGGCGATGTCGGGGCGTGTACGCAACAGATCGGCCGGGGCATGCGTCATTTGCCAATCGCCGAGCTGCGGCTGGGTGCCGCCTTCCAACCACGCTGGATCGGGTTCGCTTTGGCCGAGCAGCACGGCGAGTTGCTGCGCATTGGCGTTGACGGCGCGTTGCGGATCGGCCAGTGCCATGTCCGAACGGGCCAGTTCAGCCTTCGCCAAACTGACGTCGGTGGGCGACACGAGTTTCAGCCCTTCGCGCACTTCCAGAAGATGCAGCTTCGCGCGATTCGCATCGCGCACGGCGGTCAGTGCTATCACTTGCTGTTGCGCGGAACGTAACGCAATCCAGCAACGCGCCACTTCGGCCACGAGAGTGACGTAAGCGCTCTGCAGGTCCGCACGGGCCGCGTCGAGATTGCCGGCGGCGAGCCGATGGGTGCTTTTCAGCGCACCGAACAGCGGCATCTCCCACAACGCATCCAGGCCCACGATGAAGTAGGAGGCGCTGGCGTCGGGCTGGATCACCTGGTTGGTGTCGAGGGTCAGGCTGGGCAGGAACTTGTCATTGGTGTGCCGGTACAGCGTGCGCACGGCGATCAACCGTTCAGTGGCGGCCTTGACGTCCAGGTTGTTGTCCAGCGCGCGTTTGACCAGCGCATCCAGCTCAGGGTCGTTGAACGCTTGCCACCAGTTGGTGAGGTCCGGTTGCGCGGGGTTGGGGACGTTCGTCGCTGGTGCGTTGCGCCATGCCTGCGGCAGCGATGGCTTCAAGGCTGGCAAGGGGGCCGCGGTGCAGCCTGCCAATGCGGTCAGCACCAGGGCGGCAAGCAGAGCGGGAAGGGCGTGACGCGGTGCGGGATCGTGCACGGGAACCGTCGATGAAAGGCGCGCAAAAGCTAAGCATACCGGCTCAGCCCCAGATTTGGCCTATTTCTGTACGCGCTAGTTTGTCTTTTTGTGTCTGCGTTTTAGTCTGCTTCGCCGGATGGGCAACGTAAGGAAGCAAAAAATCACGGAAAGGAGACCGAAAGGGGCGCGTCGTCAAGATGCACTTATCTTGTGTGGGAGTGGGTGCGAGTGGCTGCTTGGAACATCCTGTGCGACTTCGACGGCACCATCTCCGTCGAGGACGTGATCGATTCGCTGCTGGATCGTTTCGGCCGCCCCGGCTGGGAAGCGTTGGAGCAGGATTGGCGCGCCGGCCGCATCGGTTCGCGCGAATGCATGAGCGGCCAGGTGGCCTTGCTCGACGTGGGTCGCGACGACCTGGATGCGCATCTGGATGGCTTATGGATCGACCACGCGTTTCCCGCGTTCGTTGCGCGCACGGTTGAACTTGGCACACCGATGCGCATCGTGAGCGATGGCCTCGATTACGCCATCCATCGCATTCTTGGGCGTTACGATCTGGATCACCTGCCGTTGGCCGCCAATCATCTGGCGCCGGGCATACCGCCGCGCCAATGGCAACTCACCTCACCATTCCAAAGCGAAGGCTGCCGCAGCGGTACCTGCAAATGCGCGTGCGTGGCGCAGGCGCGCCAAGGTGGCGGCAAGACGCTGCTGATCGGCGATGGCGCTTCGGATTTCTGCGCGGCCGATCGCGTGGATTTCGTGTTCGCCAAGCACCGCTTGATCGAGCATTGCCGCACGTCCGGCATTCCTTACGTGCCGATCACCGGTTTCGAGGATGCGCTGGAACTGCTGCCGCGCCTGCTGGATGGCAGCCTGCTGGAAGAGCATGCGCCGCGGGTGTTGCCGGCGGTTTCGAATTTTTAGTCTGTACGCGTAACGCGTCCCCTTTCCTTCGTGATGGTCGGTTTCCCACGTCGTCATTCCGGCGCAGGCCGGAATCCAGTTCCAATAAACCGTGCGAAGCACACAAAAGTCTTTTTATGTTGTGTGCTGCGCACGTCATGTTCGACTGGATTCCGGCCTGCGCCGGAATGACGAGGTGATACGAGCATCGTCCGCATTCATAAAAACGCTTGCCTTACTATCCATGAATACCTACGACCCCAACGCCGCCTCCTACGTCATCCCCGATGAGCAACTGCTAGCCGACGAAGCCCAATACAGCTCGTTCGGCGACACCGTGCACTACGTCGACCCGCCGAAGATCTTCCGCCACGGCCAGGGCAGCTACATGTACGACACCGCCGGTGTGCCGTTCCTCGATTTGCAGATGTGGTACTCGGCGGTCAACTTCGGCTACAGCAACAAGCGCCTCAACGACACGCTCAAGCATCAGATCGATGTGCTGCCGCAAGTCGCCAGCCAGTATCTGCATCAGACGCGCATTGAATTGGCCAAGACCATTGCGGTCGATGCGCAGAAGAAATTCGGCTTGAAGGGCCGCGTGCACTTCAACGTCGGCGGTGCGCAGGCGGTGGAGGATTCGCTCAAGCTGGTGCGCAACTACAAGAACGGCAAGAGCCTGATGTTCGCCTTCGAAGGCGGTTATCACGGCCGCACGCTGGGTGCTTCGTCGATCACCTCCAGCTATCGCTATCGCCGCCGCTTCGGTCACTTCGGCGAGCGCGCGATGTTCATTCCGTTCCCCTATCCGTTCCGCCGTCCGAAGGGCATGACGCCGGAAGAGTATTCCGATCATTGCGTGCGCCAGTTCGCGCGCCTGTTCGAAACCGAATACAACGGCGTGTGGGATCCAAAGGTCAATCAGGCTGAATACGCCGCGTTCTATGTCGAGCCGATCCAGGGCACCGGCGGCTACGTCGTGCCGCCGCGCAATTTCTTCAAGGACTTGAAGAAGGTGCTGGACCAATACGGCATCCTGATGGTGGTGGACGAAATCCAGATGGGTTTCTGGCGCACCGGCAAGCTGTGGTCGATCGAGCACTTTGGCGTGACGCCTGACATCATCGTGTTCGGCAAGGCGCTCACCAACGGCTTGAACCCGCTCTCCGGTTTGTGGGCGCGCGAAGAGATGATCAACCCGGCCATCTTCCCGCCTGGCTCCACGCATTCCACCTTCAATTCCAACCCGCTCGGCACCTCGCTGGGTCTGGAAGTGATCAAGATGGGCTACGAGCTGGATTACGAAAAGACCGTGCCTGAAAAGGGCGCCTACTTCCTCGATGGCCTGAAGGATCTGCAAAAACGCCACAAGGAAATCGGTGACGTGGACGGCCTGGGTCTCGCGTTGCGCGCCGAGATTTGTACTGACGATGGCTTCACGCCGAACAAGGCACTGTTGGACAAGATGGTCGACATCGGCCTCGCTGGGGATCTCGAACACAACGGCAAGAAGATCGGCCTCGTGCTGGACGTGGGCGGTTGGTACAAGAACGTGATCACGTTCGCGCCGTCGCTGGACATCAGCTACGAAGAGATCGATCTGGCGATGGCGTTGCTCGATCAGTTGCTGACGAAGGCAAAGAAGGCGATGTGATGTTTTTACTTCTTCTTTGCTGAGAAGGAGCGAGTTACACCAGCTGTGTAGGATCTCCGTGGCCGTCAATCCCGCGAAAGCGGAGGCGCTTTACAACGGCGAATGCCGGTCAATCCGTTTGCCCTGGCGCAAAAGGCCAACGTGGACTCCCGCTTTCGCGGGAATGACGGCATAGAAGTGAATCCATGGTTTTTGTCGATGTTCCCATGCAGGGGAAGCTGACAAACACGGCGGCGCTCAGCGCCGCCTTTTTTTCGGCTCTCGTACGTAGGCTGGGATGACAATTCCAGCATGCTTCATGGTCTCTCAATCGCCTGGATTTGTTTTATATCGTTTATCGATATAAGATAAATCATGATCAAGACGTTCGCGGATAGAGACACGGAAGCTCTTGCTAACGGTGAGCGGGTTCGTAAATGGATCAACATCGAAAGTGTTGCCAGACGTAAGCTGGCGCAATTGCGTGCCGCAGCAACGCTGGACTTTCTGCGCATTCCACCGGGTAACCGCCTTGAGGCACTTCGGGGTGATCGGGTCGGGCAATACAGCATACGCATCAACGATCAGTATCGCGTCTGCTTTGTTTGGAAGGATGGTGACGCTTACAACGTAGAGATCTGTGACTATCACTAACTTCTAATGGTTGGCCCGCAATGTTGAGAATGAGAGGAAGGAAAGATCATGGCCGCTAAGAAGCTGCTGCCACCGATTCATCCCGGCGAGATCCTGCGGGAGGAATACATGAAGCCGCTCGACTTGTCTGCGAATGCGCTTGCCCGCGCCATCGGCGTGACCCCGGCACGTGTGAACGAAATCGCCAACGAGCGTCGCGGTATCACCGCCGATACCGCGCTCCGTCTTGCGCGCTATTTCGGAACCGATGCGCAGAGCTGGATCAATCTACAGACGAACTATGAGCTGGAATGCGCGCGCCGAGAGCTTAGCGACGAACTCAAGCGGATTCATCCGCGCGCGGCATAATCAGGCGCTCCACAGCCGACTTTGTTTCACACATCCCGCGTTTGCGGAAAAACAATTTCCACGCGCAAGCCGCGCCCGTTGTTACCGCTGCGATAACGCACGCGCGCCTCATGCCACTCTGCAATGCGCTGCACGATGGCCAACCCCAAGCCGCTGCCTTGTTCCTCGCTGCCGGGCACGCGGAAAAAACGCTCGCCAAGGCGTTCGATCCATGCTGGCGGAACGCCGGGGCCGTTGTCTTCCACGGCCAGGCAGATGTGTTTGTTTTCGCGATCGAGCGAGACCGTCATGACGCTGCCGCGGCCAGCGTAACGCAAGCCGTTGTCGATCAGGTTGTCGAGCAGTTCCTGCAGGCGATGGCGATCGCCCTCGATAAGCAGCGGGCCGGCAGGGCCTTCGTAGCCGAGGTCGATGTCGGCGGCTAGCGCTTCGTGTACGCGCTGGCCGACCAGTTCGGGAATCAGCGTGGCGAGATTCAATGGTTCCGTATCGCCCGCTTCGTGTTGCGCCGTTTGTGCACGTGTGAGCGCGAGCAATTGGCTGGACGTGCGGTTGGCGCGCAGGATCAGGCGTTGGATGTGATTGAGTGCGTCCTTGATCGTGGCCGGATCGAAACTGGCTTGCGCGCGTTCCGCGTGCACGCTCAAGCCGGCCAAGGGCGTGCGCAGCTGGTGCGCGGCGTCGGCAATAAAGCGTTCGTGCAAGGACAGCATGCCGCGCAGGCGTGCGAACAGGCCATCGATGGTGCGCGTCAGTGGCAGGATTTCCACCGGCACCTCGGCATCACCGATAGGCGCCAGATCGTGTTCGCGACTGGCCAGCTGATTGGTCAACGGTTCGAGTTGGCGCAAGCCGGTGCTGACGCCAACCCATACCAGCAAAAACGCGGCGACGATCAGCAATGCCTGCGCAGGAATGCTGAGCAGCAGGATTTGCCGTGCTTCCTGATGCCGGTCGTGCAGGGTTTCGGCGATGGTGACCTCAAGCTGGTCATCCGGCTCGCGCGGGTTGGGCATCTGGATGCTGGCGGCGCGCAGCGCGTGTTTTTCGATCTGGATATCGTATAACTGGGGCGCACGGCCATCCGAAAACAGACCGCGCGGCGGTTTCACCGCTGGATTGCCGGCGATAAGACCGTGGCGTTCGCTGAATACGCTGAAGTAGTTGCGTCCTTCCGGCTCGTACTCCAACAGGAATTGCGCTTGCATCGTGATGCGGCCATCCGGACTTTTGTCGGCCATCAACTTCACCAGGGTCAGCGTGTCGTTGACAAGATTCACGTCGTGCACGTGATTGGCGTAGATCAGCGCACCGATGTAGGTGATCAGGCTGTTCAACAACAACAGTGCCGTGAGCGGCACCAGCAAGGTTGTGAGCAGGCGCCTGCGCAGGCTTTGGCGCCCAGGAGCCCGTCGGACTTTGCTTGGCCGGGCTGCAAATCTGTCTACGCGGTCCATATTTCCGTCCACTCTTGGCCCATAGAACCACTATGGGCCGGCGAGTGACCGAAAATCTGTCCTCGCGCAAACAGATTTTCGCCTCGACCACCAAAGCCCGACGGGCTCCTAGGGATGCTCTGATCTATTCCGCGCACCCGGCATGACGTCCAGAAGGCCCGCTGGGTGTGCTGCGCGGCGCAGGGCAGACTGACCGTCTGTTCAAGCCACGCGGCGCAGCCAGCGGGCCTTCTGGACGTCACCCCATCCTTAATTTCAACCGGTTGGGGCCGTACTTTATGCGCCTGTCGCCACGCCCCGGCGTCTCGACAGACAGCCAGTCTGTCTTCACCGCTGGGGCGTGGCGACAGGCGCATACAGTACGGTGACGGGTACGTGGAATAGATCAGAGCATCCCTAGCCTGCATGGGCTTCCTTGACCTCTTCCAGCAGATAGCCCAGTCCACGGATGGTGCGCACCTGCGTGCCGGAATCAGTGAGCTTGCGACGCAGGCGATAGATGGCGATGTCCAGGCCGTTGTCGGTGAGTTCCTGATCCCAGCTGCATAAGGCTTCGATCAACTGGGCACGGCTGGTGACGCGATCCGGGCGCGCAGCCAAGGCTTCAAGCAGGCCGAATTCGCGTGCGGTGAGTTCCAGCGGTTTGTCGTCCACCCAGGCGCGATGGCCGGGCAGGTCCAGGCGCAGGCGGCCGATGGTGATTTCCGGTGCGCCTTGCGTGGTGTAGCGGCGCAACAGGGCGCGCACGCGTGCCTCGAATTCGGCCAGCGCAAAGGGTTTCACCAGGTAATCGTCCGCACCCAGGTCCAGCACGCGTACGCGTTCGCGCAGGCCTTCGCGGGCGGTAATCACCAGCACCGGCAAGCCGCTGCCACGCTTGCGCACGCGTTGCAGCACTTCGCTGCCGTCCACGCCCGGCAAGCCGAGATCGAGCACGAGCAGGTCATAGGGCGTGTCTTTCAGCGCGGCATCGGCGCGGATGCCATCGACCACATGATCGACCGCATGGCCGCCCTGGCGCAGCGCCGCACTGACGCCGGCGGCAATGGAGGGGTCGTCTTCGGCAATCAGGATGCGCATGGTCGATAGGCTCCCTCGGAACGTCGCAGTATGTCCATGATTTTCAGCGAGTTCCGCGTAACGTGATTGAATGGCAAGCAGCTTAGCGCGTGCGTTTGGATTCGCACAGGTGTGCGCCCGCAGGTTGAGGCGCGAACCGCGACATCGCCATCCCGTGCGTGCTGTCGTGTTGGGGTTCGCACCCCAACCTACCGTGCGGCATGACGTCTGGCCGATGCCGCAACCGCTGCGCATGCCGCACGCTCGACGGATCATCGAAAGGGGAGACCGCAAGATGAGCGTTACGGCAAAACGAAGCGGGCGATGGCTTGCCACCTGCGTGGTGTGGTGGTCGTGTCAGGCGATCGCGCAGACAGTCGCGCCGGCGGGTGCGGTGCAGCGCACCGATGTGCCGCCGGCCCCCGTGTCGCAAGAGATTCCCTTTGCACCCGCGCACGACACCTTCATCCACACACAGAGCGCACCCGGTGCCTGGGGTGGCGAGCGCACCGGGCAGGAGCCGACGCTGTCCGACCGCGTGGTCAGCTACACCATCGATGCGGATCTGGATGCCCCCAGGCACGCCGTGACCGGCAAGGAGCACATGACCTGGCGCAATCGCAGCGATCGCGAGGTGCGCAGTGTCTACTTCCATCTTTATTTGAACGCCTTCCAGAACGAAGGCAGCACGTTCTTCACCGAACGCCAGGTACTCACCGCGCACGGCAGCTCGCGCGGCAACGCGGTGCTGGAGAAGGGCCAGTGGGGCTGGATTCGCTTGCAGAGCGTGCAGCAGGGCGGCACGCCGCTGACGTGGCGCTTCGTGCATCCGGATGGCGGCCCGGCAACGGATGAAACGGTGGTGCGCATCGATCTGGCGCAGCCGGTCCCGGCGGGCGGCACGCTGGCGCTGGATATCGATTTTCTCAGTCAGTTGCCGCGCGTGGTGGAACGCACCGGATGGTGGGGTGATTTCAACCTCGTTGGCCAATGGTTTCCCAAGATCGGCGTGCTCGAACTGCCGGGTGAGCGCGGCGCCACTGCCGTGCGCTGGAACGTGCACGAGTTTCATTTTCTCAGCGAGTTCTACGCGGATTTCGGCCTGTACGACGTGCATCTGACGGTACCCAGCGATTACACCGTGGGCGCCGTCGGCAAGTTGCAGGGCACGCCGGAACAGAAAAACGGCAAGACCACTTATCACTTCGTACAGGGTGACGTGCACGATTTTGCGTGGGTCGCCGCGAAGGGCTTCAAGACCGTGGACGGTACCTACGAAGGCCCAGGCAGCCCGAAAGTGGCGGTGCGCGTGATCTATCCGCCGGAATACGAAGCCAGTGCCGCGCCGACGTTGAAATCCACCATCGACTCGCTCGCTTATTTCTCGCGCATGCTGGGAGCTTATCCGTATGAAACCGTTACGGCGGTCGTTCCACCGTACAACGCGTCGGAAGCGGGTGGCATGGAATACCCCACCTTTTTCACGTCGGAAGGATTCAAGCAGGTCGAGCCCGATACGACGGATCAGATGTTCAGTGATTTCGTGAACATCCACGAATTCGGTCACGGCTATTTCTATGGCATTCTGGCTTCCGATGAATTCGAAGAGCCGATTCTGGATGAAGGGCTCAACGAATATTGGGATAACCGCATGCTACGTGAGCGCAAGCAGGAACTGGTGCTGGCCGCGCACTTCACCAAGTCGCTGGGCATTACGCCGCATTTGAACGGTTTTGATTTCGAGCGCTTGACTGCCACGCTGTTCCAGCCGGCTGATCCCTTGGCGGAAAACAGCTGGGATCGTCTTTCCGTCACCAGCTATGGTATGGTATATGCGCGCACGGCCACCGCCATGCACGATCTGGAAGAGCGTCTTGGCCGGCCCGCCTTGGAAAAGGCCTTCAAGCTTTACTACCAGCGTTGGAAATTCCGTCACCCGTCCGTCGCGGATTTCCGCGCCGCGCTGATCGACAGCTCGGGCAACGCCAAGGAGGTCGATGCCATCTTCAACCAATACGTCTTTGGCACGGCATTCATCGACGACAAGGTCGCGGACATCGATAGCTATGAAGTGCTGCCGCAAGCCGGCGTCACATGGAAGGACGGCAAGCAGACCGAAGTCGATGCCAAGGATGTCGACAAGCAAGTCGACAAGCAGCGCAGCGATTGGGACAAGGCGCACAAGGATGCCAAGCCTGGCGCACCGGGACCGTTTCCCTGGCATAGCACGGTGACGGTGAGCCGCGATGGCGTGGCCGCACCGGAGCTGCTGCGTGTGACGTTCGAAGATGGCACGCACCAGGACATCACCTGGGATGACGATCGCCGTTGGGCACGCTTCGATTTCGTCAAACCCAGCAAGGTGATATCGGCCGAGCTTGATCCGGATCAGCACAACTTGCTCGATCGCGATCGGCTCAACAACAGCCTGACCACCGAATCGAATGGTGCCGCGTCACGACGCTGGACCGCCGACGTCTCTGCGCTGATGCAGAGCCTCTCCGCCTTGCTGACCACGTTTTGAGGGCCGCAGCCATGTCTCGTTCCGTGAATATGGGAGCCTTGCTGTCCGGCATGCGCGCCGCAGTGCAGTGGCGGTTGCTGCTGCTATGGCTGCTGATCATGTTGATTCCCACCGCGCTGGTCGCCTTCCCGTTGTGGAACATGCTGGGCGGCTTGCTTGATACGTCGGTGCATTCGACCGAATGGGCGCAACAGTTCAATGCGGTCATGTTCGGCGATGTGATCACCAGCTTTTTCGATCATCCGGAATGGCTGGTCACAGGCTTTGTCGTCGCGCTCGTGTTTACGTTGCTGTTGTCGCCCTTCCTTGCCGGCATGGTGATCGGTAGCGGCCGGGCAGGGCGGGCGCTGGGCTTTAGTGCCTTGCTACAGAGCGGTGTGGTGGAATACGGCCGCATGTTTCGCCTGTTGCTGTGGTCGCTGGTTCCTTATGGCGTGGTGTTCGGCGTGCACTTTCTCGGCATGCACCTGGCGGACAAGCATGCAGAGCAGGCGGTGTTGGAATCGCAAGCGGATCGATACGCAACGATCGCGCGTTGGGCGTTGTTGATCGTGCTGGTGCTGATGCAGTCGATCGTGGAATCGGCACGTGCGGCGTTTATTGCCGACACCGGTCTGCGCTCGGCAACGCGTGCGATGTGGCGTGGCGTCAGGCAGTTGTTCAAGCAGCCGGTGAAGACGCTGTTGTTTTATTTGGTGGTCACGCTGATCGGCTTGCTGCTGGCATTCGTGTTTGGCGTGCTGCGCATCCACGTGACCGCCGTGGGTGTTGGTGGCGTGGTGCTGGCTTTGCTGCTGAGCCAGTTGATTGTGCTGGCTACAGGTTGGATGCGTGCAGCGCGGCTGCTTGCACTGGCGGAAGTCGCGCGTTTGGTGATGCCCGCACGACCTGCGTAGGTTGGGGTGCGAACCCCAACATCACCATGCATGCGAGATCGGGATGTTGGGGTTCGCACCCCAACCTACGAACTCACGCAAACGCGTGGCGACGCAATTGGCGATGCGGCGGGTAATACGCGAACACGTGGTTGTCGCTGCCGAAGAAATCGATGTCTTCGATGTGCTCGCCGCCCAGCCGTTCGGCAACGCGATCGGAAGCCTCGTTGCCGACGCGTACCAGGCTGATGACGCGCTGCAATTGCAGGTGATTCCAGGCGTAGTCGAGGATGGCGGCGCCGGCTTCGGTGGCGTAGCCGTGGTGGCGATGATCGGGCTTGAGCATCCAGCCCATTTCCACGTCGGGCCAGCCTTCGGGGTGCAACAATCCGGCGCGGCCGATGAATTCGCCGGCGGCTTTCAATTCCAACGCCCACATGCCGTAGCCACGCAATTGCCAGTGCCCGATCAGCATGGCCAGCGAGCGCCAGGCATTGGTGCGATCCAGCGGCAAGCCATCGCCGATCCAGCGCGTGCTTTCCGGATCGGCCAGCATCGCGGCGTAGTCGTTGAAGTGGCGTTCGGTCAGCGCGGTAAGGCGCAGGCGTTCGGTTTCAAGGGTGGGAATGTCGATCATTGCCGGTCAGTCGCTAAGCTTGCGCTATCCAACACTCTTGCCAGGGCGCGAGTGGTGGTCATGAGGCTCTCGTCCCAGGGCAGACCGATGATTTTCTCACCGGTGGCCGTGTCGATAAAGTCCTCCTCCTGCCCGGGCGGCAGCAGGTGACGGTAATCCACGGTGAGTTCGGTGCCGGCGGGCAGGTCGTGCAGGGCGAATACAAAACCCAGATGCCACAGACCGGTTGGCGCAAAGCTATGGTTGATGTAGCACTCGTCCGGCCATTCCGGTGACAGCGTGTAGCGGTCTTCGAACCAGCGTGCGCTGGCGTACATCTGCTCGGGTTTGGCCTGCAATTCGCTCAACGGATAAGTGCGGTCGATCGCATCCGGTGCGGTGATGATGCGCCCTGCTTCCACGTCTTCATCCAGGAACAACCCCTTGCCCGCACCACGAATCGTGGAGGAGCCAATGCGGTAGCGGGGCAGGATCATGGTGAGATGGCGGCGGCGAATGGAGTTGCGGCGCCGCGGAGTGTAGCGCAAGCCTTGCCTGAAAATACGGCCCGCATGTGCAGGCCGTATGGGGCTTGCGAGCGGATCAGTCCTGAGTGGCCTCCTCGGTGGCCGCCTTGGACTTCTTGGCGTGCTTGGGCCTGGTTGCCGCATCCGCAGGTGCTTTCGTGCCTTCGCCGCTGAGCAGGATCGCATCGTGATTGCGCTGCAGCGTGGCCGGGCCGATGCCCTTCACCTGCGACAATTCGTCCGTGCTCTTGAACGGACCATGTTCGTCGCGGAAGGCCACGATGGCTTTCGCCTTGGCCAGGCCGATGCCATCCAGCGACTTGGCAATCGTTTCCGCATCCGCGGTATTGATATTGACCGGCGTGGCGGCGAAGGCGGGCAGTGCGAACGACAACGCCAGTGCGGCAATGGCGGCGAGCTTTTTCAACATATGGAATCTCCCTGGAAAATGAATGGGCGGCGTTGTGCTGCCGCGACTTCACTTTGCGTTGTTGCATACGTGGGAGCCCAGTCGGTGGAGCGCGTACAGGCATGGCTGAGTTGCGCGCATGTGAGTGTCATCCAGACGCCCCGGGGTTGTGAGTGCGGATGTCGGCATGGCGAGTGGTGAACATGCCGTGTTTGCGCGCTTCGGTGACATAGCAGAAAACGCTGCATGTTCTGTTGCAGCAAGAGTTGTGGTAGCGCGCACTGTTAAAATCGCGCTTTCCCACCTTCAGGAGCCACCATGGATACCGCGCGCATCACTCGTTACATCAGCGATCTGTGGGATGCCGAGATCGTTCCGCAATTGGTGGAATACATCCGCATTCCGAACAAATCGCCGATGTTCGATAAGGATTGGGTGTCGCACGGTTACATGGATGCCGCGGTGAAGCTGATGGAAAACTGGGCGCGCAGCAAGCTTTCGCAGTTGCCGGGCGCGACCTTGGAAGTGGTACGGCTGGAAGGGCGTACGCCACTGATTTACATCGAAGTACCGGGCCAGAACGATGACACCGTGGTGTTGTACGGCCACCTCGACAAGCAGCCGGAGATGACCGGCTGGTCCGAAGGTTTGGGACCGTGGACGCCAGTGCTCAAGGGCGACAAGCTCTACGGCCGTGGTGGCGCCGATGACGGCTATGCGATCTTCGGTTCGCTCGCTGCCTTGCTGGCCTTGCGCGAACAAGGCGTGCCGCATGCGCGCTGCGTGGTTCTGATCGAAGCCTGCGAGGAATCCGGCAGTTATGACCTGCCGCATTACGTGGACCATCTTGCATCGCGCATCGGCAATCCTTCGCTGGTGGTGTGCCTGGATTCCGGTTGCGGCAATTACGAGCAGCTGTGGCTCACCACGTCGCTGCGCGGCATGACTGGCGGCGAACTCACCGTGCAGGTGCTGGAAGAGGGCGTGCATTCGGGCGATGCCTCCGGTGTAGTGCCATCCAGCTTCCGCATCCTGCGCGAATTGCTTTCGCGACTGGAAGATCCGCAAACCGGACACATCAAGCCGAAAGAATTGCACGTAGAGATCCCACCGCAGCGCATCGAGCAGGCCAAGGCGGCGACTGGCGTGCTCGGCAAGGCGGTGTACGAGAAATTCCCCTTCGTGGCCGGCATGCAGCCGGTAACCGAAGACCTCGCCGAACTGGTGCTCAACCGCACCTGGCGGCCGCAATTGGCAGTGACTGGCGCCGACGGGCTGCCGCCGCTGGAAAGCGCCGGCAACGTGCTGCGGCCGAAGACGAGCGTGAAACTCAGTCTGCGCCTGCCGCCGACGCTGGATGGCGCCAAAGCCAGTGCGTACGTAAAACAGTTGCTGGAGAAGGATCCGCCGTATGGCGCCAAGGTCACCTTCAAGCTGGAGAAGGACGGCAGTGGCTGGAACGCCCCGCAACTGTCGCCATGGCTGGAACAGGCAGTGGCCGACGCTTCGCAGCACTACTTTGGCGCGCCGGCGGCGTACATGGGCGAGGGCGGCACCATTCCCTTCATGGGCATGCTGGGCGCCAAGTTTCCGCAGGCGCAGTTCCTGATCACCGGCGTGCTGGGCCCGCACTCCAATGCGCACGGCCCGAACGAGTTCCTGCATATCCCGACCGGCAAGAAGGTCTCGATGGTGGTGGCCGACGTGGTGGCGAAGCACTTCCAGCAAAGCGCGCGATGAGCGATATCGCCGCCAATTGGGCCGCGGTGCGGCAGCGCGTGGACGCTGCCTGCCGCGACGCGGGCCGCGACCCCGCGGAAGTCTCCGTGTTGCCGGTGAGCAAGACCTTCGGCGCGGACGTGGTCAAGGCGGCGTTGGCGCTGGGCCTGCATCGCTTCGGCGAAAACAAGGTGCAGGAAATCCGCGAAAAGGCGGCAGCCTTGGCGGGCGAGACAATCGACTGGGTGGTGATCGGCCATCTGCAAACCAACAAGGCCAAGGACGTAGCGCGGCTGGCCAGCGAAGTGCAATCGCTGGACCGGATGGAACTGGCTGAGGCGTTGCAGCGCCGCCTGGAGGTCGAAAACCGGCGCCTGGACATCCTGGTGCAGGTCAAGACGGCCCGCGAGGAGACCAAGCAGGGTCTGCCTGCGGAAGAACTGCCGGACTTCCTGCAGCGGCTGCGCGCGTTTCCTCACCTGCGCGTGCAGGGCCTGATGACGCTGGCGACCTTGTCCGAGGATGCCAGTGAGGTGCGCGCCTGCTTCCGCCAACTGCGGGAATGGCGGGATCGATGTGCCGCGGAGGGTTATGAGCTGCCGCGGCTCTCCATGGGCATGAGCGGCGACTTCCCGCTGGCGATTGCTGAAGGCGCTACGGAAGTGCGCATCGGAACCGCCATTTTTGGTAGCCGTTCCTACGTGTCCAAGTGAGACTTCGCCTGCAAAACCTGTAAATGTTCCGAAAAATTTTGAGGTGCACGCTTACAGGTAAACCCTAGTTTCTAAAGAAAAGTTTTGTGGATCAAGTGGTTGGAGCGGCGACGGGGCGTCATTCGATTTTTCGAACGACGGGGTTCAGTTAACCCCATCCGAACATGTCGGCAGGTGGGCTTTGTTACTTTCACCCCTTCGTCACGGCCGCCGCAGGGGGCGACGGCCGGATTGGTAACCGCCCAGAGACCACCGAATGCCAAACACGCGACTTGTACTCGCCGCGCTTGCCACGGCTATGTGCTTTTCAGGCACCGCTTTCGCCGCTGACGCTAGCAGCAGCATTCAGGCCCAGGTTTCCGGAAAGTTTTCTACCGCATTGATGAGTCCGCTGGCCGCGTTTACCCCTGCGGTCGCCATGGCGCAGTCCACGCTCCCCACCCAGCTTCCCTTCGCTACCGTAACGTCTGCCAAGACCAACACCGCCGACGATGCTGCCGCGACGTCGGATGACGATAGCGACACCTCGGCCCAGTTCAGCGACGCCAAAACCAGCCAGGGCCTGCGCGACATGCTGATCGGCCTGGCCATGGAGCTGCGCCACGTGCGTTATGTGCGCGGTGGCCGCGACCCCTCCACCGGTTTCGATTGCAGCGGCTTCGTTCGCTATGTGTTTGAACGTGCCATCGGCTTGCAGCTGCCGAGCAACTCCGCTTCGCAATATCTGGTCGGCAAGATCATCCACCGCGACGACATGAAGCCGGGCGACCTGGTGTTCTTCCGCACCGCCGGTGGCCGCCATGGCAAGGGCCGCATCTCGCATGTGGCGATCTATATCGGCGAAGGCCGCTTCATCCATTCTCCGCGCCGTGGCGAGTCCGTGCGCGTGGACAATCTCTCCGACAGCTACTGGGCCAAGCGCTTTGCTGGCGCCCGTCGTCCGGAAGCCATGGCGCAGATCGACGCTGGTACGCACAACGGTTGATTTTCCGGTAAATGACGACTGTGAAAGGCCACCTGCGGGTGGCCTTTTTTTATGGCTTGCATGTGCTGTACGCAGGCAGGTTGCCGTGAAAGTGTGGGCGCTCTCTGAACCGTCGCCCCGGCGAACGCCGGAGCCCAGCGACTTTGTTGGGGATACCTCAAAAGCTAAGACACTAGGCCCCGGCGTTCGCCGGGGCGGCGGTAATGGAAGCGACTTTCACCATGACGGCCGTTGCCGTGCTGCATGACTGTTGGCTTGGCTTAGGGCAGCAACCCAGCAACACCGCCGCGTTTGGCAACAACCGTTGGGTTACGCTGCGCCAACCCAACCTACGTGCCCAGTGCATCCAGATAGCGCATCTCCATGCCGACCCGCCTGCCGCCCATCACGCTCTACCTGCTCATCGCCAACATCGTAGTGTTCCTGCTGCAGCAGATGATGCATGCGACCTTGCTCGCGCACTTCGCGCTATGGCCATGGGGACCGGACCAGATGGCCCAGCTCCCGGACGGCAGCGTTACGGCCATCGGCTTTCGGCCATGGCAGCTGGTGACCTACGGCTTCATGCACGGCAGCATCCAGCACATCTTCTTCAACATGTTCGCGCTGTACATGTTTGGCGGCGCGATCGAGCAGACCTTCGGCCCACGTCCCTTTCTGCTTTATTACTTCGTCTGCCTGATCACCGCCGCACTGACGCAACTGCTGGTGGTGAAGTACTTCACGCACGGCTTCGAGCCTACGCTTGGCGCATCCGGCGCCATCTTCGGGCTATTGCTGGCGTTCGGCATGCTTTACCCGCACGAGCGGCTGATGCTGATTTTCCTGCCGATTCCCATTCCTGCGTGGTTGTTCGTCATCCTGTATGGCGGGGTGGAACTGGTGCTTGGCGTCGGTGGGTGGCAGGCGAACGTTGCCCATTTCGCCCACCTTGGCGGTATGCTGGGCGGCTTCTTGATGATCGAATATTGGCGCGGCAAGTTTCCAATTAAACCTAAACGCCGTTTGATGCGCTGAACAAAAATCCATAAGGGCGGGAACACATGACGCAACACCTGCAGCGCCGGCTGATGCCGCGCCACATCACCTTCATGGCGCTGGGCATGGCCATCGGCACGGGCCTGTTCCTCGGCTCGGCCAGCACCATCCAGTTGGCCGGCCCCTCGGTGTTGTTCGCGTACATGTTCGGTGGCCTGATGATCTTCATCATCATGCGCGCGCTCGGCGAAATGGCCGTGCACGATCCGGTCGCCGGATCGTTCAGCAGCTACGCGCATCGCTACCTGGGTCCGTTCGCCGGCTACGTGACCGGCTGGAACTACTGGCTGCTGATGGTGGGCGTCGGCATGGCCGAGAGCACCGGCGTCGGCATTTACATGAAGCAATGGTTTCCCGACTTGCCGCAGTGGATCTGGGTACTCGGCAGCGTGGTGATGATCGGCTCATTGAATCTCATGGCCGTGAAGGTATACGGCGAAATGGAATTCTGGTTCACCATGATCAAGGTGGTGACCGTGGTGCTGATGATCCTGGGCGGTGCGGGCATGATCTGGCTGGGCTGGGGCAATGGCGGCCACGCGGTGGGTCTTTCCAATTTGTGGAGCCATGGCGGGTGGTTCCCCAATGGATTCGTGGGCATGGTGTTGGCACTACCGGTCGTAGTGTTTTCGTTCGGCGGTATCGAAACGGTGGGCATGGCGGCGGGCGAAGCTTCGCAGCCGGAGCGCACCATTCCGCGCGCCGTCAATTCGGTGCTGTGGCGCATTCTGATTTTCTACGTGGGCGCGCTGTTCGTGATCATGGCGATTTACCCGTGGAACCAGATCGGCACGCAGGGCAGCCCGTTCGTTACCACCTTCGACAAGCTGGGTATTGCGCAAGCCGCGGGCATCATCAATTTCGTGTTGATTACTGCGGCGTTGTCAGGCTTCAACAGCACCACGTTCAGCGGCAGCCGCATGCTCTACAGCCTGGCCAACAAAGGACAGGCGCCGGCGTTCCTGGCCAGGGTGAGCGACCATGGCGTGCCGGTTCGTGGCGTATTGGTTACGCTGGCATGCTTGCTGTTCGGCGTAGTGCTCAATTACGAGCTGCCCAAGCGCATCTTCGAGATGATGATGTCGATTCTCTCGTTCAACACCGTGTGGACGTGGTCGATGGTGCTGATTGCGCACTTCAGTTTTCGCCGACGCTTTGGCAAGACGGCATTTCCGCTGCGCGGCTGGCCATTGACCAGTGCTATCTGCCTGGCGTTTTTGATGTTCGTGCTGGTTATGCTCGGTTATCACCCGGATACGCGCGTGGCCTTGTATGTAGGCGCGGCGTGGGTAGTGCTGCTGACGGTGGCGTACTTCGTGTTCGGCATCGGACGCAAGATGCGCCTGGCCGTTGCCGACGCAAATGCGTAGGTTGGGGTGCGAACCCCAACATGGTCGCGTTGATTGAGTATCGTGATGTTGGGGTTCGCACCCCAACCTACATCAGCGTAAGGCTAAAAAATCCGGGCTCACCACGAACCGCACCGCATCCAAGCGCAACCGCGCCTGCGGCAATGCAGCCAGCAATGCCGCACGTTCTTCTTCCACTCGCGCGATCTCTGCCTCGCTTATCGACGGATTCACCGCACGCAGCGCATGCAGGCGCGCCACTTCCGCATCCAGCGTTTCCTTGGCTTCGGTCAGCGCGGCAGTCATGCTGGTTTGCGCACGCAAGCTTGCGGCGGCCTCGGCCTTTTCCAGCATCGGCGGCACCAGCTTGGCGAGGAACTTGCGATAGCGCGGCACTTCAATCGTGCGGTCCCCCGCTTTGCGCACTGCCATATCGCTGGGCTGAAAGCTGGGACGCTCGGTGAGCTTGGTATCGATGGTTGCCACGATCGGCTGCGTGGGCAGGAAGCGTTCCGCATCCAGGCTGCGCTCGGCGACGCATTCCAATACATAGACCGCCTGCAATAACGCGTTACGTGGCGGTAGCGCGTCATCCACCATGAAGGTGGCATTGCCGCGTTCGTTGGAAAGCACCAGATCGATCGCGCCGGCGATCATCGGATGATCCAGGCGCAACAGCGGCAACTCCTCACGCGCAAGCGCCACCTCGCGCGAGCACGTGACCGACACCGGGCCTTCGGCAAAGCCGGGCAGGGCATCGGTGGAGAGATATTGCGGATCGAGCAGCAACACGTTGGCGCTGAGTTCTTCCGCGTGAATGCCGAAGGATTCCAGCAAGCGTTGCTGGAACGCATCGCGCGAAGGATCATCATCTTCACGGCGGAATGCCTGCGCCAACTCATCCGCATGCAGGTCGCGGCTCGCCGCCAACTCAAGCAGATGATCGCGGCCAGCGCGAATCAACTCGGCCATCTGTTCGTGTGCGGCGCGCGTTTCGGCCAGCAATACGTCCAGTTCCTGGTCGCGCTGGTCATCGCCACGCGCATGTTCTTCGGCCAGCTTCGCCAAGGTTTCGCCAAAACGGCGCAGCAATTCACGGCCATCGGCTGGACTGGTGCGGAACGCATCGATGCCTTCGTCATACCAACGCGCCAGCACATGCTGCGCGCTATCGGGCGCGGCAATGATATGGATGCTGATGTCGTGCTTCTGCCCGATGCGATCGAGGCGACCGATGCGCTGCTCAAGCAGATCCGGATCGAGCGGCAGATCCCATAGCACCAGGCGATGCGCGAACTGGAAATTGCGACCCTCCGAACCGATCTCCGAACAGATCAGCAGGCGTGCGCCATCCGGTTGCGCAAAGTAGGCGGCATTGCGATCGCGCTGCACGATACCCAAGCCTTCATGGAAACGCGCAATGCCCGCGCCGGTGCGCGTGCGCAAGGCTTCTTCCAGGGCCAGCACCTTGGCTTGGCTGCGGCAAATCAGCAGGAACTTGTCTTGCGGATAGCGATCGAGCAGCGCGACCAGCGTGTCGATGCGCGGATCATTCGCATAATCCAGCTCGAGCACCGGCATCGGTTGCTGGATGTCCGCATGGAATTCCACCAGCAAGGCTTGGCGCGCGACTTCATCCAGCCGTTCCGCATCGACCAGTTCCCACGCCGGCACACGCCTCGGAAAACCACCGATGCTGGCGCGGCGATTGCGAAACATGGAGCGGCCGGTGCCGTGGCGGTCGATCAACGCTGCCAGCAATTCACGGCTGTGTTCGGGTTTGGTGGTGTCGGCAAGGCAGGCTTGCAGCGCTGCGTCGCCTTCGAAAGCCTTGCGCAACTGCTCAAGTTCCGCTGCTTGGAGTGCGGTGCGTGCCAACAGCTTGTCGGCGATATGTGAAAGCGTCTGGAAGTGTTCCGATTCGGCGAGGTAAGCATCCAGGTCGTGATAGCGCTGCGGATCGAGCAGGCGCAGGCGGGCGAAGTGGCCGCTGCGGCCCAACTGCTCTGGCGTGGCGGTCAGCAGAATCACACCAGCCGTCGTCGCGGCCAATTGTTCCACCAAGGTGTAGCGAGGACTGGCACTTTCTGGTGTCCAGGCCAGGTGATGGGCTTCATCCACCACCAGCAGATCCCAGCCGGCCTGCCGCAATTGCTCGGCACGCTTGGGGTTGTGCTCAAGGAAGCCGAAATCGGCAATTACCAGTTGCTCGTCTTCGAAGGGATTCGCGTCGCTGCCGGATTGCTCCAGCGCCTCGCAACGCTCCTCGTCGTAGATCGCAAAACTCAGATTGAAACGGCGCAGCAGCTCCACGAACCACTGGTACACCAGCGTGTCCGGCAGCAGCACCAATACTCGCGAGGCGCGCCCGGCTGCAATCTGGCGCGCAATGATCATGCCCGCCTCGATCGTCTTGCCGAGGCCCACTTCATCCGCCAGCAGCACCCGAGGCGGCCGGCGTGCCGCGGCAATACCTGCCACGCGCAACTGATGCGGCACCAGGCCGATACGTGCAGAACTCAGCCCCCAGCTCGCCGAGCGCCGCGCTTCCGCCCGGCGCTTCAGGCTTTCCAGGCGCAATTCAAAATGCGGCACCGGATCGGTACGCCCCCCAATCAGCCGGTCATCCGCCTGGCTGACACTCTGCTCATCATCCAGCTGCCCCTCGTGCAGCTCGCGCCCCTCGCCGCGATAAACCAGCAGCCCCTCGCGCTCCTCCACCCGCTCCACCAGAAAGGCAATGCCCTTGCCCGCCACCCGCTGCCCCGCCCGAAACTCTGCCCGCACCAGGGGCGCGGAATCCACCGCATAAGGGCGCAACACCCCCGACTTGGCAAACAACACCTGCACCCCGCGCCCTTCGACGCGCAACACAGTGCCGAGGCCGAGTTCGGGTTCGGCGGTGGAGATCCAGCGTTGACCGGGTATGAACATTGACTGCTGTTGCGTGGTTTCGAGGGGTGTCGATTATCCGCGCAACAGAGGGGGCTGGCTACGCCCTAGGCGTTGCCAGGAATGGCGCGAGTAGATCGCCAATGTCACGACGGTTTCAATTTCCTCACCAACAACTGGAGCCGCCAGACGTTGTGGAGGGCAGTTGGTTACCCAGATAGTCGACTGAATAGGTTCCGCATCCGTCACCGGTCTGCGAACCAGTAGGAGTGGCTGAGGCCGTATAGCTGCTTGCACTGCTGCCTGAAGTTGCGGGTGCTGTAAAACCGATGGTGTAGGTGGGATTGTTGCTGTTCGGTACCTGGATCTGATTGTTTGTGATGTTGCTATAGCCAAGGCTCACCAAGTTGAGCGTATAGCTATTGTTGGTCGAGTAGTAGGTTTCCTCGCGCCTCGACAGGTCCAGGAGTGCCGATTTTGCAGTGGCACGGTTCGATTTCTGGACGTACTTGCGGTATTGCGGAATGGCGATCGCAGCCAATATGGCCACGATCGCAACGACGATCATCAGTTCGATTAGCGTAAAACCACGTTGATGGCGCCTTGTTACACGTGCTGAGGCACATTGAACGCGAGGAAATGCATTGGACATGGCTACTTCTCCTTTCTCAGCGTAATTGCAGCCATGTCAAGCGCTGCCCGGTTTGTCCGCCCGGAGGATTGATCTGGTTGACGGTACCGACACCCGAAACGGTCTGGTTGACCAGATAAGGCTGACCTTTTGCCGTCACCACCGACGGACTACCCACTGCGCTGAGTGCGATGCCGCTGATGGAGCCGCTGATCACAACACCCGTTGCGGTAGAGAAGAAAGAATTGGTGAACCCACCGCCTGTAGCCGGATTCAGCGCCATCGTCCAGCCCGCCGTTGTCACTACCGTGCAGCTCAGCGGCGAGTTGTTAGCCGGAATCGTCGTGTTCACGATAAACGCACCTTCAGACTCAATCGGGCTGTAGATAACCTGTTCGGTCTGATTGCTACCGCCGACCCAGGACACGCCGTTATAGGCAGGCAGGTTCAGATACCAGCCAAACTGGGTCCCGGCTGTATTAACGAGGTTACCGTTCGAATCAGTCGTTGCGCACGTCGAGCCTTGCATGCACACCGTGTTCTGGCTCACCGTGCGATAACCCAAGATGGTGGACGTGGAACTGCTTGATGTCGTGGTGCTGGTAATGGTCTGTTGTTCCAGGGAACTTTGTTTGATTGGCGAAGATGCAGTAGGCGTGCCAGTAGCGCCTACAGACAGGCCGGCATAGCTTGCGCCCGCTGTGCCTGCTACGCCCATGCCCCAGTCCCAAATGCCATATAGAGTTTGCGGTCCGTTCGAATAGGTGGCGCTGGACGTTACTGATTGCGGTTGGATAGAGCCGGTACCGAATTCCACCAACACGTAAGGTGTATTGGAGTTTGAAGTTGGCTCCGTCGTTGCAACGACGACCAATTGGGTGGTTATTGGCTGAGGACTGATCACTGTGTAAGTGGTGGTGCTGCCACTGGTGGTGCTGGTGGTGCCGTATGCGTAAGTGGATTGTTGCGATGGTGCCACCGGTGACAGGTAGGTAATCGTCGGTGTCGATGTCGTGGTAGTCGTGGTGCCGTTACTGGTTGTCGTGGTAACGGTGTACACCGTCTTCACCGGCGGCGTAGTGAACAGTGGCGTAGCCGAACTGTTGCCGTAGTTGGAAACTCCCCAATTGGCAGGATTACTACTTGTCAAGTCAAAACGCCAGATGTTGCCGTAAACATCGCCCGCATAAACGTAATCGGCGATGTGATCGCCATCGGTATCGACAGAGGATACATAGCCAATGCCGTTGGGATTGCTTGAGCTGCCCACGCCAGTGTCCAAGAAATAGACGCTGGAGCTGCTTTGGCTGCTGGCGCTGATGTTGCCGTTGCTATCCACCAGCATGACGTAGATGCCCGCATGGCCCGTGACGCTGTTAAAGCCATTGCCGAAAATGATCGCCCAGTTTCCGCTGTGCAAACGACGGATTTGCGGAGTGCCGACTGTCTGGCCTAGATCATTGCCGCAGGCGCTGGTAGATGTGTCGTTGTTACACACGAGTGTTGTGGCGACCGAGCTGCCTGATGAAGTGGTGGTAACGGCTGTGCTCCACTCGCCTTTCACAC
Organism: Dyella sp.; assembly: GCF_035277725.1. Classification (GTDB taxonomy): domain Bacteria; phylum Pseudomonadota; class Gammaproteobacteria; order Xanthomonadales; family Rhodanobacteraceae; genus Dyella_B. The sequence continues at coordinate 334 of NZ_DATEJY010000051.1, read as the reverse complement.
TACCAGTACCGAAAGCGTTGGCGCCAAGATCAGTGACATCAAGCGCGAAGATGGCATTGCCACCGACGCCGAGCCCACTAACTAGCCACGTATGCCAAGCGTTACTGTAGAACAAATCACCAGTGCCAGGCGTGGCATCCATGTAGAAGTTGTGCGCGTAATTGACCGAGGAATAATCCAGGGTCGAGGTGGAGGCATTGTGGATGGTTGCCAATACAGCGCCCGGAATATACGCAAGCACTTCCTTGCCGTCATTGGCGGTGCCGTCAGCGCAAAGGTTATAGATACCGTTGCTGTTTTTACTTGCGCATGCGTAGGTGCCATCGGTGTTGTA
>NZ_DATEJY010000050.1:0-5780 GCF_035277725.1 Dyella sp. | reverse complement strand
GCCAAGTCAGGATCGTGGGTGCCGGCGAGCGATCAGTTTCATTGAGCGGCACGTACTGCCGTTGTGCTTATTGTTTTTCTGCTACGACGAAGGTGCCGCCAAAGTTGAATTCAATATGGCGTTGGTCGAGCCAATAGATTTTGAGGCAATCACCGGTGCTGAGCACGCTGGTAGCCGGCGGCAATTGAGCGGCGTTGGCGGCAATGCCTTCGTGTTGTTCAACATATGGGGCGGTATCTACCCAATCGGCATGGGAGTCTTCGCTGGCGTCGCATGTCCAGTCGTCCATGGTGAGCGACAGTTTCTTCGGGGCTACGGCGAGCACGTGGCCGATCAGGTCCTGCGACAGCGACGCCTCCCTGTTGTCCTTCGTGTAGGCAATGAATTTTGAGATTTTCCATTGCCCCATGAAGTCCTTGGCAACAGGCACCTGTGCCTGGCACGCGCCTATGGTCGCGAACGAGAGTGCAAGTAGAAGAAGACGTTTCACGGCGTTCTGCTCCTGAAGGGTTGTGACTCGCCCAGTCGCCAGTTGTATAGCCCGCGACTGAATTGAGGGTTACCCGAGGGCATGCCGCGTGGATCTCGCGGCGTAATGTATACGTTCTGCATCATCTGATCGGCGACTGCATTCATATTCCCTGTGTTCGCGGGCGAAAGCGCGTCCCGTATGTTGTGTGTTCGTGAGTTATAGGCAAACGACACGGCAGCGTCAAACTGCTCTTGTGTAAGCGCGTGGTCGGTTACGACGTGCTTGACGATGCGTTCCGCTTCCATGACGCGGGCGCTCAACACTGCATTTACATCTGATTCCAGAACGGTTCTGCGCAATTCTTCCTCGGTGCAAGGGCCGTAATGTGCCAATGTCCCGACGCCCCATGTGCAATTCCCGTTCACCGGCATGTCATTGTAGTAATGCATTCTTACGCCCTCTCGCAGCTGCAGCTGCGTGTAACCGCGTGGGCTCATGCGCATGTTTTCGTTTGCCATGGTGGATCGCTCGATGGGGTGGTCAATGTTTCAGGCTAGAGCCATCCATCAAAGATGCACAGTCCCGGCATTCATCTGTTTGGGTAGGAGATGGACGAAATACCGTGACGCGGCATATTTTCCATTCAATTCACGGCTACCGACTCGTTGTCCCGACGACGGCCTTGACCCGGTGACTTTTGAGGAGCTGAAAAATCGCTGCGCTCGAGCGAAGTGCAGCCTAAGAACCGTAGGTTGGGGTGCGAACCCCAACATCGCCATGCCGATCATCACGCCATGTTGGGGTTCGCACCCCAACCTACCCATCACAACAGCCGCAGCAATTCCTTCATTAACGGCATTCGGCGCACGCGCACCGCACTCACACGAAACACCGCGTTGGCCAACGCGGGCGCCGCACTCGGCATGGCAAGGAAACTCGCGCCGGCCGGATCACCTTCACCCGGCACCGTGATCACCTCCACCGTGCGCGGCAACTGCGCCATGCTGGCGAGCGGGTAATCCTTCCAGGTGCTTTGCTGCACCTTGCCGTCCTTGACGGTGATGGCGAGATTGAGTGCGGTGGACAGCGCATCCAGCGTGGCGCCGGCGACTTGTCCTTCCAAACCCATCGGGTTGATCACGCGACCAACATCCACTGCGCACACGGCGCGTTCGATGGTGAGTTTTTCGCCTTGCATCGAGACTTCGATCGCATGCGCGACATACGCGCCATCCATGTACCAGCAGGCGAGGCCGAAGCCGTTCACCGAATGCAGCCAGTCTTTCCAGCCGATGCGGTCGGTGACCAGCTTCAGCACATTGGCCAGCCGTGCCGTGTCGACCGCACCGCCACCTTGTTGCGGAATCAAGCGCGGTTCGCCGATCAGGCGCAGGTTGGTAACGAGGGGATCTTCTTTCAATGAGTGCGCGATTTCATCGACGAAACTGCACACCGCGAAAGCATTGGTGAGATGCGGCATGCCGCGGTGCGGGCCGCGCGGCAGGGAGGAAGAAAGCCCAAACCAGTCGCTGCGGTAGTTTGGTATGAACCCTGCGGGAAACTGGTTGACGCTGACTTCCGAACTCCACAAGTGATCGGACGGTACGCCGCGGCCGGTCAAGGCCGAGGCGCTCGCCACGCGCTGGTTCCACGCAATCACATGGCGTTTCGCTTCAAGAATCGCCTGGAATTTGTGCACGCAGCCGGAGCGGTAGTAGTCGTGCGTGAGGTCTTCGTCGCGCGTCCAGAACAGGCGCAGCGGTTTGTCGACTTCCTTCGCCAGCAGCACGGCTTCGGCGACGTAATCGTGATCGAGACGACGCCCATAGCCGCCGCCGATGCGCGGCACCTGGATGTCGATCTGGTCCGGCGCCAGCCCGGTGAGTCGCTGCACCACCGTCCATGCCTGTTGCGGCGATTGCGTGGGCACGCAGAGCGTGGCGCTGGTTTTATCCAGGCGCACCAGGCAATTCATCGGCTCGCTGGTGGCATGCGCCAGCCACGGTTGGGAATAGACCGCTTCGACGCGGCGTGCGGCTTTGCGCTTGGCCTTGTCGATATCGCCGTCGTCGCGGATGCGCGTGGTCGGCGCTGCATCGCTGTTGATCAGCGCGGTGGCTTGTTGTTCGAGCGCGGCAGTGCTTTCGCTGCCGCTGGCACCGGGCTTCCATTGCAGCTTGAGCGCTTTGCGTCCTTGCAGGGCAACCCAGGTGTTTTCGGCGATCACGGCTACGGCGGGTGCGATCACGGTTTGGCCCGGTGGCACGTGCGGATCGGGCTTCAGCTCGATCACTTTCACCACGCCCTTGATGCCCAGCGCGGCGCTGCTGTCGAGTCCGGCGAGCTGGCCATCCGGCCATGGGCAGTGCGCGAGCACCGCGACCAGGGTGTCGCCGAAATGTTTGTCGAGCGCGTATTCGGTTTGTCCGGTGACGATCGCGCGTGCATCGGCGTCGCCGGCGGGCTTGCCGATCAGCGTGTAGCGCTCCGGCGTCTTCAATGCGATCGCGCCGTGCGGCAGGGCGATCTTCGCGGCAGCGGCCGCGAGTTGGCCGTAGCCAAGACGGCGGCCGTCGGGTGAGATGACCGCGCCCAGTTCCGCGCGCAGCTTTTCCGGTGGTACACCCAGTTGGGGCACAGCGGCCTGGATCAGCAGCCAGCGTGCCAGCGCACCGGCAGAGCGTAGATCGCGCCACGCGCGCGGTATCGAATTGCCGGTGCCGCCCACTTGCTGGCCATACAGCCAGCGCGGTTTGCCGTTGTCGTTCTCCACGCCCAGGCCGAGCGGCAGCACGCGCACGTGTTGCCAGTCGGCATCCATTTCATCGGCAATGATGCGCGCCAGCGAAGTGGCGACGCCGGTGCCGGTTTCCGGATCGCGCGAACCGATCAGCACGGTGCCATCGGCATCCACGCGCACGAACATGCCGAAGTCATACAGCGCATCGCCCAGCATGTCGGGCGGTACCGGCGCGTTGGCGGCGCGGGCGCTGCGGATGCCGACGATCAAGGCGCCAGCCGCACCCGCCATCACCTGCAGGAAGCGGCGGCGCGAAAGCTGCATCGTGTTGCTCATGCCTTCGCCCCCTGCTTCATCGCCGCGGCCGCGCGTTTGATGGCTTGGCGCACGCGTGCCTGGCAGCCGCAACGGCAGAGATTGGGCAGGCCATCGATGTCGTTGTCAGAAGGGTCCTTGTTGCGATTGAGCAGATCCAATGAGGCGATCAACCAGCCGGGCGTGCAGTAGCCGCAGCCGATCGCGTCTTCATCGATAAATGCCTGTTGCAGCGGATGCAAATGGCCCTTCGCGTCGACCAGGCCTTCCACCGTGGTGACCTGCTTGTCGGCCAGCTTGCTCATCGGCGTGTTGATGGCGGAAGTGGCCTTGCCGTTAACCAGCACCAGATCCATGCCACCCACGCCGTGCTCGCCGCTGTACTTGGTGCCGTCGAGCCGCAGCACGTCGCGCAGGTACCACAGCAGAGGCATCGCCGGATCGCCAGTGTGGCGGTAGTGCTCGCCATTGATCTGCAAATCGATGCCAGCGCGAACAGGAGTGGGAGTGATATCCGTCGGCTTAGTGGGCAGCGCGGCGTGGTCTTGCGCCATCGGGTGGTGTCTCCGTCATACCTATCGGCACATTGTGGCATTGCCGCAAGATTTTAGGGATGCACCGGACTGAACAAGCATCCCCAAGCAGGAAGGCTGAAGTGAAATTCCAGCAAAAAACAAGCTGGGATTGTCATCCCAGCCTACTTGTCTGTCAGGAGCGTACGGGGTTGAACACCCGTCGCCAAATCAGATAGACGGGAATGCCGGCCACCATGATGGCCAGGCCAATACCCGTATTCACCACACTTGTACGCAGGCTTTGCACCACCACCAGGCCGATGGTGGCGATGAAGATCAGCGGCGGCAGTGGATAACCGGGCGTGCGGAACGACACGGTCTCGTGCTGCTGGCGGTGGCGATACCAGAACAGCGTGCCCACGCCGACGGCACAGGCCAGCCAGTCGCCGAAGGTGGCGTAATCCAGCAACTGGCCGTAGCTGCCCGACAACACCAGCACGATCGACCAGCCCACCAGCAACAGCAGTGCCAGATTCGGCGTGTGATGACGCGGATGCAGCCGCCCGACGCTGGCGAAGAACAAGCCATCTGCACCCATCACCTGCAATACGCGCGCACCCGCCACCAGCGTGATGTTGCAAAAACCGAAGGTGGAGATGGCGATACCTACCGCAATCAGCTTGGCGCCGACCGGGCCGAACACTTTGCCCATCACCTCGGCGGCTGGCGTACGGCTATGCGCCAGGCCGTCGTGGCCGAGCACCGCCAGATACGCCACGTTGACCAACGCATAGGCGGCGATCACACCCAGCATGCCGAGTACCAGCGCACGGGGCAGGGTGCGTTGCGGCTCTTTGACTTCGCCGGCCAGGTTGTTGAGGTAGGTGAAGCCGGAATAGGCGAACAGCACCGGCAATGCCGCGCTCATAAAGCCGACGTCGCCGCGTGCGGGATCGGCCGCCAGCCACGGTGTACCGGTACCGACACCGGCCAGGAACAGTCCGCACACCACCAGCACCGCCACGGCCAGCAGCTTCAACAGGGTGAACAGGTTCTGCATCTGCACCCCGAACTTCAGGCCGAACACATTGATGAGTGCCACCAGCGCCAGCGCGCCTACCGCCAGCGGTGTCGCCATGCCCGCGGGCAGGCCGAATACCGTCGCGGCGTAGCTCGCAAAGATGGTGGCCACCGCCGCGCTGGAGCCGGAATAAATCACCAGCAACATGGTCCAGCCGAACAGAAAGCCGGCCAGCGGCCCGAACGCCTCGCGCAGATACACGTAACTGCCGCCAGCATGCGGCCGGCGCGCGCCCAGTTCGGCATAGCACAACGCACCGAGCAGCGTGAGCACGCCGGCGCCTACCCACATCAGCAGCAATGCCAGCCCCGATTCGGTGCGCTGCGCGGCAATGCCCGGATTGAGAAAAATGCCGCCGCCGATGATGCCGCCGACCACCACCAATGCTGCGTCCCGCAGGCGAAGGCTGCGCTGATAGCCGGTAGCCGGTGACGTCATGGGTAAAGCCCCTGGAATGGAAAGGCAGAGCATGGCAATCGCGGCGGAGGAGGGCAAGCGAGACCGATGTTTCTTGTAGGCTGGGGTGAAAATCCCAGCGCTTTTCGGCTTTCCGATGCTGGGATTTCATCCCAGCCTATGTGACGCCAAAGGGGCGATGGCTGACGGCGCATATTTGCGCAACGCATCACGTTACTTACAATGCACCGCCCGTCGAAA
>NZ_DATEJY010000049.1:0-32139 GCF_035277725.1 Dyella sp. | reverse complement strand
ATGCGTGTGTTTGTGACGGGCGCCACCGGCTTTATTGGTTCTAGGGTGGTCAAGGAATTGATGGCAGCGGGACATCAGGTGATCGGCCTGTGCCGCTCGGAAGATAAGGCATCTGCGCTTGCGGCTGCCGGTGCGGAGGTTTATCGCGGGTCCATTGCGGATCCGGATAGCCTGAAGGACGGGGCGGCGCGTTCGGATGGTGTGATCCATCTGGCCTTCAATCATGATTTCTCGCGCTTTGTACAGAACTGCGAGGACGATCGTCCGGTGATCCGCGCGCTAGGCGCTGTGCTGGCGGGTTCCAACCGTCCGCTGATCGTGACGTCCGGTACCGGGCTTGCCAATACGGTGCCAGGCGAAGCGGCCAAGGAAGACAACGCGATAGTGGGTGCCGGCGTGCATCCGCGTGCAGCATCGGAGGAGGAGGCTGCGTTGGTTGCCGCTCAGGGCGTCAACGTATCGGTAGTGCGGCTTCCGCAAGTGCATGATCCGGTCAGGCAGGGGCTTATCACGCCGCTGATTGCGATGTATCGCGAGAAGGGTATATGCGCGTATGTGGAGGATGGCCTTAATCGCTGGCCATCAGCGCATGTCGATGACGTGGCGAGGCTTTACAAGTTGGCGGTCGAGAAGGCGGAGCCGAATGCGAAGTATCACGCGGTGGCGGAAGAGGGCGTGTCATTGCGTAGCATTGCCGAAGCCGTTGGCAAGCGGCTGAACTTGCCGGTGAAGTCGATCGCGCCGGAGGAAGTGCCGAGTTATTTCGGTTGGCTGGCGAGGTTTGCGGGACATGATGTTCCTGCTTCGAGTGCGCAGACGCGCAGGAAGCTGGGATGGGAGCCGACTGGGCCCGGGCTTATTGCTGATCTGGAGCGGCTTGAGGTGTCGGCGGCCTGAGGTCAGTGGCGCTAACTCGAGCGTGTAGCGGGAAACTCACGAAGATGCGTTCCCTCATCGCGCAGGCGCGCTAGAGGCAAGCTCTGAGCTTAAGGGCAATGGCACTAACTTAAGCCTCGTCGCCCCGGCGAAAGCCGGGGCCCAGTGACTTTGAGGATCTAAAAAGTCGCTGGATCCCGGCCTTCGCCGGGACGACGATGCACCGCCGGAAACGTCAACGTGCTTCCGTTAATGGCCAGCCGCCATGTACGTCAACTCGGCACTGTAGCTATCCACGTGTTCCGATTCGTTTTGGATAACGTCATTGACGGACTTGCGAATTGCTTGCCCGCTTTCCTTGCCGTAGACGTTCTCGACCATCTTCCACACATCCGGGTCGGGTTCTTTGCCGACTTCCGCCCAGCTATTGGCAGGGATAACCAGGATAAAGTCGGGTGCGTCGTCGGCGCCTTCCCGAACCGCACCCATCATGTAATGCACGGCCCAATTCGATTTTTCCGCCGCCGCGGCGATTTTTTTCGCGGCAGCCATAAAGGTCTCAAAGGCTTCGTGACCTGGCTTCAATTTGAAATATCGCACTTCAATAAAGGACGAAGTCGGCGGCGTGCCCTTGGGCATATGGCTCAGTGACGGCATTATTTCGAAAAATGCGCTGGTCTCGCTTTTCAAATGCGGATTGACGGCCGTCCTGAGCGCTTCATCACACGCCTTACCTGCCGCGCTCATCGCGTCAAAGGCTTCCCATGAAAGCGGGTCAGTGACATACGAATACGAGTAAGTATTTCCCGTTTCGTGTATCCATGCCTTCCATGTGTATTTGAATCCGTGTTGATGCAGGCATTGGTTGAAGTTTTTGACGCCGGTTTCATAAGCCTGCTGATCGGCAGGGGCCACGACATCGGTGTAGTCCCGCACGATGGTCGAACCACTGGTATCCGCCGCCTGCACGCTGGCGGTACCTAACAACGCAAACGACAACGCTACCCAGGGTGTGATGGTGTTCATGAGAACCTCGCTTAGGGCTATTGCCCGGCACGGTTGATGAGGCCCCTGATCACTTCGGGCGGAGAAGCCCATCCAGTATGCGCGTAATTTGAAATGCTGCAGGGTATGGGTGTAATGCAATGATTTTTAAGATAAATGGCGACAGGATATTCACCGGCTGCGATGGCCGGCGTAGACTGGGATGAAATCCCAGCTTCTTTTCACCGTTCGATGCTGGGATTTCATCCCAGCCTACGTGGCCACCGCATCGAGCATTAAATAAGGCCTGCCACGCGACGGCTGTATTCGCGCCAGAGCATTGCCACAAATCGTCGGCAAACTGATGCGCTCGTTAAGGGGGCGCCACGTTTGCGAACAGGGGACATCATGGAACGAAAACCAGGCCTCGACTTGCTGCGCGCGATCGCCATCCTGTGGGTGATGCCGTTTCACAGCTACATCGCCGGCTATATGGGCGGCGGCGTGCTGCGCTGGAGTGGCTGGATGGGCGTGGATCTGTTCTTTGCGCTATCGGGTTTTCTGATCGGCTCGCAGGTTTTCAATGCGCTGGTTTCTCGCGGCAGCGTGGATTTTGTGGATTTCTATTTGCGGCGGGGTTTTCGCACCTTGCCGGCTTATTTTGTGATGCTGGGTATCTATATTGCGTGGCCTTCGATGCGCGAAGCCGCCGGCATGATGCCGTTATGGCAGTTTCTTACCTACACGCTCAATCTGTTCATTGATCCGAACCGTGCGGCTTTTTCACACGCATGGTCATTGTGCGTGGAAGAGCAGTTCTATCTGTTGTTTCCGCTGCTGGCACTCTTGCTTGTACGCACGGGCCGGCTTGTGCGTGGGGCAACGGTTATTGCCATGTTGGCCCTTGTTGGCATGGTGCTTCGCGCCTGGCTATGGACGCATTTTGTGCAACCCCTTCAGGCCCATGGCGATGAAGCGGGCGATGCATACCTGCGCTTGCTCTACTACCCCACGTATGCGCGCCTGGATGATCTGCTCGGGGGCGTCGCCCTGGCAGCGGCGCGCAGCTATCACACGCGGGTCTGGGCGTGGAGCGAGCGCCACGCCAATGCGCTGTTGGCGGCGGGCGTACTGCTTACCGGCCTGTGCATGTGGGGTTTCAACGGCCAGCAACGGTTTGGCCTGGCCGCCAACGTATTCGGTTACCCGGTTGTTGCTGTAGCGATGACGGCCTTGGTGGCAGGTGCGGCGAGTCGGCATAGTGTATTGGCGCGTCTTCGCATCCCTGGTGCGACGTGGTTTGCGGCCGCTTCCTACAGCCTCTATCTGACGCACAAGATGGTTTACGGGCAATTGCATGGGCGGTTCGCGCCATGGGTCGAGGGCCGCGGTGTGTGGACTGTGCTGATCTATATAACGGCCATACTCATCGTCGGCGCGGCGCTTCATTACGTGGTGGAGCGGCCCTGTTTGCGGCTTCGTGAACCTGTCCGCGAGCTTTGGGTGCAACGAGGTGCTCGCCTGCAAGCATCGGCGTAAGAGGTCACGGGTGTAGGTTTTCCGTTGAGTAAGCGTCAAGGGAATGTGTGCATGGGAATGCATGCAACAAAGACCATCGCCTATGGACGCGCACGGGTGCATACTTCCCTGGCTGTTTTCATCCACCACGCTCTGGGGAGAGAGTCATGAAAAACACGCTTGCCAAAATCCTGCTGCCGACGCTGGCTGCGCTTGCCTTGAGCAGCGCCGTGCTCGCCCAAGACAGCACGCCGAGCAGCGCTTCATCCAGCATGGGGTCGATGGGCGGCATGCACGACCACATGTCCGGCATGAAGGGTATGCATCACATGATGGGCATGCACGCCATGCCCGCCACGGTGTCATCGGTTGATACCAAGACCGGTATCGTTGAAGTCGAGGCTTCTGGCATGAACCTGAAGGTGCATTTTCCGCCGTCGTCCGTGGCGGATTTGAAAGAAGGAGACAAGATCACCTTGCATATGGGTTTCAGCAAGCCCTAATGGTTATGGGTGACAGGAATGAAATCCCAGCTTTGCAGGGATTTCATTTCCATGTCTAAGAGATTCGCCCATGTACCGTCGTAGGCTGGGATGAAATCCCAGCGTTCTTGTGATTCTTTGCCGGGATTTCATTCCAGCCTACGGATTAGAGCAGTTTGATGCCGAAGGGACGCACCGCCATTGCAAACAATGCGAACGACACAATGGTGATCAGCGCGCTGATCCCAAGCGCCGGCCAGAAGCCAAAGCGAATGAACAAGCGCGGAAAAGCCAGGAACATCGGCAACGTGGGCACCACGTACCAGAACGTATACCATGCATGGTTGGTGATTTTCTCGGCGGGCTGCTTGTCGATATAGAGCCACGTCAATGCCAGCAGCGTTACCAAGGGTAGCGATGCAATCAGCGCACCAAGCCGATCGCTGCGCTTGGCGACTTCCGATACGACAACGACCACGGCGGCGGTGATCAGGTACTTGGTAATGAGCCAAGGCATGGATATCCCTTTCGTTGATGATGGGGCTGCAGGCGATTAGAGCATAGGGTCGTCGAGGACGTAGGCTGGGATGACCATCCCAGCTTTTGGTGGTTCCTGATGCTGGGATTTCATCCCAGCCTACGTTTTTGTGTGGGTTCTTTGCGCTGCTCCATCCAGTCATACAGCACCGGCAGCAACACCAGCGTGAGCAAGGTCGAGGTCATCAGGCCACCCACCACCACGGTTGCAAGGGGGCGTTGGGTTTCAGCTCCTACACCGCTGGACAGCAACATCGGCACCAGGCCGAGCACGGCCACGCTTGCCGTCATCAGCACGGGGCGCAAACGCAATGCCGTACCACGGATAACCGCCTCGCGAACCGATAATCCTTTTTCGCGCTGCTCGTTCAAGAAGCTCACCAGCACGATGCCGTTGAGCATGGCGACACCGAAGACTGCAATAAAACCGATGGCTGACGGAACGGAGAGATATTGCCCCGTGATGGCGAGCGCCACGATGCCGCCGATGGTGGCGAACGGCACGTTGGCCAGGATCAAGCCGGCGTATTTGATCGAATGGAAGGCGGTGTAGAGCAACATGAAAATGAAGAAGATCGTGGCGGGCACGATCAGCGAAAGCCGCTTCAACGCACGCTGCTGGTTTTCGAACGCGCCGCCCCATTCGGTGTAGTAGCCCGTTGGCAGCTTTATCTTCTGCTCAATGGCGGTGTTGGCATCACGCACGAAACCGTCGATGTCGCGGCCACGCACATCCATCTGGATGACGGCATAGCGTTGCAGCTGCTCGCGGCGGATAAAGGAGTAGCCTTCCGCTTGCGTCACTTCGGCCACCTGCGATAGCTGGACCAGTGCGCCATTCGGCGCGCGCATCGGAATGCGCCGAATCGCCTGCAACGAATCCTTGTCCGCCTCATCCAGGCGCACAGCCATGTCGAAGCGTTTCACGCCTTCCAGCAAGGTCGACACGGGCTCTCCGCCGATACCGTTCTTGACCACGGTAAGCACGTTATCGGCGTTGAGGCCATAACGGGCGAGTGCATCGCGATCGACCTGGATGTGGATCTGCGGCTTGCCGATGTTGGCTTCTAGCGAAAGGTCGGTCACACCAGGTACCTGGCCGAGTACATCCTTGATGCGGCTGCTCAGCCGGTCAAGTTCGCCCAGATCGTTGCCGTAGAGCTTGAGCGCAAGCGTGGCGCGCACGCCGGAGATCAATTCCTCGACTCGCATTTGAATGGGCTGGGTATAACTCACCACCGCCGTGGGAAGCGCGTTGGACAATGCTTGTTGCATCGACGCTTCGATGCTTTCCAGCGTTTGTCCGCGGCGCCATGAGTTGCGTGGCTTCAGCGGCGTGTGGACCTCCATGTAGTTGGCGTCCGCGGTTTCGCCTTTCTCGGCGCGGCCGATCATGGCGAGCGTGGTTTCCACTTCGGGGAAATCCCGCTTGATCAGCGCTTCCACGCGCTTGGAAATGGCAATGGATTCCTCCAGCGATGCCGAGGGAATGGACGTGATGCGCCACATGATCGCCCCTTCCTTGAGGTTGGGCATGAACTCCTTGCCCAGGAACGGAAACAGCGCAAGGCTGCCGACCAGCGCAGCGGCAGCGATGACGAGCACCGTCTTGCGCCGTGCCAATGACCATGCAAGTAAGCTGGCGTAATGGCGTTTGAGACATGCCACCAGGCGCGTGTCTTTCTCCTCTTTCGGTTTCAGCACCAGTGCGGCAAGCACGGGAATCAAGGTCAATGCCAGCAGCAGCGATCCGGCCATGGCAAAGCTGATGTTGAAAGCCATCGGCTTGAACATCTTGCCTTCCAAACCTTGCAGGCTGAACAGCGGCAGGAACACCACGATGATGATCAGGATCGCAAAGGCGATTGGGCTGGCCACTTCGCGTGCGGCTGCCAATACGGAGGATGTGCGGTCCACCGGCAAGCCATGTGCTTTGCGTTCGGACATGATGCGGAACGCGTTTTCCACCATTACCACGGCACCATCCACCATCATGCCGATGCCGATCGCCAATCCGGCCAGCGACATCAGGTTGGCGGACAAACCGGCTTGTTCCATGCAGATGAAGGCGATCAGCATGGCCAACGGCAAGGTGATCACCACCACCAGCGCACTGCGCCATTCGCCCAGGAACAGAAACAGGATCACCGCGACCAGGATGGAGCCTTCGATCAACGCGCGCGCGGCCGTGCCGACGGCGGCATTGACCAGTTCGGTGCGCTCATACACCGGCTTGATCACCACGCCCTCCGGCAACGCCTGCTTGATCGTCGCCAGCTTCGCCTTCACCGCATCGACCACGCTTTTGGCGTTTTCGCCGATGCGCGCCAACGCCTGGCCCATCACCACTTCCTTGCCGTCGCGGGTGACGGCGCCGGTACGCGGTGCGCCGGCCTCGGTGACGGTGGCAATGTCGCGAACGTAGATGGGCGTGCCATCTTCGCTTTTCAGCACGATGTTGCCGATGTCCGCGCTGTTCTTGACCAGGCCCAGTCCGCGCACCAGGTATTGCTCGCGCCCGATATCGACGAAACTGCCACCGACTTGCGCATTGTTTGCCTGCAGCGCTTCGATCACATCCTTGAAACCAAGCTGATGGGCGATCAGCTTCAGCGGATCGATGCGTATCTGATACTGCTTTTCCTGGCCGCCCCAGGATGTTACGTCATCCACGCCCGGCGCCGTACGAAGAATCAGGCGAACGGTCCAATCCTGCAGCGTGCGAAGGTCCATATCGCCGGGTGCCTTGCCATCTGCCGCCTCTCGCGTGTCATCGGCGCGTTCCACCGTGTACCAGAACACCTGGCCAAGGCCGGATGTGTTCGGTCCCATCTCGGGTTTGCCATAGCCTTGCGGAAGACGGTCGCCCACTTGCTGCAGCCGTTCGTTGACCAGCTGGCGTGCGAAGTAGATTTCCATGTCGTCATCGAAGTAGATCGACACGTACGACAAACCGAACAAGCTGACCGAGCGGATCTCCTGCACCTTGGGCAAGCCTGCCACGGCCGATTCTACCGGCGTGGTCAGCAACTGCTCCACATCCTCGGCAGCCAGCCCCGGCGCTTCGGTATAGACGTTGACCTGTACCGGCGTGACATCGGGAAACGCGTCGATGGGCAGTTGGCGCACCGACTGGAAACCAGCAAAGCCGATCGCGGCGAAGATGATCAGCACCAGCACTTTGTAACGCAGGGAGAGTTCAACCAGACGTCCAAGCATCATTCTTCTCCCAACTGCGAACGCAACAATCGCGCCTTGAGCGCAAACGCACCATCGCGCACGTACGGCGTGCCGGCTTTCAAGCCATCCTTGATTTCGATCTGCCCTTGACGCGTTTCGCCGGTCACGACCGGTGCGGGTTCAAACTGTCCTTGCCCTTTATCGATAAACACCGTGGGTTGGTTCTGCAGCAGTACGACAGCTTCGCTGGGAACGGCCAACACCTGCTTGCTGCCAGCAATGGCGATGCGTGCATCGACCAGTTCGCCCGGATGCAAGGCATCCTTGCCGTTGTCGACCTTGATGCGCACGTACGCGGTGCGCGTGCGTGTGCTGGTCTGGTGCGAGCGCTGCAGCACGGTGCCCGGAAAAACGCGGTCGTGCGCGAGGATGCGTACCGCATCGCCTGGCGAAGTTTTTTCCACGTCCGCGGGCGGCAATTGCGCCTCCACCCATACGCTGTCTTCGTTGACGAGCGTGAAAAGCGTGCGCCCCGGTTGAACACGTTCACCTACCAGGAAATCATCCGACGTGACGCGGCCGGCTATCGGTGACAACAGCGCATAGCCGCCGTCCGCCTTGGCCGATCCATCACGAAGCATGGTTTGGATGTGTCCTTCCGACAAACCATAGGTATACAGCTTGGCGCGGGCCTGATCGCGCATCACTTTGGTTTCGTTGTAGCGGCGCGCCGATACCGCTTGTGGCCCGAGCGCGGCCATGCGCTGCCAATCCTGCTCGGCCACGATCAACGCGCCTTCGGCTTCGGCGACGTCGACGCTGGAAAGGGTGACAAGCGGAGAGCCGGCTTTGACGAGATCGCCGAGCTTGGCCTTGCGTGCGACGACTTGCGATTCGATGCGAGGCGACACCAGCACCGTGGCATACGCATCGATTTTTACTGCGCCTGGCGCTTTGAGTTCATCCGCAAAAGAACGAAGCTCCGCTTTTTCTGTGACGATGCCGGCGTCCTTGATGGCGTCGGCATCCAGCTTCAGTGGATGGGTGGCGGATTGCGCGTGGGCGAGGATGCTGATGCCGCCGATAAGAAACGCGGTGGCACTCAGCGCGAGCATGATTTTTTTCATGGCGTGATATCCCGGGTGCGGCCATCGATCCAATCATTCAGACGGCCGGCGGCGGTGAGGTAGTCGAACCAGGCCTGCCAGGTCTGGTTTTCCAGTTCGAAAGCGGACAGCGCGGTGTCCAGGCTTTGCTTGAGCTGCACCAGATAGTCGGAGGTGCTGATCTCGCCGGCGCGCCAGAGTTTCTCCAGCAACGCGGTACGCTCGTGGAATGCGGCAGCCCGGCTGCGTTGAAATGAATCGGCCGCACGGCGCAACGCTGCGTAGCGCGCCTGTGCTTCTTCCAGCGTGGCTCGCGCACGCAGGCGTTCGGCTTGCAGGCGGGCCGTGGCGGCATCGGCATCCGCGCGCGCCGCATCCACCTCGGCACGCCCGCTGTTGAGCACCGGCAAAGGCACGCTGACGCTGACGCCAATGACGTGATCGGTGACGGGGCCAGCGCGAACACGCCCGCCGGTCACGCTGACGGTGGGATCGGGAATTCGATTGCGCTGCGCCACTTGAATGGCTGCATCACTGCTCGCCTGGCGCGCTTGCGCCTGTACGATCTGCGGAAGATCGGTGGCCGCGCGCGGCGTTATATCGGCCTCGTTCGGCGGTAGCCCGCGTGGCCGGGGCGGTGACGCAATGGCCTGCGTGCCGTCGGCAAGCGCGAGCAACGCAGCACGGGTGGCCGCCTCGTTGCCGGCGAGCGTGGCTTGCTGGATCTGGGCCTCGCCCAATGCCAGCCCTGCGAGGTCGCGTTCGGGGCTGCTGATATCGCCGACTTTCAGCCGCTCGGCAGCAAGATCATCGAAGCGCTGCATCAGCGTAACGCGCTGTTGCCCCAGCTCGCGTTGCCGTGTCGCCAGTGATAGCGCAGACGACGCTTTCAACCAACGCTGCGCGACCGATTGACGCTGCAGGTCGTAAGCGGCCTGCGCCATGCGTAGTTCCGCTTGCCCCCATGTGGCGCGTGCACGGCGCTTACCGGATACATCCAGCGTGAGGCTCAACTGTGCAGTACGCCGATCGACATCGGCGTTTTCCATATCGACCGCCAGCGCCGGGTTATACAGCGGTTTGTCGGCCGCACGTGCGCGTGCGCGGGCGGCATCCAGGTCGGCACGCGCGGCCTTCACCTCCGGATTGGCCATCCAAAGCTTACGGATGGCACCGCGCCATGGCGCAGCCATATCGGTATTGACGATGGGGGAAGGCGACGTGGCCAAGGCCGGCGAAAACACGGCACTCAGCGATAATGCATACAGCAAACAGACGGCAACTCGCGGTGCCGGGCGTAACCAAGCCATGAAAACGATCTCCTGAAAACAGATACGAAGCGCGGCGCGGCATCGAGCCGCGTCACGGCAAAGCGTTGTTTTCAGGCGGTGATAGGCGGCCGCAGCAGCGAGCGGGTGATATCGGGAATGGCGCCCGTGGCGGCAGGAAAGGGTACGAACGACACGTCTTGTCGCGGCAGCATCCATGCGATGCCGATCGGGACAGGCATGTTGTGCGCGCATGCACAATGGCACCCACCTGCTTCGCCAAGGAGGCAACCGGCATCATCCGGCGTGGAGGTGTTGATCGATGAAAGCTGCGCGGGTGTGTTTGCTTGAGCCGCGGATATCGATGTCAGCGGATCTGCCAGGCAGATGGAACTGGTCATCACCTTGAAGAGCAGCACCGCCACAGCCCACACCCACAGGCCGCGATGGCGGCGTAGGCGAGTCAGCAGGGGCAATTGGGTGCGCTTCATGGTGGGCGATACTACGTGGGCTGGCTGCTGTTAGACAATTTCATTTACCTGCCCTGCATGGCACGGATAGCAACGTAGGCTGGGATGATAATCCCAGCTTGTTGGGACTTTTGGTGCTGGGATTTCACCCCAGCCTACAAAAGCGGTGTTGCTAAGCAATGTCATTTTCGCGTGACCAGCGTTTGCCGCGGGCTTCGTAGGCTGGGATGACAATCCCAGCTTGTTGGGACTTCTGATGCTGGGATTTCATCCCAGCCTACAGTTATTCGCCGACAGAACCGATCTCAGTTATCCCAGGTGCGACTGCCCAGTCGGCTGGGTAAAGACCTCGCTCAACTAGCGATGAAAGGATGAATAGGGCCAATCCGCTGCACGCGCTACGTAGCCATGCTTGACGGGGTTGTAATGGATGTAATCCAAATGCCTTTGCAGATCATGGTCATCGCGAATCGCGTGCTCCCAATAGCGGCGTTGCCAGATACCACGCTCGCCTCTGCGTTGGCGGCTCTCCGAAATCCATTCGCCTGCTGGGAGCAGGTGTGAGAATCGAGCCTTGATCAAGCGCCACCGTGTGGAAAAATCGCACTCCTGCACGGGAAGACGCCATATGCAATGTAAGTGCTCGGGCAATACCACCGCCGCTTCGAGTAGAAATGGGTGCTCTTTCCTTGTTATGCGGAAAGCTTCACGCAATGCGTCAATGTGATGAATCAGCAGTTTGTTGCCATGACGTTCGGCAAGATTTACGGTGAAGAAGTAGGCTCCACCAAACATGCGGATGCGAGTATAGGTTCTCATTGAGAGAGGAAGCATGGAGTGATGTCCAAGCCTACGTTTAGAACAAAGAATGCAATGTCATCCGTTCTCCTATCGTCATGCGCGAAACGCGCCCTCGTAGGCTGGGATGAAATCCCAGCTTTGTTGTTACCCCTGCTGCTGGGATTTCATCCCAGCCTACGCAACGACATGGACTCCGACCAATGAACCTCCCATCGCACGACGGCAGCGATATCCCTGAATGCTTCATCGAAGAAGTCGCCCTGGATGCGCCCGTTTCCATGGTGTGGGAGCACCTCGTCAACCCTCGCAGCATGAGCGAATGGCTGGGCGGCAAGGATTATTCCGTCGAGGTGGATACAACGTGGGAAGTGGGAAGCGCCATGGTCGTTCGCGGCGTGCATCACCTGCCATTCGAGAGCAGGGGTGTGGTGCTGTCATTCAAGCCGTGCCAGGCGTTGAGCTTCACGCAACTGAGTTCGCTGTCCCGCCTGCCCGATCAGCCATCAAGCTATACAACGCTGAGCTTCGTGCTCCAAGTCGCCAGTAACCAGACGATCTTGCGATTCAAGGCAGCAGGATTTCCCACGCTGGTTATTTATAAGCATTTGCAGTTTTATTGGCCGGTAACGCTCGATGTATTCAAAGCCTATGTTGAGGCACGTCGCCAAGCCTGAGCGTGGCGCAGAAAGACCGGGTGATGGTGGAACACGCGTGCAATCAGGCACTCGACGGCCAAGTCCGCATTCTGCGAGCATGGCGTGAAAGGGGGCACTAATGATCAAAATATTGCGTTTTTGCTGCGTAGGCGTGGGTGTGTTGCTTGCCAGCCAGGTCTGGGCCGAAGGCTGCCACGTGGGACGATATGGCACGTTGCCCGTGGAAGTGATCGGTGAGCGCGCCACGACCGTGGTGAAGATCAACGGGCAGGACACGCGCTTTGTGCTCGATACCGGGGCCTTCTTCAACTTGATGTCGAAGGCCAATGCATCGGCGCTGGGCCTCAAGCTGCAGTCCTTGCCGTTTGATTTTCGCATTTCCGGTATCGGGGGTAGCGCGGGCGCCGAGTTTGCGAAGGTCAAGGAATTCGGCGTACTGGATACCACGCTGAAAAGAATCGATTTCATTGTTGGCGGTACGGATGTGGGTTATGGATTGCTTGGCGCCAACCTGCTCGACATGGCCGACGTGGAACTCGATCTGGCGCATGGGAAATTGACGCTGTTCCAAGTGGACCACTGTGAGAAAACGTCGCTGGCGTACTGGTCGAAGGACAACAATTATTTCCTGGCAGACCTCGAGCCAGCCGACAGCCAGCTCGACCGGCGCACCTTTGTAAATGTGATGATAGGTGACAAGCGCGTGCGCGCGCTGCTTGACTCGGGAGCGCCGGCGACCCTGCTGACGCGCAGAGCCGCGGAGCATGCAGGTATCGATCTCAACGCGCCTGGCGTCAAGACTGGCCATCGCACCTACGGTGTGGGCGCCGAAACGGTCAAGACGTGGATAGTGCCGGTTGATTCGTTCTCCGTAGGCACCGAAACCATCCACCACAGTCAGATGCTGGTGATCGATGGAAACATCGGTAACCGTGACACCGACATGCTGCTTGGCCTGGATTTCATTCTTGCCCATCACTTGTTTGTCGCCAACAGCGAAAAGAAAATGTTTTTCACTTACAACGGTGGCCGCGTGTTCGCTCTCGCCGATGCCAGCGACGGCGACGATGCTGCGAAAAACACCGCGGCAGACAGTACGCTTAAAACCGCCAGCGACTACGCGCTGCGTGGCGATGCCGACTTGTCGCGCGGCGAGTCGAAAGCTGCCATCGCCGACCTGGACGAGGCGATCCGCATGGCGCCCGATCAGGCCGCTTACTACCTGGCCCGCGCCAGAGCGCATATCGCCAACAAGCAGCCGGATGAGGCGTTCGCCGATCTGGACAAGTCATTGAGCCTGGATCCGAAAAACGCCGATGCGCTGTTGCTGCGCGCCGAGGGACGCCTGCGTCACAAGGACCGCGAGGGAGCCGCCGCCGACGTCAAGGCCGCCAGCGCCTTGGCGCCTGCCGGATCAGCACAGTCGCGCTTGATTGCATCCTTGTATATCCAACTCGATCAACCCGACGCCGCGTTGCCGCTACTGGACGATTGGATTCATCTGCACGCCAGCGATGCGTTGCTCGGGGTGGTACTCAACGAGCGCTGCTGGGCGCGTGGCCTTAGCAACCAGATGCTCGACGATGCCTTGAAGGATTGCCATAAGGCGATCAAGCGGGACGGTGAAAACGCCGCCTATCTCGATAGCCTCGGCTTGGTGGAATTGCGGCTTGGGCATTATCCCGAATCCATCAAGGCCTACGAGAAAGCTGTTGCACAAAACCCGCGTTCGGCCTGGTCGCGCTACGGTCTTGGCTTGGCAAAAATTCACAGCGGCCAGGTGGATGCGGGCAAGGCCGATCTGGTTGCCGCACGCGCGCTCAGTCCGGATATCGAGGCACGCGCTACCAAATATGGTTTGACCACGGCAGGGCAGTAGCGTGTCTCAGAGATGCCTTGAGGTTCACCTCAGGGCATCGGGTTGGCGCCCATATAAGCCGTCACTGCTCCCACCACGCTGGAGCAGGCGGCGATCAGCAGCGAAACCAGAGCGACCCCACCCAGCGACTTCTTTTTGTTGCGGGGCGAGAAGACCGTTGATAGCGAAGCCACGATGGCTATCGCCAGCAAGGATGCAGAAAATGCAAAAGCGCATGCGGTGACAAGCCAAGCGGGGTCGCCGTGAAGGTGGCCTTCAATGTAGGGATGACGCGCGATAATACCCACGTCGATGTCGCCACGTTGCGCGCCGTGCAAACAGTAAATGAAGATCAGGGCAGATAGGCCGCCGATGATCCATAACACGGTGACCTCGATGGCAGTTTGTTTCTTGTCCATGGTCTTTGCTTATCCCCCTGCGTCGCCGATGGGCAGCATACGTTAACTTTGCGGCGTGCCGACATCCTTACGTTTTCCTGTCTTCGGGATGTTGTCCGTGCACCGTCCGGACAAGGTGGACGGTTGTCCGCGGACAGAATGGGGGACGGTCTCCATGCCGAAAAACGGCGCCGTTATGCGGTTTTTCAGGCATCCATGCGGTTGGCATCAGCTATGCATTGCTTAGCTCGAAAGCCTCAATCACTGATCGGATGGAGAACCGCCATGAAATTCGAAACCTTGATGCTCAACAGCTTCTTCGCCGCTTGCGTAGCGATTTGCGTATCCACGCTGGCTGCCATGCTGGTGTAAGTCGCCACTGAATCATGGCTGCCCGCGATTTTTTTGAAGGAACATTGATGTTCCTGGTTAGCGCCATCTTTCAGTTGGAACGTACTGCAAACCTTGCAAGAACACTCGTCGCCCCTTGGTGGGCGTGAGCTTGGTACGCCACTGGCTACGGGGATTGCTGCATCACGCATCGGCGGGCAGCGCCTTCACGCGCGAGCGGCGCAGCGAGACGGGAACCGATTTGTACGTGGGCGTACCCGACTCGGGATCGAAGCTGTCCAGCCCGACCAGGCAATTGCCTTCGGGGTAGTAGATCGCCACTGTGCCGGCTGCGATGGGGTAGGCCACCGCGACAAAGCCGCGTACGGCGCGGGCATTGCCGTTGCTGTCTGCGGCGTGCGGGCCGACCACTTCCACGTCGATGCGGTCGCCATGCTGCAATCCGCTGGCTTTCAAGTCGTCCGCATTGACGAACACCACGTCGCGCCGTCCGGTGATGCCGCGGTAACGGTCGTTCAAGCTGTAGATGGTGGTGTTGTATTGGTCGTGCGAGCGGATCGTGGTGAGCTTCAGGTGTCGGGAAGGCAGCGTGGGATCTTCGTCCAGGCCGCGCGCCACAAGAAAATGGGCCTTGCCGTCCGGCGTGACCCACTTCTGTTCGGACGCGGCGATGTAGAGCCGAAAGCCGCCGGGTTGGCGAATACGTTCGTTGTAATCGAAGAAATCGGGATACACGATGGCGATCTTTTCGCGAATGCGATCGTAGTTGGCCACCAGCGCATCCCACTCGACGCGCGTGTTTGGCAGCGTGGCCTTGGCGATGTGCGCCACGATCCACGGCTCCGAGCGCAGGTGTTCGGAAGCAGGTTCCAGCTCGCCGGCCGAGGCGTGCACCATGGACATGGAATCTTCCACGGTGATGGACTGCGGGCCTTCGGTTTGGACGTCCAATTCCGTGCGGCCCAGGCAGGGCAGGATGATGGACTGTTTGCCGATAAGCAGGTGCGAGCGGTTGAGCTTGGTGGTGATATGCACCGCCATGTCGAGGTTGCGCAGCGCGGCGAAGGTGGCTTCCGGATCGGACATGGCCACGGCGAGGTTGCCGCCCAGGCTGATCAGCACTTTCGATTGGCCGTCCCGAATCGCCTGGATGGCACGCACGGCATCGTGGCCGTGTTCTTTCGGTGCGGTGAAGCCGAACGCGCGCTGGATGCCGGCGATCAGCGCATCGTTGGGTTTCTCCGTAATGCCGACCGTGCGGTTGCCCTGCACGTTGGAATGGCCGCGCAGCGGGCAGATGCCGGCACCTTCGCGGCCGATGTTTCCGCGCAACAACAGCAGGTTGGCAATTTGCTGCACGTTCTCCGTGCCGTGCGCGTGCTGCGTGATGCCCATGCCATAACACACGATGACGCGCTTGGCCTTGGCGTAGACCTTGGCGATCGCCTCGATTTCCTCGCGCGACAGGCCGCACCTGGCAACAATCGCATCCCACGAAGTGGCATCGATATCGGCCTTTAGTACATCGATGCCGGTGGTGTGCTCACGGATGAATTCGTGATCAAGCACGCCGCCCACGCCTTTGCTGGTGGCGCTCCGATCTTCATTGAACAGCCACTTCATCACGCCTTTCAGCATGGCCAGGTCGCCGCCCGACCTGATCTGGTAATACGTGGAGGCAATCGGCGTGGACATGCCGGCCACCATCTCCACCGGATCTTGCGGCGAGGTGAAGCGTTCCAGCCCGCGCTCAGGCAGGGGATTGACCGCGATGATCGGTACGCCGCGCCTGGCGACCTCACGCAAGGTGGCGAGCATGCGCGGATGGTTGGTGCCGGGGTTGTGGCCGATGCAGAACAGTGCGTCGCAATGATCGAAATCATCCAGCGTCACCGTGCCTTTGCCCACGCCGATGGATTGCGGCAGGCCGACACTGGTGGCTTCGTGACACATGTTCGAGCAATCGGGGAAGTTGTTCGCGCCGTATTCGCGCACGAATATCTGATACAGAAACGCCGCTTCGTTGGAGGCGCGGCCGGAGGTGTAGAACTCCGCCATGCGAGGATCGGGCACCGCGCGCAGCGCTTCGCCGATGCGCTGCATGGCCTTGCTCCATTCGATGGCGACGTAGGTATCGGTGTTGGCGTCGTACGCCATGGGGTGGGTAATGCGGCCCAGGCTTTCCAGCGCGTAGTCGCTGAGGTCCCACAGCGAGGTCACGGTATTGGCGGCGAAGAACTCCGGTCGCACGCGTTTGGCCGTTGCTTCCCACGAAACTGCCTTGGCGCCGTTTTCGCAGAACTCGAACGAGCTGGTGTGCTTGGGATCGGGCCACGCGCAGCCGGGACAGTCGAAGCCGGCCGGCTTGTTCACGCGGCGCAGCGCGGCGGTCTCGCGGCCGATCGCCATCTGACCGCCGATGGCTTTGGCGACGGCACGCAAGGCGCCCCAACCGCCAGCCGGGCCGTCGTAGGTGCTTACGCCTGGGATTTTGGTTTTGCTGGCCATGATGATGTCTCGATGAGTCTTTGCGTAGGTTGGGGTGCTAACCCCACCGGTGTGATGCATGAGCCGCGTAGGTTGGGTTGGCGCAGCGTAACCCAACATGTGCGGCCCGACGTGTTGGGTTACGCTGCGCCAACACAACCTACCTCACGGCTTGGGAAAATGCAGCGTAAAACACGTAACGCCCGCATGACTCCGCACCGACACCGACCCGCCATGCAATTCCATGATGCTTTTCACGATCGACAGCCCCAACCCCGTGGACGACGCCGAATCGCTGCGTGATCGATCCACGCGATAGAAGCGATCAAACAATTTGTCCAGGTGCTCCGGTTCAATGCCCTTGCCAGGGTTCTCCACGCTTACATCCACACCTTGCTCGGTCTCGACGGCGCGCAGGTGAATCGCGTTCCCGGCAGGCGTATAGCGCAACGCGTTGGAAAGCAGGTTGTTCACGGCACGGCGAAACAGATCGCGATCGGCGTGCACGGTCGCCGCTGCGTCCACTTCGGTCGTCACGCCAGCCTCCGCTGAAAGTCCCTCGAAGTAATCGGCAATGCGCTGCAGTTCCAGTTCCGTATCCAGTTCTACGCGCTGCATCGCAAATTGCGGGCTCTCCGCGCGCGCCAGGAACAGCACGCTTTCGATGGTGCGGCTGACGCGGTCGCATTCCTCGATATTGGAGCCAAGCAGCGCCTCGTATTCGTCCAGGGAGCGGCGACGGTTCAAGGCGACTTCGTTCGCGCCACGCAGATTGCCGAGGGGTGTGCGCAGGTCGTGCGCCAGATCCACGGTGAATTGCCATACGCGCGCAAAGCCTTGTTCCAGGCGTGCAAGCATGTCGTTCAACGACGCGGCCAGGGCGAGCAATTCGGTCGGCGCATCTTCCAGCGGCATGCGCGTGCTGAGGCGCTGCGCGGTGATCGCAGATGCGCTCTCCGCCATGGCCCTGAGCGGACGCAGCGCACGGTGCACCAGCAGATAGCTCAGCAAGACCGCCACCAGCAAACCCGCCAGCAAGGAAAGCCATACGTCGCCGCGGTATTTGTCGA
Organism: Dyella sp.; assembly: GCF_035277725.1. GTDB lineage: Bacteria > Pseudomonadota > Gammaproteobacteria > Xanthomonadales > Rhodanobacteraceae > Dyella_B. The sequence continues at coordinate 14,097 of NZ_DATEJY010000049.1, read as the reverse complement.
GCAAGGCGGTGCGGTCGGCCAGCGAACGTGCCACGGCAATGGTTACCGAATCGCCATTTTTCAGCGTGGCCACCGTTGCGACGCCGCGTATCTCGTTGCCGTCATGGTCTTTCCACGACTGGATGCTTTCCGGCACGATGCGCTGGTTTTCCGGTACGACCGGCTGGGCAGGCAGCTCGTAGCCCAGCGGAACGTGATCGATCAGCAACCGGCCGCCGCGATCGACAACGCGCAAGCCGTTGGCATTGTCGCCCAGCACCAAGGCGATCAGCCGGTCCTTGTGCGCAGCGAGATCGTCGGCCGATTGCAGCTCTTCGGCCAGCCGGCGCAGATGCCGCGCATCCAGCATGATGTTGGTCTGGTCATGGATATAGACGCGCCGCGAAACCACCTTGAACAGCAGCAGGCCCACCACGCTGAAGCAAGCCACGGTGATCACCACGAACGTGATGGTGAGCCGCGCGGTGAGAGACAGGCGCATTACTCGTCCTCGTGTTCGAGATCGAGCACGTAGCCCATGCCGCGCACGGTGTGGATAAGTTTCACGTCGAAACCTTCGTCGATCTTCGTGCGCAGCCGGCGAATGGCGACTTCCACCACATTGGTGTCACTGTCGAAATTCATGTCCCACACGTAGGAAGCGATTTGCGTGCGGCTCAGCACTTCGCCACGGCGGCGCGCCAGCAGTTGCAGCAACGAAAATTCGCGTGGCGTGAGTTCGATGCGCTGGCCGGCGCGCCGCACGCGCCGGCGGATGGCATCGATTTCCAGATCGCCGATGTGCACGTGTTCCACGTCGCGCGGTGGGCCGCGGCGGAGCAGGGTGCGGATGCGTGCCAGCAGTTCGACGAAGGCGAAGGGTTTGACCAGATAATCGTCAGCGCCCAGTTCCAGGCCGCGAACGCGCTCTTCCAGTTCGTCCATGGCGGTGAGGAACAGCACGGGCGTATCGCGCTTGGCGCGCAGGCGCTTGAGCACCTCCCAGCCATCCATGCCCGGCAGCATGATGTCGAGCACGATCAACGCATAGTCTTCTTCCAGCGCGTTATGCAAGCCATCGATGCCGTTGGTGGCGATGTCGACGGTGAAGCCGGATTCCTCGAGACCCTTTTTCAGGTACTCGCCGGCTTTCTTTTCGTCTTCGACTACGAGCAGGCGCATGGGGGTTCTCGCCCTTGGGGTAGGCAGATCATAGTCGTATGCCTGGACGCCTGCGATTACAAAATTGTCAGGCGCGTCTAACTGCGATGCCCACGTAGGCTGGGATGAAATCCCGGCATCAGGAAGCCCAAGCAAGCTGGGATTGTCATCCCTGCCTACAGGGGCCGCGGCGCTCCACGATTACAAAATCGTCAGGAACCTGTCAGTACCCGGCAAGCGCCCGGCGCCTAGCCTCTGAACCATCTTCCGTTCAAAGGCCGGTTGGGCCGGCAAGGGGTTCGAGATGTGGATCGTTCACCTGGCGCTGCGCCGGCCGTATACCTTCGTGGTGCTGGCGTTGCTGCTGTTCATCATCGGCCCGCTGATGATCCTGCGCACGCCCACGGATATTTTCCCGAACATCAATATCCCGGTATTGAGCATCGTCTGGACTTACAACGGCTTTTCCGCCGATGACATGGCCAACCGGATCACCACGCCATTCGAGCGTGCGCTCACCTCCGACGTGGACAACATCGAGCACGTGGAATCGCAGACCGTCAACGGCACGTCGGTAATCAAGGTGTATTTCCACCAGGGCGCGGACATCAACCGCGCGATCGCCGAGGCGGTGTCCAGCGCGCAGTCGATCATTCGCGTGCTGCCGTCGGGCACGTTGCCGCCGCTGGTGATCTCCTATAACGCGTCCACCGTGCCGATCCTGCAGCTGGCGCTATCCAGCAAGACGCTCTCCGAGCAGCAACTGTACGACCTGGGCAACAACTTCATCCGCACGCAGCTCGCCACGGTGCAGGGCGCGGCGGTGCCGCTGCCGTTTGGCGGCAAGGTGCGGCAGGTGGTGGTGGATCTCAACGCGCAAGCCATGCAGGCGCGTGGCCTGTCGCCGCTGGATGTGGTCAATGCGGTCAATGCGCAGAACCTGATCTTGCCTGGCGGCACGGCGAAAATCGGTACGCGGGAATACAACGTCAACATGAATGGCAGCCCGGCCACGGTGGCCGAGTTGAACGACATGCCGGTCAAGGCGACGCAAGGCGGCGTGATCTACCTGCGTGACGTGGCGAACGTGCGTGACGGCTATGCGCCGCAAACCAATATCGTGCGCGTGAACGGCACGCGCTCGGCCTTGCTGCAGGTGGAAAAAAGCGGTGACGCCTCGACGCTGGACATCATCCAGAACGTCAAGAACCTGCTGCCAAAGATCGCCGCCGGTTTGCCGAAGGCGCTGCAGATCAAGCCGGTATCCGATCAATCGATTTTCGTCAGCTCGGCCGTGGCCGGCGTGGTGCGCGAGGGGGTGATTGCCGCGGGGCTTACCGCGCTGATGATCCTGCTGTTCCTGGGCAGCTGGCGCGCCACGCTGATCATCGCCATCACCATTCCGCTGGCCGTGATCACTTCGTTGATCGTACTGTCGGCGCTGGGCCAGACCATCAACATCATGACGCTGGGCGGCCTGGCGCTGGCGGTCGGCATTCTGGTCGATGACGCCACGGTGGCGATCGAGGCGATCAGCCATCATCGCGATGGCGGCAAGCCGCTGATGCAGGCGATTGTCGATGCCTCCGCGCAGATTGCGTTGCCGACGCTGGTGTCGACGCTTTCCATCTGCATCGTGTTCCTGCCGATGTTCCTGCTGTCGGGCGTGGCGCGCTATCTATTCGTGCCGCTGGCCGAAGCGGTGGTGTTCGCGATGTTGGCATCCTACGTGTTCTCGCGCACGCTGATTCCCACGCTTGCCATGTACATGCTCAAGCATGAGAAGCGCGCTGGGCAGGATGGCGCAGGGCGGTTCCAGGCGCTGCGCCGCTTTCAGCAACGCTTCGAGCGCAGCTTTGATGCCTTGCACGGCAAGTACAAGAACGCGTTGCAAACAGCGATCGCGAATCCAAAGCGAGTTGCGTTGATTTTCGCCATTGCCTGCGGCGCGTCGCTGCTGTTGCTTCCCTTCCTTGGCCGCGATTTCTTCCCCACCTCCGACACCGGTGAAATCCGCCTGCACCTGCGTGCGCAGACCGGCACGCGCATCGAGCAGACTGCGCGCCTGGTGGACCTGGTGGAGCAGCGCATCCGCGGCATGATTCCGGCCTCCGAGCTGGATACGGTGATCGACAACATCGGCCTGCCGGTCAGCGGCATCAACATGACCTACGACTCCTCGTTGCCGGTTGGGTCGTCCGACGCAGATATCCTGATCAGCCTGAAGGCCGATCACAAACCCACCGCGCATTACGAGACACTGCTGCGCGATCGCCTCAATCAGGAATTCCCCGGTATCACGTTCTCCTTCCTGCCGGCGGACATCATCAGCCAGACGCTGGATTTCGGCTTGCCGTCGCCGATCGACGTGCAGATCGTGGGCAAGGACAGCGCCGGCAATCGCCAAGTGGCGGAAGGCTTGCTGCGCTCCTTGCGCAATGTGCCCGGCCTGGTCGATCCGCGCATCCAGCAGCCGGATGACGCACCGTCGATCAACGTCAACGTCGATCGCGTCAAGGCGCTGGAGGCCGGCTTCCAGCAGCGCACGATTGCGCAGGATCTGTTGATTGCGCTCTCCGGCAGCTCGCAGACCTCGCCGAATTTCTGGCTGAATCCCAAGAACGGCGTGAGCTATCCGCTGCTGACCGAATCGCCGCAATACACCATCGATTCGTTGCAGGCGCTGGGCAATATTCCGCTGAGCGTTACGACCGGCAGTAACCCGCAGGGCGCGCCGCCAATTCTCGGTTCGCTCAGCAGCGTGTCACGTACGTCGCAGGATGCCGTGGTGTCGCACTACAACGTGCAGCCGGTGATCGACATCTTTGCCGGTGTGCAAGGGCGCGATCTGGGTTCCGTGTCGAACGACGTGCAGAAGCTGGTGAAGCAGGCCGAGGAGCAACTGCCGGCCGGTACCAGCATCGTCGTGCGCGGCGTGGTGCAGACCATGCAGTCCTCGTTCCAGGGCTTGCTGTTCGGTCTGCTGTTTGCGGTGCTGCTGGTGTACGCGCTGATGGTGGTGAATTTCCAGTCGTGGGTAGATCCCTTGGTGATCATCAGCGGCCTGCCGGGTGCGTTGGCGGGTATCACGTGGATGTTGTACGTCACCCACACCACCATCAGCGTGCCGGCGTTGACGGGCGCGATCATGTGCGTGGGCATTGCCACCGCCAACAGCATTTTGGTGGTGAGCTTCGCGCGGGAGCGCCTGGCGGCTGGCGCCACGCCGATCGAAGCGGCATTCGATGCTGGCGGCACGCGTTTCCGCCCCGTGTTGATGACGGCATTGGCGATGCTGATCGGCATGCTGCCCATGGCGCTGGGCCTGGGCGATGGCGGCGAGCAGAACGCGCCGCTGGGCCGTGCCGTGATCGGCGGCCTGCTGTTCGGCACGGTGGCCACGCTGGTGTTCGTGCCGACGATCTTCGCCGCCGTGCACCAGTGGCTGCGCGCGCACGCGGGCACGCCGGAAGACGAATCCTCCCCCTTGCCTTATCCCTCGGTTTGACCGGAGCCGACTCATGAATCGCTCGAAATCACGACTGATCATTACGCTGGTGGCGGTGGCTGTGTGTTCGGCGCTCGTCGCCGGCGGCCTGCCGCGACTGATCGCACACAACCAGGTGGCGCAGCAGACGGCAGCCTTGAGCAAACCCACCGTCGCCGTGATCACGCCCACGCGTGCCTCCACGCAACAGGATTTAATGCTGCCCGGCGATATCCAGGCCTATCAGCGCGCCGCGATCTATGCGCGCACCAGTGGCTATTTGAAAGCCTGGTATGCCGATATCGGCACGCATGTGCACAGCGGCCAATTGCTGGCCGAGATCGAGGCGCCTGAAGTGGATGCGCAGCTTGATCAGGCGCGCTCGGATGCGGCCATGGCGTCGGCCAATTACCAGATTGCCAAGGTCACGGCGGATCGCTGGGCGGATTTGCTCAAGAAAAATGCGGTATCGAAGCAGTCCGCCGAGGAAAACATCAGCATCATGAAGGCGAAGCAAGCTACGATGGCGGCCGCGCTCGCCAATGTGAAACGGCTGGAGCAATTGCAGTCCTATCAGAAGGTGTATGCGCCGTTCGATGGCGTGATCACCGTGCGCAATGTGGATGTCGGTGCGTTGATCGATGCCGGCAGCAGCAGTGCGCCGGCCGCGTTGTTCGAGCTGTCGCAAACCGATCGGCTGCGTGTTTTCGTCAACGTGCCGCAGGACGACGCACCTTATGTTGCCGCTGGCACCAAGGCTCAATTGAGCTTGTCGCAGTATCCCGGCCGCACTTTCGGCGGCGCGGTGGCGCGCACGTCCGGCGCTATCGATCCGCGCAGCCGCACCTTGCGCGTGGAAGTGGACATGGACAATCCGGACGGCACTTTGCTGCCCGGTGCATTTGCCCAGGTCAGCCTGACGCTTGCCAACGCAAATCCCGGCCTTTCGCTGCCCGCCAATGCCTTGCTGTTCCGCCCGCATGGCGTGCAGGTGGCGGTGATCGATACGCATGGCGTGGTAAGCCTTCGCACGGTCACGCTGGGTCGCGATTTCGGCACGCGCGTGGAAATTCGCAGCGGACTTGAAGGCAACGAGCAGGTCGTCATCAACCCCAGCGATGCCATCAGTGCGGGGCAGGCGGTTCGTATCAATCAACATCCCGCCACCTCGGCGTGATGAGGAGCGCGGTCATGGTCGCACACAAGCACGCGATGAAATTCGCTTATCTGCTGGCAGCGGTGATGGGTATCGCGGCCATGTCGGGCTGCACACCTGGTCACGCTTATGTGCGGCCGTCGGTAACGGTGCCCACGCATTACAAGGAAAGCGCGCCGCCGCAAGGTTGGGTGGCTGCGCAGCCTGGCGACGTCGCGGATCGCGGCGAATGGTGGAAGGTATTCGGCGATGCCACGCTGGACGAACTGGAAGCGCGGGTCGACGTGGGCAACCAGAACATCCAGAAAAGCATGGCCAATCTGCAACAGGCGCGCGCGATGATCGGTGTGGCGCGCTCGTCGTATTTCCCGCAGGTGACGGCAGGTGCGGATGCCAATGGCAATCACACCTCCAAGGACGTGCTCGGTCATTCGTTGGCCGGGCGTACCGTGCAGGATTACGCCGCAGGTGTAAGCGCGTCCTGGGAGCCCGATCTGTTCGATCGCATTGGTCACGCCGTGGATGCTGCCAACGCGCGTGCGCAGGCCAGCGACGCGGATCTCGCATCGATGCGCTTGAGCATGCATGCGGAACTTGCGCTCGATTACGGGGACTTGCGTCAGATCGACGTGGAAGCGGCGTTGGTGAAGCAACTGGTCGACAACTACGCCAAGGCGAAGGACCTGGTGCAGACGCAATTCGATGGCGGCATTGCATCGGAATCGGCATTGGAACAGGCCGAAACGCAACTGCAGGCAGCCAAGGCACAGTGGATTGATCTGGGCGAAGCACGCGCGCAACGCGAGCATGCCATCGCCGTGTTGATGGGCATGCCGCCGGCGGATTTCAGCCTGGCGCCGGTAGACAAAGCGTTGCCGTTGCCCGCGATTCCGGTTGGTTTGCCGTCCACCTTGCTGCAACGCCGTCCCGATATCGCAGCGGCGGAGCGCCGTGTGGCGGCCGCCAATGCCGACGTCGGCGAAGCGACGTCCGCGTTCTTTCCCGATCTGGTGATCTCCGCCACCGGCGGTTTTGAAAGCTCGCATCTGGCCCAATTGGCCACACTGCCAAGCCGCTTCTGGGCGATCGGTCCGGCCCTGATCGGCACCTTGTTTGATGGCGGGCGCCGTCATGCGCAGTTATCTGCAGCTGAAGCCGCGCGCGATGCGGCAGCGGCGGATTATCGACAGACGGTGTTGAGCGCGTTCCAGCAAGTGGAAGACAACTTGGCATCGCTGCATGTGCTGTCCGATGAATCGATAGCGCAGCAGCGTGCAGTGGATGCGTCGTCAAAGGCGGCTGATCTGGCGCTGGTTCGCTATCAGGATGGCGCTACCGATTATCTGGAAGTGGTGACGACGCAGAGCGTGAACCTGGCGCAGACGCGCGCGCTGGTGGAGCTGTCGCGGCGCAGGTTTGCGGCGGATGTGGGGTTGATCAAGGCGGTGGGTGGGGTTTGGCAGGTGAAGCACCGAATCCCTTAAGGGCATTTCTATAAATCAACACATCCGTTTCTGAATGCCCGGGATGGCCATTTCGGCGTAGGTTGGGGTGCGAACCCCAACATAGCGTGATGATCGGCATGGCGATGTTGGGGTTCGCACCCCAACCTACGGTTCTGGATTCCAGCCGTTTGCGGCAATGGTCGAGAGGCCCGCTTCGCTTGAGAGCCATTTATAGCAGTGCCCTTAGGCCTCGTCGCCCCGGCGAAAGCCGGGGCCCAGTGACTTTGAGGATCTGAGAAGTCGCTGGGCGATTTGCTTCGCTCACTCCTTCGGGGCCATCCTTCGGATGTTCTCCGCGCTTCGCGCTACGTCCGGCTTTCGCCGGGACGACGATGTAACAGACATCACCGCGTTCCTCAGAACCGCTCTCCCACCATCTCCTCACTCTTTACCCAAAGCGTAGGCTGGGATGAAATCCCAGCACCGCCACGCATGATCATGCTGGGATTTCATCCCAGGCTACGTCAGCTCATCGAGTACGCATCACGTTCATGGCGAAGCATCCGCGCGCAGCCACACCAAAGAACAAGCGCAGCCACCGCGATCGCACCCAGCAACAGAAACGCCGCGCGAAAACCAAAGACATCCGCGATCGCGCCACCCAGCAAGGGACTCAAGGCCGCGCCAATACCCTGCATGGTCATCACCGCACCTTGCCCGGCATTCACGCGGCCGGTGCCTTGCAGCAGCGATGCCACCATCGCCGGCACCGCCACGCTTTGCAGACCGGCGCCGATGCCATCAAGCGCTTGCACAGGCCAAACGCCCCAGCTCTTGATCAGGTGCGCAGCCACCACGCAACGCACGGGCAGGGCGATGAAGGTCAGCAACAGCACGAACCAGTGACCGTGCTTTCGCATCCAGCCAATCGCCAGCATCGACATCGCCACCATCACCACTTGCGCAACCACAATGGTGGCCGCCGTAAACAGCGCGGGATTGCCTTGATGCGCTGCCACCACCGCCATGCCGTACAACGGCAGCATGGCGGCATTGGCAAGATGAAAAAGCAGCAGCGCGCAACTCAGGATCAGCAGCGGCTTGCAGATCAGCAATACGCGAAAGCCGGACATGCGATCATCGTTTGCACTCGGCTGTTCCCAGCCGCGCGCGGCGCGATGATCAATCACGCGGGACGGAATCAGCAGCACGCTCACTATCGCCAAGCCTGCGAAAAGCACCGCCAAGACGAACACCGCCACAAAGCCGAAGCGCCAGGCGAATATGCCGGACAATCCCGCACCGATCACATTACCGGCATGGTTGAAAGCTTGGTTGCGCCCGAACTGATGATCGAATCCGGCTTTGCGCACCATGCCCAGCGTGATGCCGGCCAATGCCGGTCCCAGCGCGGCGCCCGACAACGCCGTGGCGATCTGCGATGCCACCACGGCCAGCATCGAGGGCGAGATCCATAACAGCGCCGACGCCACTGTCGTGAGCAAGCAACTTGCCACGACCAACCCGCGCTTGCGCCGCGTGTCATCCACCAGCACACCGGCCGGGGCGGTAGCCAGCATGCCGATCACGCCGGCCAAGGTCATGACGGCACCGATGTCGCCGGTATGCCAGCCGCGCGCTTGCAGGAACACGCCGAGGAAAGGACCGATGCCGGCCTGCACGTCGGCGGCGAAAAAGTTGAGTGCTTCCAGTGCACGTCGTCCGGGCACTGTGGATGCGGCGGTATTCACGTCTGCCGCGCCTCGCAAGGAAGTTGCACTGAGCGCGGAGCATACGGCGAAGGCCGTTCGCAAGTTTTCACAGGTTACCAACCATGACGATGGTCATATGTCCCTGGCTGTCATTAAGTATTATTTTTGGCCTAAAGGGACAGTTGTCATGAAAAGCGTATAGGCGTCCAAAGCGGTGAAGGGCGCGTGTGCGCATTTTTTCGGACTGTCATTTAGATCGATTTAAATTCGATAAATTCATGATGGGGCGAATGGGCATGGGCTTTTCCTTGCAGCAGATCTCGGCTTTGCGTTGGCAGTGCAGGGTGCTGCTGGCCAGCGGTCTTTTCGCAGTAACGAGTGTTGCCAGCGCAGGGCAGCCGAACGGGTTTGCCGACAAGGTCAACCCATTGATCGGCAGCAGCAATGGTGGCAATACCTATCCCGGCGCGGTGATGCCGTTCGGGATGTTGCAGTGGAGTCCGGAGAATACGCGCGGCAAGCATGTGCGTACTGCGTCGCCCAGCGGCTATCAATACGATGCCAGGCGCATACGCGGTTTCAGCCTCACGCATCTCTCCGGTGCCGGTTGTGCTGGCGCAAGCGGGGACGTACCGATGATGCCGGTGACGTTGCCGGTCACGACATCGCCCTCGGCCGATCTTCGCGATGAGCGCTACGCGGCGGACTTCCGCCACGAAGACGAACACGCCACGCCAGGCGGTTACCAGGTGAAGCTCGCCAATGGCGTGGATGTCACGCTCGCCGCAGCCACGCGCAGCGGCATGGCGAGTTTCAACTTTCCCGTGCATCAGCCGGCTAATCTCTTGATACGCACGTCCGATTCGGAAGTGGGCAGCAGCGATGCATCCGTCGACGTCGATGCGAAAACGCAAACGGTCAGCGGCTCGGTCAATAGCGGCAATTTCTGCGGTTATCTGGCCAAAGCCGATCAACGCAGCTATTACACGCTGTATTTCGTGGCGCAATTCGATCGGCCCTTTACGGCGAACGGCACCTGGCAGGATGCGCGCGTGCAAAGCGGAGCGACCGCTGCCAGAGGCGGCACCGGCTATGACGCGAAAGGTTTTCCCACGCCGGGCAAGGGCTCGGGCGCATGGGTGGCGTTTGATCCGGCCAAGGGTCCGGTGCACGTGCGAGTGGGCATTTCCTATGTCAGCCTGGATAACGCGCGCGCCAATCTGAAGGCGGAAATCGCCACGGACGCAACGGTGGCGCAAGTGGCGCAACACGCCAAGGATGCCTGGAACGACCTGCTTGGCCGCATCGCGGTCGATGGCGGCAGTGCCGAACAGCAAACGGTGTTCTACACGGCGCTGTATCACTCGCTGTTGCATCCGAACATCTTCAGCGACGTCAATGGCGAATACTTTGGGTTCGATCAACGCGTTCATCGCCTCGAAGGCAAGCAGAAAAACCAGTACGCCAATTTCTCCGGCTGGGATGTCTATCGCTCCCAGTTGCAGCTCGTGACGTGGTTGTTGCCCGATGTCGGCAGTGATATCGCGCAATCGCTGTACAACCAGGCAAGCCAGAACGACGGCGAATGGGATCGCTGGACGCACAACAGCGGCGGTACGCATGTGATGAGCGGCGATCCATCCGTGCCTGCGCTGGCGGGTATCTATGCGTTCGGCGGCCGCGATTTTGACCTGCAAGGCGCGTATGCCTCGTTGCTGCACGCCGCAACCGTGTCCACGGCGCATGACCTTTCCGACGACGGTTGCAACGTGGAATGCGTAGGTCAGCGGCCATCGCTCGACCAATGGCTGAAGCTGCATTACATCGCCACGCAATCGCATTCGTGGGGCGGCGCGGCCGAAACGCTGGAAGACGCGACGGCGGATTTTGCGCTATCGCAACTGGCCGAAGATGTGCACGACAGCGCGAATGCGCAACATTTTCTGGCGCGCGCCGGCTATTGGCGCAATCTCTACAACCCCAAGGCCACGCCACAGGAAGGCTATATCCAGAACCGCAACGCTGACGGCAGCTGGCCGGCGTTTTCGCCCGGATCCGATGATGGCTTCGTCGAAGGCAGCGCAGCGGTGTACGTGTGGATGGTGCCGTTCGATGCACAGGGTTTGTTCCAGGCGATGGGCGGCACGGCCAAGGCGAGCGCGCGGCTGGATCGCTTCTTTCATGACGAACATGGCAACTGGGCGGTGACCAATGCCGGCCCGTTGCATGCCGAGTTGAACAACGAACCCTCGGTGGAAACACCATGGCTCTACGACTTCGCGGGGCAGCCTTATAAAACGCAGGACGTCGTCCGCACCGTGCTCGAGCGTTATTGGAAAAACGCGCCCGATGGTATTCCCGGCAACGACGATCTGGGCGAAATGTCGTCCTGGTGCGTGTGGTCGGCATTGGGGCTTTATCCGGAAATTCCCGGACGCGCGGAATTGCTGGTGAGCAGCCCGCTGTTTGTGCATGCCGTGGTGCATCGCGCCGATGGCGACGTGACGATCGATGCGCCGGATGCGTCGAATGGAAACCGGTTCATCCATGCCATGTCGGTAGATGGACATGCGTACGCCAGGCCTTGGCTGCCGTCGTCATTCGCGGCACATGGTGGGCATCTGCGCTTTGAACTTCAGCGCATCACCGACAACGCATGGGGCAGCAAGTCAGTGGATGCGCCGCCTTCTTTCTCGGCGAGGGGCTGAGAGGGATTTTTTTTCTTGTTGATTTAGATCGATCGAAGCAGACATTCCAGACCAAGCGATCGATGGGGTTTTGGAGCAAGCAGCCCGGAACGGCAGGGGAAGGCAGAGCAAGCGCTCAGTACGGGCTGTGGTGGATAGGGAACGTCGGGCATCGCCGCGTGTGCGGCGAATTGACTGTGACGTACGGGGAGGAACGCACCTGATGAAGACGCAATGGATGTACGTATGTGCGGCATCGCTATTGGCCTGTTCCATTTCGCAGGCTTTGGCACAACAAGCGGCGTTGCCGGCGCAACAAAATTCGGTGACCGGCAATAGCTCATCGAACGACAATTCGCAGAACGACCAGGATCAGAACAAGCCCAAGAAACTGAAGATCGTGCAAGTCACCGGTTCGCTGATCCCGCAGGCGCAGATCGAGGGGTCGTCACCGGTCACCACCATCACCGCCAAGGACATCGAGAAACAAGGTTTCGTCGATACCTACGATGCCTTGCGTTCGCTCCCGGTTGCGAACGGTTCGGTGCAGGATCCGCAATTCACCGGCGGCTACACGCCGGCTGCGAAAACCATCAGCCTGTTCGGCCTGAGCCCGGACTTTACCCTGACCTTGCTCAATGGCCGGCCGATGGCCAGTTACCCGCTGGCTTACAACGGCAGCTTGAACATCACCGATATTTCCAACATCCCGGTGGGCTTGATCGATCGCATCGACGTGCTGACGGGTGGTGCATCATCCATCTACGGCTCGGCCGCGATTGCCGGCGTAGTGAATATCGTGCTGAAGGATCACGTCGAAGGCACGCACATCGGTTTCCGTTATGGCACTTACTCCGAGGGCGGCGGTGCCAGCAAGCGTTTGCAGATCAGCTCCGGGCATACGTGGGGGAATCTGGATGTCAGCGGCGGCGTGCAGCTGTCCAAGGAGAACCCGATCTGGGGCTATCAGCGCAGCTATATCGATTCGCAGGATGACGATCCGGATGTGGCAGGACGCGTCAACTCGCGCAGCTTTCTGCGCCTGAATTCCGGCATCGATCAATACATCGACCCTGGCGCTGCCACCTGCGCGCCGTTGAGCTACTTGTATCGCGGCAGCACCACGTACAGCTATCGGCCGGGCCTGGGCTACTACTGCGGCAGCCCCAAGAACGTCGGCAATGCCACGCTTTCCAACGACGAAACCGATGCCAATGGCCTGCTGCAGCTGCGCTATCACATCAACGATCACACCACGTTGTATGCCGATACCTTGTATAGCTACAGCAATCCCACCTACGTGGGTGGCAGTCCGTTCTGGAACAACACGTTCTACAACCAGACCAGCGGGCAATACGAGGAGTGGCAGCGCATCTTCGCGCCGGAGGAAGCCGGTTCCGATGCGGGTGAGCAGCATGTGTTCACCAAGACGTACAACGTGAGCATTGGTGTGCGCGGCGAGCTGTTCGACAATTGGAATTACGACGCCTACTACAACCGCTCGCAGACGGACCTGGTGCGCAAGTCGCGTGATTTTCTTGCCAACAATGGCGTCGATAAGTACTACCTCGGGCCGCAGCTTGGCGTGGATGCGAACGGCTACAACATTTACGCGCCCAACTTGAATCGCTTGTATCAGCCAATCACTCCAGCGCTGTATAACGAATTCACCGCGGTCGATCGCGCGGCGTCCACCTCCTGGACGCAGAACGAAACCTTCACCGCCAACACCACCAGCCTGTTCTCGCTACCGGCAGGCGATGTGGGTGCCGCGCTGATCGCCCAGACCAGCAATCAGCGATTTGCCAACGCCTCGGCCAGCCCGCTTGCGGCGGAAGGTTATTTCCGTGGTATTGGCGGCACCACCACGGCGGGCGGCGCGAGCAGCCAGTTTGCCTTTGGCGGCGAACTGCAGGTACCGCTGTTCAAGCAATTGACGGCAGACGTGTCAGCGCGCTTCGATAAATACGATTACGGTGGAAGAGGGCACGGGCGCCCGACCTACAAGCTTGGCCTGGAATACCGCCCGTTCGACACGCTGCTGGTGCGCGCCAGCGCTGCCACGGCATTCCGCGCGCCCGATCTGTTCTATCTGTTCTCGGCGCACAGCAGCGGTTACAGCACCAACACGGACTACTACAAATGCCGTCTGGCCGGCTACAACCCGGCCACGTATGGGCAGTGCCCGTACAACGGTCTATCGATTCTTGCGGTGACTTCCGGCAATACCAACCTGATGGACATCACCGCCAAGACATATACGGCCGGCTTCGTCTGGTCCACTTCGGACAATCGCCTGAGCTGGTCGGTGGATTACGACATCATCCGCGTCAACAACGAAGTGGTGACGCTGAGCACCGATCAAATCCTGTCGGAAGAAGCCAACTGCCGGCTCGGCGTGTCGGACAATGGCGAGCAGACCTACGACATCAACTCGCCGACCTGCCAGCAGGTGCTTGGCGAGGTGCAG
>NZ_DATEJY010000048.1:0-46520 GCF_035277725.1 Dyella sp. | reverse complement strand
TCTGACAGCCACCAAATTTGGCACTTCCAAAACAAACGGCGTGCTAATTTCGGCGGACGGGGGGCATCACTTGTGGGGAGAGTTGCACCATGTTGCCGAAGGGGTGTTTGGGTCGTTGCCTGGCCGTCGCCGGGCTTTCCTTGGTGTTGGGTGGTGTCGCGCAGGCGGCGCCGGGTAACAGCAGTCCTGTCGGTTCGGGCAACGTCACCGTCGCCGATCCGACTGTGCCGCGTCCGCCGGGACAGCCGTGCGTGGTGCAGCTTTTCAGCAATGACACGTTCAATGACTACAGCCCGCGGCCTTTCAGCTACACGCCGCCTGCCGGCTGCGGCACGCGCTGGTCGAAAGTGGTGCTGGAGGGTGATTTCTCGATCGACCCCGGCGTGCAGTTCGACCGCACGGCCACCATTTTCCTGAGTGGCGTCAATCTCTATTTCGGCACTACGCAGGAACCTGGCTCCACCGACGAACGCACTTGGCACGTGGAGCGTGATCTCACGGACTACACCGCGCTGTTCCGCAATGCCGGCAACGGGCAGGTGTTCATCGGCAACATCGTCAACAGCCAGTACACGAGCTCGCTGCATGGCAGTGCGCGGCTGTTGTTCTATCCGGCGTCGGTGGTGGCGCCTGCACCGCGCGTGCCGGATGCGGTGTACCCGCTGGGTAGCGATCCGGTCGGCAGCACCGTGACCTTGAACAACTCCAGCAGCCAGATGGCGGCGACGCTGACATTGCCGAGCAACGTGGAACGCGCTTACCTGGACGTGTTCACGCAGAGCCAGAGCAATGACGAATTCTGGTACACCTGCGTGCCGGATCAGTACGCCGCGGAAGCGGAAGAATGCGGCGGCGGCAATTTCCGCGAAGCCGAAGTGAGCATCGATGGCCAGTCCGCAGGCGTGGCGCCGGTGTACCCGTGGATCTATACCGGCGGCATCGATCTCTTCATCTGGAAGCCGACGCCCGGTGTGCAGACGCTGAACTTCATGCCGTATCGCGTGGATCTCACGCCGTTCGCCGGCATTCTCAGCAATGGCTCGCCGCATACGGTGGCCGTCAACGTGCAGGGGGCGAACAGCTACTTCTCCGCCACGGCGAGCTTGCTGGTGTACCAGGACAAGGGTGCGAAGCAGGTCAGCGGCGCCGTGGTGCGCAACACGCTGGCCAACCAGCCGCCCACACCGACCATCGGCAGCACGCTGCAACAGGATTCGTCGGGTAATGTCACCGGCGCCATCACTACCGATCTCAGCCGGCACTTCGTGATCGAGGGCTACGTCAACACTTCGCATGGCCGCGTGACGACCACGGTCGATCAGACGGTGAGCTTCGCCGACACACAAACCTTCGACATCACCGCGAACGATTTCCACCAGATCAGCGATCAGCTCACCAAGGTGGAGGGTGTCAGCCGCAGCCGCATCGGCAATTTCCTGAGCGGCGAATACGAAGCGCGTTTCCGCTATCCGCTGCACGTGGATGCCAACGAGACGATCGAGTCGAACGGCGATTATTCGATCCTCACCTCGATCAAGCAGGGCTACGACCAGCACGCCGGCCTGAGCTTGGGCGGCTTCCCGCTGTATTCGTCGGACGTGCATAACCAGATCGCGGGTTCGGACACGCTGGTTCTCAACAGCAACTTCCAGATCGTCAGCCATAGTGGCCAGCAGGCGACGCAAGACTTTGCGTTCAACGATTCGCTGGGTGGCTGCTATCGCGGCAGCGTCAGCTCGGCGAACAACCTGGTGACCGCCTACAGCACCGGCAAAGGTTGCCCCGCCGGACAAAACCGGGTGCTGTGGTTCGCGCATCCAGACGGCTCGCCTTACCTGGGCGATAGCTTGCTGCCCTGGTAAGTAACGAGTGAACATGGCGCCCCCTCCAATGGTCTGAGGGGGCGCCGGCATGCTAGGTTTGCCGGCATCTGACTTGAGCTTGTCGCTCACTGGAGCCCTTACCGATGCGTACTCGTCTGCTTGCCCTTTCCGTTCTTGGCGTGGCCGTTGCTCTCGCTGGCTGCCATCGCGGCACGCGTCCGGACGGTAAGCATGGTGTCACCGACATGGCATCGTTCGAAACTTTCATCGGTACGCACCCGACGCAGGACGAATTCAAGAAGACGTATCCAGGCGTGCAATTGATGCTGCCCGGCACCATCAGCACGATGGAAATCCGCTACGACAACTCGCGCTTCTTCCCGAATCTGGATCAAGACGGACACATCATCGGCGGCGACTTCCACTGAGAATCGCTCGCATACTGTACTCAAGCTGTCATATCCGACAGTTTGAGTCACGTTAGTGACATGTTGCTGCGTTAACGTGATCCCGACAGGGCGCTGCCATTTTTGCTAGGCGGCGAGTTTTCCAGGATCAAAGCGCAGGTCAGCATGTCTTCAACCGTTTCCCTCCCTGCGAACCGGCGCGGTTTGCTATTCGTCGTGCTTGGCGCGGTGCTGCTGTTGGTGATCGGTGGCGGGCTTTGGTATGCGCGCACGCAAATGAGCAGCAAAGAAGCCACGGGCCACACGGCCAATGATGGCAGCGAAGTGGGTGTGATGCTGGATCTGGCCGACAAGGCCTACAACGAAAAACGCCTGGTGTCCCCGGTCGGCAGCAACGTCTATGAGTTCTATTTCAGCGTGCTGCAGCTCGACCCTAACGACGCCATCGCGCAGAAGCGTTTGCACGAGGCGTTCAAGCCTGCTTGCGATGTGGTGGAAAGCACCATCAACGGCGGCGACCTGGATGAGGCCCAGCGCGAGCTATCGCTGCTGCGGCAATACGATCCGCACAATTACAAGCTCGCCTTGCTGGGCAGCGTGCTCGATGCGCAGCGCGTGATCGAGCGGCGCAAGCATGAGGCCGAAGCGGCGCGCATCCAGGCGCAGCAGACCAACGGAAACTAATTGCACGTAGGCAGGGATGCAATCCCAGCATTGAATGAGCAAAGAACGCTGGGATTTCATCCCTGCCTATGGCATCAACCTTCGGCGAGATAGACGTCCTTCAAGCGCACGTAGTGATCGGCGGAATAGTGCAGCTGCTCGATCTGCTTGTCCGTCAGCAGACGTACGCACTTCGCCGGATTGCCCAGCCAAAGCTCGCCCTCGCCCACCACCTTGCCCGGTGGCACCACGCTGCCGGCGCCGACGAAACCGTGTTTCTTGATCACCGCACCATCCAGCACGATGGCGTGCATGCCGATCAGGCAGTAATCCTCAATGGCGCAGGCATGGATCACCGCGGCGTGGCCGATGGTGACGCCTTCACCGATCACGGTAGGAAAGCCCCCCGGCGAATACGGACCATCGTGCGTGACATGCACGATGGTGCCGTCCTGGATATTGCTGCGCGCGCCGACGCGGATGTGATTCACATCGCCGCGCAATACCGCGCCGGGCCAGATGGAAACGTCATCGCCCAGCACGACATCGCCGATAACGCTGGCGGCTGGATCGACATAGGCGCGGGCGCCGAGAGTGGGCAGGATGCCCTTGAAGGAACGCAAGGAATTCATTCGCCTAGTTTAGCCTTCGAGCGGAAGCTGTGCCGTATCGCTTGCGTGAGAGGGATGGCGCTCTTCTTCTTCCAGCACGCGCAGCGTTTCCCGGTAACCGGAATCCACCGCCAGTTGCCAGTCGCGCCAGTCGAGCATGCCGACGTGCTCCAGCGGCGGCGTGATCAACACATCCGCCTGTGCACGGCAGCGTTCGCTGGTCTCCTCGCTGTTGACCATCGCCGCCCGGGTCAGCGTGGACACCAGTCGCGGCCAACCGACGCCGCGCCGCTGGCGCAGCCACAGCCGCCACCATGGCGGCGTGGCGAATTCCTCGGTCTTGGCGCGCAGTTCGATATCGGCGCGAATGCTTACCGCGGTGATGTGAGCAATGCCGTCTTCCGCCATGACATCGGTGGGCAGGTTATCGACCAGCGCACCGTCCACGTACACCTGCCCGTGATGCAGCACCGGCGGCAAAATGCCGGGGATCGAGCTGCTTGCGCGCAGCCACAGCCACAGCGGTCCATGGCGATGTACCACCTTGCCCTGGCCGGACAGATTGGTAGTCACGCAGAAAAATGGCCGCTCCAGATCCTCGATATCGATTGCCCCGAACGCACGCCGCAGCATGATAGCCGCGCGCCGTCCGCGCGTGAGCGCCACCAGCGGCAGCGTCCAATCCGACAGCGGCTTGCCGCGCACGAAAGCTTCGACATACACGCGCATCATCTCCTCGACGCTCCACATGTTGGCGAGGCCTGCACCGATGATGGCGCCGATGCTGGTACCGCCGATGGCGTCGAAGTCGTGTCCAGTCTCCTGCAGTGCGCGCAAGGCGCCCAGATGCGCCAAGCCGCGTGCACCGCCGCCGGCCAGTACCAAACCGCGTGCGTGGCCGCTGATCAGGCGCGCGATGCGTGGAATATCGCTTTCGCCGCAGATGTGGTGATGGCGAACGTCGCCGCTGAACTGCCCGCGCCAACGTCGTGCTGCGCCGTGCAGTACGCGGTGCGCAGGATGGATCAGCAACAGATGCCGCGGCCGATGCCGCACGCGCGCCGGATGCCCGGGTGCCGCTTCCGGCCATGGCCTGGCCGGTTGCGCCGCCAGCGCAGGCAGCAACAGCACGTCGGCCTGGCGCAGGCAGCGCAGGCGCCAGGAGGCATCGCCGGTACTGTCCAGATAGATCACGAAACGCACCTGCGATTCGCGCTCGGCAAACCAGTCGCTGCCGCGGTTGGCGCCGTGCTCGGCATCGATCACCACGCAGCTACCGAAGGCCTCCAGCGCTTGCGCCAGCTGCATCGCCAGGCCACGCACGGGAACGGTTTCGTCCACCGGCAAGATCGCAAACGTGCGCGGCTTGTCGGGCGGCTCCACGTGGCGTTCACGCCGGATCAGCCGATCCACTGCCTGCCGCGCCATGCCCATCATCGCGCGCGGATGATGTTCGATCAGCTGCTCGAAATGCTGTTGATCCAGACGCAGCAGCTCGCAATCGCGCAAGGCACGCACGTTGTAGCGGAGCGCCTCACCGCCCAGCAGGCTGATCTCGCCGACACAATCGTCCGCGGCGACTTGCCGAATCAGATCGGTCGCCCCATCGAACACACCCAGGCTGCCGCTACGCAACAGATACAGCGCGTCGGCCACTTCGCCGGCGCGGTACAGATACTGGCCGCCAGGCAGGCAAATCCAATGCAGATAGCCGGCCAATGTCGCCCGCTGCGCATCCGTCAGATGCGAAAACAGCGGGATACGACCGATCAGGGCGGGGATGTCGGCAGGTAGCATGCGCGCGATGGTACGACGGGCGTGATGACATCGTATGCGTTGCATCCGGCTTGATTTCGGCCCGTCGCGCCAGCACCCTTCCAGGCCTGTAAGGAGCGAAACCATGAGTCAAGACAACCCCCTGCTGGCCGACAGCGCACTCCCGGCGTTCTCCCAGATCCAGCCCGAACACGTGCTGCCAGCTGTCGAAACCCTGCTGGCCGACAGCCGCGCCGGCATCGCCGCACTGACTGCGCCGGGCGCCACGCACGATTTCAAATCCGTGATGCTGCCGCAGGAACGCTTCGACCAGCGCATCGCGCATGCCTGGTCGCCTGTTTCGCATCTGCACTCGGTCGCCGATAGCGAAGCGCTGCGCAAGGTCTACGGTCCAGCGGAAGAAATGCTCACCGACTACTCGATCGAAGTTGGCCAGAACCGCGATCTCTACGCGGCTGTGCAAGCGGTGGCGGATGCACCGAATTTCGCCAGGCTCTCCCGCGCGCAACGCGCCCTGGTCGAACATGCTCTGCGTGATTTCAAGCTATCCGGTGTTGCGCTGGAAGAACCCGCGCGCTCGCGCTTCCGCGACATCGGCGTGGAGTTGTCCAAGCTCTCCACCGAATTCTCCAACGCCGTGCTGGATGCCACCGATGCGTGGCAGGAACACATCACCGACGAACGCGATCTGGCTGGCATTCCCGAATCCGGCCGGGCCGTGCTGCGGCAGTACGCCAAGGAAAAGGGGATGGAAGGCTATCTGGTCACGCTCAAGCAACCCAGCGTGCAAGCGGTGATGACCTATGCCGACAACCGCGGCCTGCGCGAACGCGTGTATTGGGCCTATCAAACGCGCGCTTCCGATCAAGGACCACACGCCGGCAAATACGACAATACCGCACGCATCGACAAAATCATGGCGTTGCGCCATGAAGCAGCTCAGCTGCTCGGCTTCAACAACGCGGCAGAAGAATCGCTTGCCACCAAGATGGCTGGCGCACCGGACGAAGTGCTGACTTTCCTGCGTGACCTCGCTTTGCGTGCCAAGCCGGTGGCGCAGAAAGAACTCACCACGCTGCGCGATTTCGCCGCCGAGGAACTCAAGCTCGACAATCTCGAATCCTGGGATGTTGCTTACGCGGCGGAGAAACTGCGCCAGCAGCAATACGCGCTGGATGAAGAACAACTCAAGCCGTACTTCCCATTGCCGGCGGTGATCGACGGCTTGTTCGGCCTGGTGCAGAAGCTTTACGGCATTACGCTGAAACCGCGCGACGGCATCGACGTATGGCATCCGGACGTGCGCTACTACGACGTCGTCAACGCTGAAGGACACATCTTTGCCGGCGCCTATATCGATCTCTACGCACGCAGCGGCAAGCGCGGTGGTGCATGGATGGACGTGTGCCGCGCGCGCTTCGACGATGGCACGCATCTGGAATTGCCGGTGGCCTTCCTCACCTGCAATTTCGCGCCGCCGACCGAAGGCCGCCCTGCACTGCTCACGCACGACGACGTGCTTACGTTGTTCCACGAATTCGGCCACGGCTTCCATCATTTGCTGACCGAGGTGACGCTGCCTTCTGTCGGCGGCATCGACGGGGTGGAATGGGATGCGGTGGAACTGCCCAGCCAATTCATGGAGAACTTCGGCTGGCATCGCGAAGCGCTGGACATGTTCGCCAAGCACTGGGAAACCGGCGAGCGCCTGCCGGACGAACTGTTTGAACGCATGCTGGCGGCGCGGCACTTCCATGCCGGCCTGTTCCTGGTGCGCCAGCTCGAGTTCGCGTTGTTCGATTTCCTGCTGCATCTGCAATACGAGCCCGGCAAGGGCGCGCGCACGCTCCAGGTGCTGGAGCAGGCACGCCACGAAGTAGCCGTGCTGCATCCGCCGGCCTGGCAGCGTTTTCCGCATGCCTTTACCCACATCTTTGCCGGCGGCTACGCGGCGGGTTACTACAGCTACCTATGGGCGGAGTTGCTGAGTGCGGATGCGTTCGGCGCCTTCGAGGAGCATGCGCGCGACGGGCAGAGCGTGATCGATCCGGCTACCGGCGAGCGCTTCCGCCGCGAAATCCTGGCGGTGGGCGCAAGCCGGCCGGCTATCGAAAGCTTTATCGCGTTCCGCGGACGCAAGCCCGAACCCGAGGCGCTGCTGCGTAGCCACGGCTTGGCATGATCGACTTGCTCCCCTCTCCCTTCGGGGGAGGGGCTTCTCCTCTCGCACTTATCAGGCCAACAGGTTCACAATCGCCTCCACCCCGCCCTGCGACCATCGGCGGTGAAAGCTGCTACCCAATCGACTGCGCTGTAGACCTAAGGACTCTGCGATGAACGCGATGACGCACCTGCCGCCCGAATGGCATAACTGGATCCAGGAAAACCTCTCCCGCGGCTGTGCCCCGCAATCGCTGATCGACGACATGGTGCGCAATCATTTCGATCCGGTGTTCGCGCGCGCAGCGGTCAACGGCGTCATGAGCGGCCCCTTTGTTGCCGCAAGCAAACCACAACCGCAAGCCCAGTCTCCCGCCGGCTATGTGTATGAAAGGCCACGGCTGCACGCCGGCAATCTGATTCGCACGTCCGATCGCGACGTCCGTGTGGTTACGCGCGTGAATCGCCCGATGATCGCCGTGCTCGATGGCGTATTGAGCGAGGAAGAGTGCGATGAACTGATCCGCCGTTCCTCCGATAAGATGCGCCGCTCCACCACGGTCGATCCGCTTACCGGCAAGCACGAAGTCATCGCCGATCGCAGCAGCGAAGGCACCTTCTTCACCCTCAACGCCGATCCCTTTATCGCACGCCTTGATCGGCGCATTTCCGAGGTGATGAATTGGCCGGTCGAAAACGGCGAGGGCCTGCAGATCCTGCACTACGGCATCGGCGGCGAATACAAGCCGCACTTCGATTACTTCCCGCCGGAAGATCCCGGCAGCCAGGTACAGATGACCATCGGCGGGCAGCGTGTCTCCACCATGGTGATGTATTTGAACGAAGTGGAAGAGGGCGGCACCACCATCTTTCCCGAAATCGGCATGGAAGTCGTGCCGAAAAAAGGTTCAGCCGTCTATTTCGAATACACCAACAGCCAGAACCAGTTGGATCGCTTGACGCTGCATGGCGGATCGCCGGTGACACGTGGCGAGAAGTGGATCGTGACGAAGTGGATGCGGCAACGCAAGTACGGCGAAAGTGCTACGTGAACGTATATGTAGTGGGTGATTCATTGGACACTTAAACAGGAAGCTATTTCCATATGCAGGACAATCCGTATTCGCCTCCGACCGCAGCGCTGGTTTTACCGGTCGAGAACAAACCCAGTGCGCAAGCTCCATTTTTTGCTGTCTCGCCACTGAAACTTGTGTTGATGTCGATCTTCACGTGCGGGTTATACGAGCTGTATTGGTTCTACAAGAACTGGCAAAGCATCAAGCTTCGCGAAAAGGAGAATATTTCTCCTTTCTGGCGTGCTGTTTTTGGTGTCTTCTTTTGCTATTCCCTTTTTGACGAGATACGAGAATGGCAAAAAGAACATGGCAAGGGAGAAATGCCTGCCGGTTGGCTGGCAGCTGGATGGATTCTCTTAACGCTCGCGTACAAATTGCCGGGTCCCTTTGGATTGATCAGCATGGCCTCGGTAGCTTTTTTGATTCCCGTGCAGAAGGTCATCAACGACATCAACCGAATCGAAGCGCCCGAGCACGATCCCAATTCGAAAATTACTGGCGTAAATTGGATTGCTATGGTGCTGGGTGGTCTTCTGCTCGCCCTAGCCCTAGTGGGTCTATTCCTGCCTGACAACCCGGGTTGATCCATTAAACAGACGCCAGCAGTTGCGTAGGTTGGGTTGCGCCGCGCTCACCCAACCTATGACCACGGGATCATGAATTCGCGCCGTCCGCCTCAAGGTGGTAGTGCGTCGCAACTTCCACTTCCTTCTTCGAACCGAGAAACACCGGCACGCGCTGGTGCAAACCGGTCGGCTGCAGGCCAAGAATCGGCTCGCGTCCGGTGGTGGCCGCGCCGCCCGCCTGTTCGATGATGAAAGCCATCGGATTGGCCTCGTACATCAAGCGCAATTTGCCGCCTTTGCTCTTGATCTTGGCATCCAGCGGATAGAAGAACACGCCGCCGCGGGTGATGATGCGATGCACGTCGGCCACCATCGAGGCGACCCAGCGCATGTTGAAATCCTTGCCGCGCGGGCCGTCCTTGCCGGCAAGCAATTCGCCGATATAGCGCTGCATCGGCGGTTCCCAGTGACGCTGGTTCGACATGTTGATGGCGAATTCGGCAGTTTCCTCAGGGATGCGAATATCGCGGCGGCTGAGGGTGAAGCTGCCCACTTCGCGATCCAGCGTGAACTCGTGCGTGCCGTGGCCGAACGTCAGCACCAGCACGGTAGCGGGGCCATACACGACATAGCCCGCAGCGAGTTGCGTGGTACCGGGTTGCAGGAAGTGCTCAGCCTTTGGGTTGCTCACACCATCCGGGCAGCGCAGCACGGAGAAGATGGTGCCGACGGAAATGTTCACGTCGATGTTGGAACTGCCATCCAGCGGATCGAACAGCAACAGGTGATTGCCCTTCGGATACATGTCGGGAATCGGTTGCGGATCTTCCATCTCTTCGGATGCGCACGCGGCAAGCTGGCCGCCCCAGGCGTTGGCTTCCAGCAGGATCTCGTTGGAGATGACGTCCAGTTTCTTCTGTGCTTCGCCCTGGATGTTGCCAGTGCCCGCCTCGCCCAGCACCCCGCCGATGGCGCCCTTGTTGGTGGCCACCGCGATGCGCTTGCACGCACGCGCCACCACTTCGATCAGCAAGGTAAGTTCGGCGTTGATATGGCCGGCGCGGCGTTCTTCGATCAGGAATTGGATCAGCGAGATGGGCTTCATGGCGAACCTGCTGGCAAAGGGGCCGCCATTGTCCCGGCTAGGGCTTACGGAAGCCAGTCAACCGCCTGAATCTCTCGCCACCGTTGGCATCCCCTGCAAGGGTGGCGTCCTTTCGATGTGGTGCAGATCGAGATTCCCGCTTGCGCGGGAACGGCGTGGTGGGCTGCTGACAACACGCTGGCAGTAGCCGGGGCGCAAGCTTTCATTATCGAAAAGGAGGGACGATCATGCGCGACACGATTTATGTGCTGGTATTCGAAGGGTTTGCGGATTGGCAGGTGGCCTTGGCCCTGGCCGAAATCCGCCGCCCGGGGGAGTGGGAAGTACGCAGCGCCGGCTTCACGCGGGAGCCGGTCACATCGATGAGCGGGTTGCAGGTATTGCCCGATGTCAGCGTGGATGAGCTTGATCTGGATGCCGTCGCTTTACTGATTCTGCCGGGCGGGCATCTGTGGTTGCCTTCTCAGCTTGAGCAGACGGCAGCTGTGGCGCGACGCGTCTACGAAGCGGGAGCACCGGTGGCGGCCATCGATCAAGGCGTACCGGCGTTGGCGCGTGCGGGTTTGCTCGACCATTGCCGCCACACCGGCAACTGGCCGGCACAGATAAGCCGTGAAGCCCCCGGGTACACCGGCCACGATCAATACGATGCCAACGTGCTCGCCGTCAGCGATGGTGGCGTGATCACTGCCAGCCATCTGGGCAGCATCGAATTCGCGCGGGAAATCATCCATACGCTGGATCTGTACAACGCCAGCGACCGCGAACACTGGTACCGGCTGTTCAAGCATGCGGTGCCGCCGCCGTGGTTTGCCGGCCAGCCTATCGAAGTCGTTCGCGCAGCGTAAGGGGCTCACATGACTACCAAGAACTTCGTCGATCGTCTGTTGGCCGCGTACCGGCCGATGTATCTGCGGGGCCTGTTGATGGATGGCCAATATCGCCTGCCCGTGCCGCAGGAACAGCAGGAAGAGAAGCCCGAAAAAGGCAATCGCATCGTGCAGCTCACACCGGCATTCGAGCCGGAACGCAAACGCGTGCTGGTCTTGCCGGCCGCCGCTTCCACCAGCTTGCGCATGCGTTCGACGGATGAACCGTCGGGCGGCTTGAGCGGCGCATAACTCATCACTCGAGGATTGATCATGCAAAAGACCTATCACGGCAGTTGTCATTGCGGCGCAGTCAAGCTCGAAGCGGAGATCGATCTTGCGCAAGGCACGGGACGTTGCAACTGCTCCATCTGCAGCAAGGCACGGCAGTGGGGCGTCATCGTGAAGCCGGATGCGTTCCGGCTCATCAGCGGCGAAAGAGAGCTTTCCGACTACCAGTTCGGCAGCCACAGCATGCATCACCTGTTCTGCAAGCACTGCGGCGTCAGGCCCTACGGCAAAGGCAATCTCGACGTGCTGGGCGGCGAGTTTTACTTCGTCAACGTGTTCTGCCTGGATGACGTGGAACCCGCGGAGTTGATTGAGGCCCCGATGCATTTTTCCGATGGACGCAACAACAATTGGCAAAACGCGCCGGCTGAAACGCGGCATCTATAAACCTTCCGTTCAAAGGTGACGACATGAACCGCAAGATCGTTTTCTATCACGCACCCAATAGCCGTTCGGGCGGCACGTTTTCATTGCTTGAAGAATTGAATGCCGATTACGAACTGCACCTGGTCAACTTGAAGGCTGGCGAGTCGCGCCAGCCGGACTATCGGGCGATCAACCCGATGGGCAAAGTGCCGGCGATCCGGCATGGCGATGTACTGATCACCGAGCAGCCCGCGGTATTCCTGTATCTGGCCGATTTGTATGCGGAGGCAGGATTGGCTCCGGCGATCGACGATCCGCTGCGTGGTGCTTACCTGCGCTGGCTGGTGTTCTACGGCTCGTGCTTCGAGCCGGCGCTGGTCGATCGCTCGCTCAATCGCGAACCCGCGCCGCCTTCCACGTCGCCCTATGGCACCTGGGACGACGTCGTCAATACTTTGCAATTGCAGTTGGCCAAGGGGCCGTACATGCTCGGCGAGCGGTTCACCGCGGTGGACGTGCTCTGGGGCGGTGCGTTGCATTGGACCACCCTGTTCAAGCTGGTGCCGGAAACACCGCAGATTCGCGCCTACATCGATCGCGTGATCACGCGCCCGGCGATGCAGCGCGCGGCAGCCAAGGATGCTGAGTTTCTGGCTCAGCAGGCGGCGTGAGATGCACGCGAAGTGCGCGAGGCTGGGTTATCCAAGCGGCCGTCATTTCCACTCTCGCGGGAATGACGGCCGGGAGGGAACGCGCACTTTCACAGCCATTCTTCGTCCGAGGGGTGCAGCGCATGCCGACGTCTCACGCACTGCGACGACCCTGCATGACTTCGGACGCTGGTCCGTAAGGTCAACCTGGGCGATCATGCACGGATGCGTCGTGCTGATCGCCTCTTCCTCATCATCAATGCCCTGCGTGGTCGTCGTACCGCGCTGCAGGCACGCCAGCTCGCGGAAATGCTGGGGGTATCGCTGCGCACGGTCTATCGCGACGTGGCAGACCTGCAGCTCTCGGGCGTACCGATCGAAGGCGAAGCCGGCGTCGGCTACATGCTGCGCAAGGGCTCGGACATCCCTCCGCTGATGTTTACCGCCGAAGAACTCGAATCGCTGGTGGTCGGCACGCGCTTCGTCCGCGCGTTCGCAGGCGAAAAGCTGGCCGCCGGGGCGCAAGCCGCGCTGATGAAGATCGAAGCGGTGCTGCCGCCGGAACTCCGCGAACGGTCCTCGCGCACGCGCATCTATGCGCCGATCTGGCGCGACGAACACTCCACCGCCTTTGCCGCACGCATCGATCAATTGCACGCCGCGATCGAAGCGCAACACGTGTTGCGCCTGCTCTACAAAGACGAGGCGGGCCGCGCCAGCGAACGCGAGGTGGAACCGCTATGCCTGGCGTTCTGGGGCGGCAAATGGACCCTCGGTACCTGGTGCCGGCTGCGCAAGGACTTTCGCAACTTCCGGCCGGATCGCATCGATCGCATGGACAAGACCGGCGAGGTGTTCCAGACCGCACCGGATCGTGATCTGGGCTCCTACATGCAGGCGATGCGCGGGTATTACTCGGGGCTGGAGTAGGTTGGGGTGCGAACCCCAACATCGAGATATATATCCACGTGGGGAAGTTGGGGTTTGCACCCCAACCTACGCTACCCTGCGCCCACCAGGGCCACCGCAGGAGTCACCCCATGTCGTCAGGCGTGCGTCATCCGTTGTTGTCGATTGCGCCGGCCAAACTGCGCCCTACCCAGATGACCGTGGGCAAGGCGGAAGTAGCGGAGAAACGCGCGCAATGGGAAAAGCTCGGCAAGAAGAAGCGCAAGGAGCTGCTCGCCGCGCACTGGTTTCCTGGGGTATTGGGGCCGAAGCATCAGGTCTACATCGTCGATCACCATCACCTTGGCCTTGCCCTGTGCGAGGAAGGTGTCAAGGAGGTGCCGGTGATGATCCAGCGCGACTTTTCCTGGCTGGATGCGGACGTGTTCTGGCGCACCATGGAATTCAACCGCTGGGCCCATCCGTATAACGAACACGGCCAGCGGCAGGAATACGATGCGATTCCGCGCAACCTCACGGATCTGGCGGATGATCCCTATCGCACCTTGGCCGCGCGCGTGCGCGTCGCGGGCGGTTACGCCAAGGACGCCACGCCCTATTCGGAATTCCTGTGGGCGGAGTTCTATCGGCGCAACGTGAAACTCAAGGGTGAGCGCGTGACGTCCAAGCAGTTGCAGGATGCCTTGCTGCTCGCCCATTCGCACGAAGCGGCGTATCTGCCTGGGTGGAGCGGACAAATCCAATGAGTACCGCCACCTCGTCGGCCCCCATCGCCGACGTGCTGGCCGGCTTGGGGATAGCGGGTCTGCTGCTGCCCGAGGCGGTGGCCTACTCCGGTATCGCGGGCATGCCACCGCAGGCCGGTGTGGTGGCGTTGTTGGTCGGCTTGGTCTGCTATGGATTGCTGGGTACCAGCCGTTTCGCGATCGTGTCGTCGACCTCGTCCTCTGCGGCGGTGCTGGCAGCCGGCACGCTTTTGCTGGCCGGCGGCGGCGTGAATCGCGTGGCCGTTGCCGCCACGCTGGTGTTGTTGGGCGGCGGGTGTTTTCTGATTGCAGGCGTGGCGCGCCTGGGTGGTCTGTCGCATCTCATCGCGCGTCCGGTGTTGCGTGGCTACACCTTCGGGTTGGCGATCGTCATCGCGCTCAAGCAATTGCCGCATCTGGGCGACTGGCCGGGTCTGCACGGCGATTTCGTTCCCCTGTTGATCGTGGATCTGGTGCGCACCTCTGGGCAGGTACACGCCGTAACGCTGGCCACGGGCGTGCTGGCCTTGTTGCTGTTGTACGCGTGCGAGCGCCTGCGCCGCGTTCCGGGCAGTCTGCTGGTGATTGCATTCGGCGTGGCCGCATCCGGCTGGTTGGCGGCCCACGGCGTGCCGCTCACGGGCGTGATCGACCTCAAGCTGAGCATTGGCATGCCGATGTGGCCCACCAGTGGCCAATGGTTGCCGAGCGTGGAACTGGCGGCGGCTTTGTTGCTGATTCTGTATGCCGAGTCGTACAGCTCGATCCGCGGTTTTGCGTTGAAGCACAACGACACGGTGGCGCCGAATCGCGACCTGCTGGTGCTGGGCGTGGCGAACGTGTTGAGCGGCTTGTGCCAGGGCATGCCGGTCGGCGCCGGTTATTCCGGCACCTCCGCCAATGAAGCGGCGGGCGCGCAATCGAAGCTGGCCGGGTTGATTGCCGCGGCCACCGTGCTGTTGATGGTGTTGCTTCTGTTGCGCTGGATCGAACGCATTCCGCTCGCCGTGCTGGCCGCGATCGTGATTCACGCGGTCAGCAAATCGTGGCGCCTGTCGGTGTTCCGCCCGTATCTGCAATGGAAGCGCGATCGCCTGCTGGCACTTGCCGCGGTGATCGCGGTGCTGTCGCTCGGCATTCTCAACGGCTTGTTGTTCGCGATCGCCTTCAGCCTGATCTTGCTGCTGCGCCAGCTCGCTTCGGCGCGCGTCAGTGTGCTCGGCCGTCTTCCCGGCAGCCATGATTTCGTGGACATCGCGCAGCACCCGAACGCGGTGCAGCCATCGGGCATGCTGATCTTGCGCCCGGAAGAACCGCTGTTCTTCGCCAACGCCGAAGCGGTGATGGCGCTTGCGCGCAAGCAGCTGGAAGCACGCGGAAACGTGAAGCAGGTAGTGCTGAGCCTGGAAGCCTCGCCCGATCTGGACAGCACCGCGCTCGAATCGCTCGGCGATTTTTCCGGCTGGCTGCAGGCGCGCGGCGTCACGCTGCGCGTGGCGCGCGTGAAAGATGAAACCCGCGCCTTGCTGCTGCGCGCCGCCCTGCCCCAGCTTTCGTCACAGGCATTGGATAGCTGGAGCGTGGAAGATGCCGTGTCGGCTTCCATGGCCGCGATGTCTTCCACAGGAAATCCAACGCAGTGAAACACGCCTCTCGTATCGGCAGCCTCGTTGCAGGCTTGCTGCTGACCATGCCGGCCTTCGCGCAGCAACAAACCGCGGACGCACATTTCAAGCATCTCTACGAGCAGGAATGGGCCTGGCGTACCGGACAAGCCGGCGTGAGCGCTTCCGGCGAAGCGCAGCCGAACAACGGCCGCCTCGACCAGGTCGATGCCAAGCGCCAACAGGAGCGGCTCGATTACTGGCAGAAAGTCATGCGCCAGCTGGATGCGATCAACCCGAAGGAGCTTTCGCCCGCGCAGCAGGTGAACGACGCGATCTACCGCGAGCAGATCCGCAACTTCATCGCCGACCAGCAGTTCAAGCAATGGCAGATGCCGTTCAACAGCGACTCGGCGTTCTGGAGCGAACTCGACGGCGACCTGGGCGCCGATTCGCTGCACAACGAAACCGACTATCGCCGCTACGTCGATCGATTGGGACAGGTGCCCGCGTATTTCGACCAGCAAATCGCCAACATGCGCGCCGGCTTGAAGCGCGGCTTCAGCGTGCCGAAGGCGGTCCTGGCAGGACGCGATGTTTCCATCGCTGCCGTCGCCGACGTGAAAGACCCCACGCAAACGTCTTTTTACGAGCGGCTGCAGCACATGCCGTCGAACATCCCGGCGGTGACGACCGCGGCAATCCAGGCGGACGCTCGCGAGAAGATCAACCGTGCCGTTATTCCTGCCTATCAAAAGCTGCTCGCTTTCTTTCGCACCGAATACGTGCCGCAAGCGCGCAGCACACTTGCGGCGGAAGCCCTGCCCGACGGCAAGGACTATTACCGCCAGCAGATCCGCGAATACACCACGCTCGATCTGGACCCCGACACCATCCATCAGATCGGCCTGGCGCAGGTGGACAAAATCCACGCCCTGATGCTCGACACCATGCACGCCACCGGCTTCAAGGGCAGCTTCGCCGACTTTCTGCATTTCCTGCGCACCGATCCGCAGTTCTACGCCAAGACGCCGGAGGAACTGCTGGGCAAGACCGCCTGGGTGACCAAGGAAGTGGATGGCCAGCTTGGCAAGTTCTTCGGGCATCTGCCGCGTTCGCGCTTCACCATCGAGCCGGTGCCGGATGCGATCGCGCCGTATTACACCTCCGGCCGCGGCGGCCCGGACGTCTATCTGGTCAACACCTACGACCTGCCCTCGCGCCCGCTCTACAACATGCCGGCGCTGACCTTGCACGAGTCGTATCCCGGCCATGCGCTGCAATTGGAGTTGGCGGAAGAACAGCACGACCAGCCCGCATTCCGCCGCAACAGCTACATCTCCGCCTACGGCGAGGGCTGGGCGTTGTACGCGGAATACCTTGGCAACGAGATGGGCATCTACAAGACGCCCTACCAGCGCTTCGGCTATCTCACCTACCAGATGTGGCGCGCCTGCCGCCTGGTGGTCGACACCGGCATCCACCACCTCGGCTGGACGCGCCAGCAGGCGATCGACTACATGACCGAGAACACCGCGCTGTCCGACCGCGAAATCGCCAATGAGGTCGACCGCTACATCAGCTGGCCCGGGCAGGCGCTGTCGTACGAGCTGGGTTACTTGAAGATGCTTGATTTGCGGGCCAAAGCCGAGAAGGCGCTGGGGCCGAAGTTCGATCTGCGTGCGTTCCATGACACGGTGCTGTCCATCGGCTCGGTACCGTTGCCGGTGCTGGAGCAGCGCATCGACCGCTTTATTGCCGAGGGCGGCCCGGAGCCGGACTACGGCTGCGATTGCGCCAAGCATTGAGCGCGCGGCCAAGCCGCCGTAGGTGGGTTAGCGCAGCGTAACCCAACATTTTCCAGCGGTATCGTTGGGTTACGCAGCGCTAACCCAACCTGCACTGCCCCGATGGTCAAGGCTTGGCACAAACTTCACAGATGAAGTAGTATGCATTTAAACTTTATCGGGAGAGTCAGCCATGACAGCCCATGCCCTCCATCATCGGCTCGCCCCGGCCGAAGAAATGAGCGGCCCCGCCCTGCGCGCCTTCTTCAACATGGCCGAGCGCTGGAACCTGCGCATTACCGAACAGCGCAGGCTGCTGGGCGAACCACCCGAGTCCACGTTCTACAAGTGGAAGCGTCACCAGGACGGCACGCTGGGACGCGATACGCTGGAGCGCATCAGTTATTTGCTCGGCATCTACAAGGCGCTGCAGATCCTGTTTCCCAATCACGAACAAGCCGACGCCTGGCTGCATAAACCCAACCGCTCGCCGCTGTTCGGGGGGCAATCGGCGTTGGATCGCATGTTGTCGGGCAACGTGGCTGATCTGTACGTCGTTCGGCAATACCTGGACGCGCAACGCGGCTGGTAAGCCGCCAGCAAAACTACTGCGCGAGCGACGTTTTGCCAGCGGCTTGGTGGTATCGGTCGCAGTTGGCGAGAAGCCGTTTCGGCACCATTCCCCTCAACGTCGAACAGGGACGAATACCGATGCTGCGGTGATGTGCCGCGGACCACGCCATGCCTACCGACACGCCTCCCCTACGCCGCATCCGCTGGACGCATGCCTATCGCATCGTGCCGAGCCGCTTTCCGCCGGCTGGCTTGTTCGATCGCATTGCCGATCCGGCCGACATGGATGCGATCTTCGCCATTGAAGCGATGACCAATCCGCGCCTGCGCGAAGAGGCCGATGCGTTACGCCTGGTGCCACGGGATCGACGCATCAGCGGCCCGGGTTCGACGCCGGTGATGGCCGCATTCACGCATTTGAATCCGGAAGGCAGCCGTTTTTCCGACGGCACCTGGGGCGTGTTCTATGCGGCGCGCAACGTGATCACCGCCGTGGAAGAAACCGTGTACCACCGCGAGCGCTTTCTTGCGGCCACGTCGGAACCTGCATGCGATGCGGAGATGCGTTGTTACCGCACCAGCATCGATTGCAAGCTGCACGATATTCGCGGCGGCTGGATGCAGGCGCATGATCCGGACAGCTACGCCGACAGCGTCAAGCTTGCGCGCAGGCTGCTTGAAGAAGGTTCCAACGGCATCGTGTACAACAGCGTGCGGCATCGCGGTGGTGAATGCCTGGCGGCGTTTTATCCCGATGTCGTTGCACCGTGCGTGCAGGCGCAGCACCTGATCTATCGCTGGGATGGCCAGCATATTGCGCAAGTGCTTGAAGTGAACGAACTGAAGCGCCGTTGATGCAGTCGTGATGAGCGTGGCGGGATTATGATCGTCACTTCAACGATCGACCCGGGACCCTCATGAAGCTCCTGCTATCGCTGTTGCTTGCCCTGGCACCTTGTTTCGCGTGCGTCGCGCAGACCAACCATGCGCAGTGGAACGCGGCGATCGAGGCGTTCGAATCCTCCGATCGCGCCAATCCGCCGCCGCAGCATGCGGTGTTGTTTATCGGCAGTTCGTCAATCGAGCATTGGAAATCCGTCGCGGCGGATTTTCCGGAGGTCAAAGTCATCAACCGCGGCTTTGGCGGCTCGGAGCTGAGCGACTCCACCTATTTCGCCGACCGCATCGTCAAGCCCTACCATCCGCGCGCGATCGTTTTGTATGCGGGCGACAACGATTTGTTTGATGGCCACACGCCGCAGCAAGTACACGACGATTTCGTGGCGTTCGTGGCCAGGGTGCGTTCGTTCGATCCAGGTGTGGCGATCGCCTTCGTGGCGATCAAACCGAGCATGGCGCGCAAGGCGCTGTTGCCGAAGATCAAACAGGCGAATGCGCTCGTACGTAATTACGCATCAACGCAAAAGAACGTGACGTATATCGATGTGTTTACGCCAATGCTGGGAGCGGATGGCCAGCCGCAGCCGAAATGGTTTATCGAAGATGGGCTGCACATGAACCGCGCGGGCTATGCGCTGTGGATCGCGTTGCTCAAGCCATGGGTGGATGCGCACGGGCAATGAGGTGATTTGTAGGTTGGGTTACCCCCGGATCAAGTCCGGGGTAACCCAACCTACGCGACAACTGGCGGATCAAGTATCCGCGTCCGTCGCAAACCCTTCACGCGTACCGCGATGGAACACGCGATCACTCTCCAGCACATCCGCTGCCGCATGCGCGGTTTGCCGCTTCAACTTGGCATAGATGGGCGTGAAGTCTGGCCGCGTGGCATCGAACAGTTGCTCGAAGCTGTCGATCACGAAATACGTCTGCTGATAAGTATCGATGCGGTAGCGCGTGTTCATCACGCGCTCCAAACCGAAGCCGATGCGGTTCGGCGCGGGTGAATCCAGGCAGTAGATCGATTCGCCCTTGGAGCTGACGATGCCCGCGCCATAGATGCGCATGCCTTCGCTCGTGTTGATCAGGCCGAATTCCACCGTGTACCAGTACAGGCGCGTCAGGTTCATCAGCGCTTCGGGGCCGATGCCGAATGCCTTCATGCCGCCACGGCCATAAGCCTGCATGTAGTCGGCGAAGATCGGGTTGAGCAGTAGCGGTACATGGCCGAACAGGTCGTGGAACAGGTCCGGTTCGCTCAGGTAGTCGAGCTGTTCGGGCTTGCGGATCCACCAGGACACCGGGAAGCGCCGATGGGCGAGGTGGTCAAAAAACACTTCATCCGGCAGCAGGCCCTCCACCGCGACCAGTTCCCAACCGGTGGTCTTGCCGAGCACCTGGTTGAGGTCGGCGAATTTGGGAATGCCGCCATCACCCAGGCCGAAGCGTTCGACGCCTTCCAGGAATTCGCGGCAGGCCCGGCCGGGCAGCAGTTCGCGCTGGCGCTTGTACAACGTGTCCCACACCTCGTGGTCGGTGCGGCTGTAGCCGGACCAGGGCTGCTCCACCACACCGGTGGCGTAGACGGGGACATAACCACGGTCGGTCTGCTGGTGTTCGACGCGGCGCGGGGGGCTGGACGTATCCATCGACGGCTCCAAAAAAAGACGTGTGGCTGATCAATAGGATACGTCCCACATCGCGCATGTTCCTTGTTTTGTTGTGCGAAAAAGCGCCATGCGCGCAATAATCGTGCGCCAGATGATCATGAATCGGAGATATCGTGCATGGTTACCCTGGATCGCACCGACTTGCGTGTGCTGGCCGTGTTGCAGGCCGAAGGCCGCATCACCAATGCCGAGCTGGCCGAACGGGTGAACCTGTCGCCCTCCGCCTGCCTGCGTCGCCTGCAGCGGCTGGAGGAGGAGGGCGTGCTCACCGGCTACAGCGCGCAGGTGGATCCGGAAGCCGTGGGGCTGGGCTTGCAGGCGTTCGTGCGCGTGCAGCTCACCCGCCACGAAAGCGAGGTGATCGAGCGCTTTGTAGAGCGAGTCAATGGCTGGGATGAGGTGGTGAGCTGCTACGCGCTCACTGGCGACATGGACTACCTCATGCATATCTACGTGGCCGACCTGCAGCATTTCTCGCGCTTCCTGCTCGATCGGCTGCTCAACGCCTCCGGCGTGGCGGACGTGAACTCAAGCTTCGTGTTGCGGACGGTGAAGCGGGCAGGGGCCTTGCCGCTGACACAGCTGGAGCCGTAGGTTGGGGTGCGAACCCCAACGTCACGATGCATGCATACACGGCAATGCTGAGGTTCGCACCCCAGCCTACGATGCGGCGCTTTCGCCCGTGGCCACCCATGGCATGCGACCGTCACACCGCCGAATGCGCAACGCCAGGAACGCTGCCACCACACCCGTCGCACCGGCGATCACGAACGGCGTGAGATAGCTGCCCAATTGCACGCGCAGCACGCCCGCCATGAAGGCTGCCGTCGCTGCGCCCACCTGGTGCCCTGCCACGACCCAGCCGAACACCACCGGCGCATCGCGTTCGCCGAACGCATCGGTGGTAAGGCGCAGCGTGGGCGGCACGGTGGCGATCCAATCCAGCCCGTAGAACACGCCGAACAGCGACAGGCTGTACAGCGAGAAATCGGAATAGGGCAGATACATCAGCGACAGGCCGCGCAGTCCGTAGTAGACGAACAGCAGCTTGCGCGGGTCGAAGCGATCGGTCAGCCAGCCGGATGCGGTGGTGCCGATCAAGTCGCACACGCCCATCATCGCCAGCACGCCGGCCGCGCGCACTTCCGCAATGCCGTGATCGCCACACATCGCGATGAAGTGCGTGCCGATCAGGCCGTTGGTGGTGAAGCCGCAGACGAAGAAGGTCGCAAACAGCAGCCAGAACACGCCGCGCTTGCTGGCGCGCTGCAAGGTGCCCAAGGTCAGCGCGAACAGATTGCCCGACGACGCACTCGCCTCGATCGGTTCATTTGGTGCCGCGCCATACCGTGTCAGCCCGATATCAGCAGGACGCTCCGGCATCAGCCACAACACCAGGGGCAGCAACAACGCGCAAACCGCCGCGATGGTCAGCACCACCGGCCGCCAGCCGGCGTATTCCGCAATGGCGGCCAGGCCAGGCAGAAAGATCAGCGTGCCGGTCGCGGTGCTGGCGGTGAGCAAACCCATCATCAGGCCGCGATGCGTACTGAACCAGCGGCCCACCACGGTGGCGCCCAACACCACCGCCACGCAGCCGGTACCGGCGCCTGACAGCACGCCCCAGGTCAGCAGCAAGTGCCAGGGCCGCGTCATCAGCGCACTGGATGCCGCCGCCACTGACATGACCGTGAGCGCGATCAGCAGCACGCGCTTGATGCCGAAGCGCTGCATCAGCGCGGCGGCGAACGGGCCCATCAGCCCATAAAGCAGGATGCCGACGGCGGCTGCGGAGGAAATATCATCCCGGCTCCAGCCCAAGGCGCGGCCCAGCGGCAGCATCAGCACGCCGGGCGTGGCGCGCATGCCGGCCGAGGCCAGCAGCGCCAGAAACACCACGGCGACCACCACGAAAGCATAGTTTTGGCCGAATGACCGGCGGCGCTGTATAGTCATGTTACCGATCGGTACGGGACGGAAGCGCAGAGTACGTACCGATCGGTAACATTGTCAACCAGCCCGTTTATGGCCATGCGTTCTAAACCTTCCCCGGACACTACCACCGAAACCCCGCGACGCGCGGCAGACCGTATCCGCGATACCGCGTTCGATCTGTTCTACCGCGAGGGCATCCGCGCCGTCGGCGTGGAGGAAATCGTCAACCAGGCCGGCGTCACCAAGCCCAGCCTGTATCGTGCGTTCGAGTCGAAGGACGAATTGATTGCCGCCTACCTGCGCGATTACGACCAGCGCTTTTGCGAGCGCTTCGAGGCGCCCAGCGCCGAGCATCCCGACGATCCCAAGGCGCATCTGCTGGCGTACGTGGATCGGTTGTCCAGGCGCGCCAGCCGCGATGGCTATCGTGGCTGCGGCCTTACCAATGCGGTCATCGAATATCCCGACCATGACCATCCTGCGCACCAGGTCGCCGTGGAGAGCAAGCAAAACCTGCGCGAGCGATTGCGCGAAATGTGCCGCAGCATGGGTGCGCGCGATCCGGACGAGCTGGCCGATGGGCTGATGCTGCTGATCGAGGGCAGCTACGTGTCCGGCCAGACCTTCGGCGAAGGTGGGCCGGCACGCGTGCTTGGCGTGATGGCGCGGCGGTTGATCGACGCGTCGATGTAGCGGGTTGCGCCAACGTGTCTGCAGGCGAGCCGGATGTTGCACTGCCGATAGGACGTCGTTAACGCTAAACTAACCGCTGATGAGCATCGACGCCGTTTCCACCCCCGACCGTGACCTGCTGCGCCCACTGCGTTACCTGTGGCGCGTCCCGCTGCTGCTGGTGCACATAGTGCTTGGCATCATGCTGTGCGGGTTCATCCTCACCTGGCGCCGCCACGACGTCATGAAGAACGGGCGCGAACCGTTCACCCACCGCATGATCCGCGCCTGGTCCACCGGACTGATGCGCATCTTCGGCTTGCGCTCCGTGCGCGTCGGGCAGCCGTTGCGCGATCCGGTGCTGTTCGTCGCCAACCACACCTCGTGGATCGATATCGAGCTGCTGCATAGCCAGCGCGCGGCTTGCTTCGTGGCCAAGGCGGAAATCGCCAGCTGGCCGCTGGTTGGCTGGCTGGCGGCGAGCGGCGGCACCATCTTCCATCGGCGCGGCAGCAACCATTCGCTGGCGGCGGTGATGCAAGTGATGGTGGAACGCATGCGCGCCGGCCGTGCTGTGGCGGTGTTCCCCGAAGGCGGCACCGGCCACAACGGCGTACTGAAAGTGTTCCACGCACGTATCTTCCAGGCCGCGCTCGATGCCGACGTGCCGGTGCAGCCGGTAGCGTTGCGCTTCGTGCGCGATGGCAAGCGGCAGATCGATGCCGGTTTCCGCGACAGCGAGAACTTCCTGCAGAATTTCCTGCGCATGCTCGGCGGCGCGCCGATGGATGCGGAAGTGCATTTCCTGGAACCCGTGCCGGCCAGTCCCGAAGGTCGCCGTCGCATGGCCGATTTGTCGCGCGAACGCATCGCCGCCGCGCTTGAGGATCGTGCTTAATGTTGAGCAGGCCCCTCCCGCAAGGACGCGATTTTCAGCCGTCGTGGCCGCTGACCAGCGGGCATATCCAGACCATGCTCTCTTCCAGCGGCGTGCGGCGCACGCTGCTGCCGCGTCGCGCGTACCGCGTGCTGGATGGCGCGCAGGAAGTGATGGTGGATGGCGGCAACGGCATTCGCTTGACGGGCTCTTTCACCGCACAGACAACGCAACAGGCATCGCGCGGTTTGGCGGTACTGTTCCACGGTTGGGAGGGCAGTGTCGATTCCACGTACGTGCTGCAAACCGGCAGCCGTTTGCTGGACGACGGCTGGGATATTTTCCGCCTCAACTTTCGCGATCACGGCGAGAGCCACGGACTCAACGAAGCGCTGTTCCATTCCTGCCGCATCGATGAAGTCGTGCATGCGCTGGGCGATATCACGCGCCGCTGGCCTGCACGCGTGATGGCACTGGCAGGGTTTTCGCTCGGCGGCAACTTCGCACTGCGCGTGGCGATGCAGGCGCCGGCGCACGGCATTCCGCTCAACTATGCGCTGGCGGTGTGCCCCATTATCGATCCCAGCGAAGGTTTGTTCTCGCTGGAAGAATCCGCGCCGTGGTTCTACCAGGCGTATTTCATGAACAAGTGGCGGCGCTCGTTGCGCGCCAAGCAGAAAGCATTTCCGGAAGTGCAGTATTTCGAGCTTCAGGAATTGAAACAGAACCTGCGTGGCCTGACCGAATCGCTGGTTTTGCGCCACACCGATTTCGGTTCGCTCGAAGCCTATCTGGACGGCTATTCGGTAGCAGGCCGCATCCTGCAGCAGATGCAGATCCCGGCCACCATCCTGACTGCGCGCGATGATCCGGTGATTCCGGTCGCGGCGTTTGAAAAGTTGGAAGTGCCGAGCAACGTTGAACTCGATATCGCCACCTACGGCGGACACTGCGGCTTTATCCGCGGCTGGGACATGACCAGCTTCTGCGACGACTACATCGCTGCACGTTTCAACGCGATCGCCGATTCGTAGGTTGGGGCGCGAACCCCAACATCGTGATGCGTGGGAGACGACAATGTTGGGGTTCGCACCCCAACCTACGCATCCGCAGGCACGCAGCGCCCTTGCGCCCAGGCCCGCAAGCTGGCGACTTGCTCGTGCATCAATACCGACAGCGGTTTGGTCGTTTGCAAAGCATGCAGCAACGTTGC
This sequence comes from Dyella sp., assembly GCF_035277725.1. Taxonomy (GTDB): domain Bacteria; phylum Pseudomonadota; class Gammaproteobacteria; order Xanthomonadales; family Rhodanobacteraceae; genus Dyella_B. Next base: position 21,271 of record NZ_DATEJY010000048.1, on the reverse strand, counting down.
CTGATCAAGCGCACCGTCATTGCCGCTGGCATCGTAAAGCGCGCTGACGATGGCCTGTTCGATTTCCGCGCCTGAAAAGCCGTCACTCGCTTGCGCCAGCGCGTCCAGATCGAATTCGCCGGTATCGAGCTTGCGCCGCTTCAAATGCATGGCGAAGATCGCCGCGCGCACCTCAGGCTTGGGCAGGTCGACGAAAAAGATTTCATCGAAGCGCCCTTTGCGCAGCAGTTCCGCCGGCAATTCGTGCACCGCGTTTGCCGTGGCGACCACGAACACTTTGGCTTTGCGCTCCGCCATCCAGGTCAGCAGATAGCCAAGTACGCGCCGCGACACGCCGCCGTCTTCGCCACCACTGGCGAGGCCTTTCTCGATTTCATCGATCCACAGCACGCAAGGCGCCAATGTTTCGCAGCTAGCCAGCGCTTCGCGCAGGTTCTTTTCGGTTTCGCCCTGATATTTGTCGTAGAGCGAACCGAAATCCATGCGCACCAGCGGCACGCCAAAGCCGCCAGCGATCGCCTTGGAAACCAGGCTCTTGCCGCAACCCTGCACGCCCAGCAGCAACACACCCTTGGGTGGATCCAGCGCCGGCTTTGGGCTGGGATCGAGAAAGACCGTGCGCCGCCGCTGAACCCATTCGCGCACCTGGCTGACGCCGGCGACATCGGCAAAGGTGGCCGTGGCGTATTCGTAATGCAGCAGGCCCGAGCGGTTGAGCAGTTCGAACTTGGCCTTCATCAATTCGGGCAGGTCGCTGGCGTTGAGCGCACCGTCGTTATAGATCAGCTTGCGCACGATGCGCCGCGCATCCGGCCCGCTCAGACCGACCAGGTTGCGCACGATGGTGCGCGCCGCTTCGTTGTCCACTTCCAATGTGCGGTTGTGTTCGCGCTGCCACGCCGTGGCTTCGCCGCGCAGGATGCCGGCGAGTTCCTTGATGTCGGGCAGGGCCAGTGGCACGCGTGTGGCGAGCGCATCCAGTTCCTGCGGCAACTCCACTTTCGCGCCGACCAGCACCAGCGTGTGCGGGGCGCAGCGCTGGCGCTGCACGATCTCGCGCATCTGCCGCAGCGTGACGGCGTATTGCAGGCAGGGTTGGAAGTCGAACAGCAGATAGATGCTGCGTTGTTCGGCTTCGCGGATGGCGTGGAGCGTGGAGGTGGCGTCGGCCGCCACCTCAAGTGTGCGCGGGCCGTTGAAGTCCAGCCTTTCCAGGCCATCGGTCAGCGTCCAGCGCCACAGCGGATGCAGTGCCTGGGCGATGACATGGCGAAAACATTCGATGACCCGCTGTTCGTCGATCGTTTCAATCACCAGCAACGGCGTTGCCGCACGCACCAGTGTACTCAGGTCGTCCAACTCGCTCATGCTCCCTCCCGCAAGGGCGACTAAGGTAGCAGAGCTGTCACGACTGGATCATGGCCCGGGCGTTACGCTCGCTGCGGACAAGCGCCGGCTTGCCCCGCTCGACCCTGCCCCAGACTGGCGGCGTTCGATAGCGTTGGAGATGTCTCATGCAGCTACGCAGCGATAACTTCCTGCACGGTCAGCCGATTCCGCCGCAGCTGGCGTTCGCCAGGCTCGGCAAGCCGGTGTCTTTATCGGATAACGTGAGCCCGCACCTGGCCTGGAAAGACGCACCGGCAGGCACGCGTTCGTTCGCGATCACCTGCATCGACAACGACGTGCCGAGCAAACCCGATGACGTCAACAAGGAAGGCCGCACCGTGCCGCCGGATCTGCCGCGTGTGGAATTCGTGCATTGGCTGATGGCGAACATTCCAGTCGAATGCGGCGAGCTGGCCGAAGGCGCCTGCAGCGACGACATCACCCCGCGCGGCAAACCGCAGCCGTATGGACCGCCCGGCAGCGTGCAAGGTGTCAATAGCTATACCGATTGGTTCAAGGGCGACGTGCAGATGGAAGGCACCTATCTGGGCTACGACGGCCCGTGCCCGCCCTGGAACGATTCGCTGGTGCATCACTATCACTTTCGCGTTTACGCGCTGGACACGCAGTCGTTGCCGTTGATGCACGGGTTCTCACTGGAGGAACTGCGCGCTGCGATGGCCGGACACGTGCTGGCGGAGGCCTTGCTCACCGGCACCTACAGCCTCAATCCCAGCGTGGCCGCCTGAGCCCCCGTTCGCAGAACCAAAGCCGGAAACAGCAATTTTCACGCCAGCACGGCACGCTGTATGGCACATGGAAAACGGGCCGCGACAGGATGTCCTTAGGATCGAGGAGGAATGCTGGCATGTTGCACTACGCCCTGGTCTTTCTGGTCATCGCTGTGATTGCTGCCCTGCTTGGTTTTACCGGCATAGCCGGTACGGCCGCGTGGATTGCCAAGGTGCTGTTCGTGCTGTTTCTGGTGCTGGCGGTCATCGCCTTTTTCCGCCGGACCAGCTGAACAATGTGAGAAATGATTCAGCCAACAGCGCGGCAAACCGTTAGAGTGAACTTTCTTGATCTCACGGAGCAACGTCATGAACAACGAAGTCCAGACGAACGACAACAACGTCCACGGACGCATCGACCAAGGCGCCGAGCGCATCAAACAAGCCACTTCCGATGCCGTGGCGAGCAGCAAGGAAAAATTCGATCGCGCTGCCGATCGCGTCGAAGAACGCGTGCATCACGCCACCGACAAGGCCGCGCACGCTGCCAACCGCGCCAGCGACAAAGTCGCCGAGGCCACCGAGCGTGGGCGCGAAGCGTATGACCATGCCAGGGAACGCGCCGACGAATGGCTGGAGGAAGTGCGCGAATACGTGCGCGAAAAACCTGTGCAAGCCGTAGCCATTGCCCTTGGCGCCGGCTGGCTGCTCGGCCGCATTCTGCGTCGTTGAACTTGGCCGGTTACTAGGCACGGAGGCGGGCGATGCACGATTCCGTGCGCGACAACCAAGCAGATGCGCAGCCGGAGCCAGGCAGCGAAGCAGCATCGAGCGGCTTGCTCGACGATCTTGGCCGGCTCGCGCGCGCAGTACGCAGCCTGTTCGGCGCGCAGCTGAGCCTGCTCGCGGCGGAACTGGGATTGGCTCGCAGCGCCGTGTCCTGGCTGCTCGCGGCGGGCCTGGGCGCCACCATTGCCGGCGTGGGGCTCGGGCTCACTCTGCTCAGCTTGATCGGCTTTCTGCTGGCCAAGTGGCTGGGTTCATGGATCTGGGCGCTGGCTGTGCTTTCGGTGCTGGAAGTGCTGGTGTTGTTCGGCACCATCCTGCTGTTCCGCCGCTGCATGCATTGGATGAGCCTGCCGGGGACGCGGCAGGAATGGCGTGCGATCATGCGCGACACGGTCTACAAGGCCGAGCGCGATATCGATACCGGCAAGGGGGTCTGACATGAGCTTGTTCAAGCAACTGGCGAGAGTGGACCAGGCGCGCCAGCGTGTGGCCCAGCACCGCGAGGAAATGGCCAGGCCAGCCGCCGCCCTGCTGGAACGCGGCTATCACCATCCACTTGCCACGGTAGGTGCCGCTGCCGGCGCAGGTTTCGTGCTCGGCAGCCTGGGCGTAGGCCCGCTGCGGGTGCCGGGGCTGATCACCTCCGTAAGCGCCGGCTTGGCGGAAGTGGTGGCGTACGGCACGCGCCTGATCGCCGAAATGGGCATGGACGACGGCACCTACGCCAGCGACAGCGACGAACCATGACCGCCATCGACCCCACGGCGCGGCCAAGCGTGGCCCCCGTGGACGAAGCACCGCACGGAACGCCGTCCGCGCGGGTTTCCGCCGGCGTGGCGAAACAGATGCAGCAGGCCACGCGGGGCGTCTATCGCCTGCGCGGCCATTTGCGCGCCATCCGCATGACGCTCAACGCGCTGCTGATCCTCGCCCTGCTCTACACCGTCACCCTGATCAAAGCGTTGATCATTCCGCTGGTGCTGGCTGCCTTCATCGGCCTTGCGCTGAACCCCATCGTCGCGCGCGGCACGCGCCACCACATTCCGCGCTGGCTCGGCGCGAGCGTGTTGATGGTCACGCTGATGGCGGGCATCGTCGCCGGCATCAGCATGCTGACCCAGCCCGCCTTGAGCTGGCTGCATAGCGCGCCGTCGCAGATCCGCAGCTTTGTTCCCAAGCTGCAGCACCTCACTCGTCCGCTGGAAGCAGCAAGCCGCGCCACGCAGACCTTGGTCAACGGTCATCCAACCTTGTCAGCCCAGAATCCTGGCGACGTCGCGATCAGCGCGTGGGACGTGTTGGCCGGCGCACCGAAAGTACTGGCCGCCGTGCTCACCGTGTTGTTGCTGGTGTATTTCTTCCTGGTCTATGGCGACCTCATTCTGCGCCGGCTGGTCGAGATCGCTCCCAGCTTCGGTTACAAGCGACACGCGGTAAGCATCGTGCGCGGCATCCAGACCGAAGTGTCGCGCTACATCCTCACTACGATACTCATCAACGCATCGCTCGGCATTGCCACCGCCGGCATGCTGTACCTGCTGCACATGCCTGACCCGCTGCTATGGGGCACGGTGGCGATGTTCGCCAACTTCATTCCCTACGTGGGCGCAATCGTCACCACCGCTACCTTGCTGTTCGTAGGCTTGATTCATTTCGAAGTGCTGGCCGATGCCTTGTTGCCAGCCGTGTGTTTTGCCGGCATCACGGCAGTGGAGGGCAACTTGATCACGCCATGGATACTTGGGCGACGCATGCGCGTCAGCCCCATCGCGATCCTGATCTGGCTGTTGATCTGGGGTTGGCTGTGGGGCGTACCGGGTGCCTTGCTCGCGGTGCCTATGCTAACCAGTGCGAAGCTGATCGCCGAGCGTGTGCGCGGATGGGAGTGGTTCGCACGCATGGTGCAACGCTGAGGCGAACCACCTTCTTATCCGAATCGGTGTAGGTTGGGGTGCGAACCCCAACATCGCCATCTCCATGCATTGCGATGTTGGGGTTCGCACCCCAACCTACGTCGGACTACTGCGCCTCGGCGACGTTCGAGCAGCTGGCGTCGTCGCAAGCTTGCCAGCCACCGCCAAGCGCCTTGTACAACGCCACCGCGCGCGTATCGATCGCACTTTCCGATTGCGCCAGCGCATCTTCGGCAGAAAGTTGCACGCGCTCGGCATCCAGCAATTCCAGATAACCGGTCGCGCCTTCCTGATAACGCACACGCGCCAACTCCGCGGCACGCCGGCTTTGATCGGCCTGCGCCATCAACTGCTCCACGCGTCCATGCTCGGCGTTGTAATTGACCACCGCGTTGTCGACATCTTCCACCGCCTGCAGCACGGTGCGCTGGTAATTCGCTTCGGCAGCATCGGCACGCGCTTCGCTGGCATGCAAATTCGAACGCACGCGCTCCACGTTCAAACCGTTCCAGGTAATGCTGGGCATATACGACCACGCGCGCGACGCAGGCCCGCCAAAATTATTGCTTTGCCCGGCGAGAAAGCCGACGAAGCCACCCAGCGTGATGTGCGGAAAGAAATCCGCCTTTGCCACACCGATGCGTGCCGTGGCGGCCGCATATTGCCGTTCCGCGATGCGCACGTCAGGACGGCGTGCCAGCACGTCGCCGTTCTCGCCGATCGGCAGCACGGTGGCGATCGGCTTGAAGGTGGTGGACGAAACATCCACGTCCAGTTCGCCCGGCCGTTCGCCAAGCAGCACCGCCAGCCGGTACTCATAGCTGCGAATCTGTGCATCGAGCACCGGTAATTGCGCCCTGGCCGCGCTGAGCTGTGCGCTGGCGCTCGCTACGTCCTGTTCCGACGCGGTACCGATCTGCGCCCGCGCATTGATCAGCTTCAACGAATCCGCCTGGTTGGCAATGTTGCGTTGGGCAATCGCCAGGCGCTGCTGCGTGCCACGCAATTCGAAGTAGTTGCGTGCGACTTCGGCGAACAAACTCACCTGCGCATCATGCATCGATGCTTCGCTGGCGTCGAGGTCCGCACGCGCCGCTTCCACCGAACGGCGAATACCGCCGAACAGGTCGAGTTCCCACGATGCATCGAAACCCGCCTGATACGTATCGGTGGTCACGCGCTGCGTGGTGAAGCCAGGTTGCTGCTCGCGTGCACGCTGAAAGTCGATCGTCGTATCGATGGTCGGAATCTGATCCGACTTCGCCGTGCCGAGCAGTGCGCGCGATTCGGCCAGCCGTGCCCGCGCGATGCGCAGATCGAGGCTGCCCTTGGCGGCGCGCTGGATCAGCGTATCGAGCACCGGATCGTTGAACTGCTTCCACCACGTGGCCTGGAACTGTGCGTTGCTTTCGCGCGCCGCATCGATGTTCTGCACGTTGGCCGGTGGCGTGTTCGGTGCCTTGTAGTTCGGCCCCACGCTGACGCAACCGGCCAGCGCGAGTGCCGCAAACAAGGTGGTGTTACGTAACAAGCGAGTCATCTCAATGGCCCTCCAAAGCGGGCATGTTGGATGCGTGCTGTTTCTTGCGCGCTTCGCGGCGTTCCACCACGGCACGGATCAGCACGTAGAACAAGGGGGTATAGATCAGGCCGAAGATGGTCACGCCCAGCATGCCGGAGAACACCGCCACGCCCATCGCATGACGCATTTCCGCACCGGCGCCGTGCGAGGTCACCAGCGGCACCACACCCATGATGAAGGCGATCGACGTCATCAGGATCGGGCGCAAGCGCAGGCGAGCCGCTTCCAGCACCGCGTCATAACGTGTCATGCCTTCATGCTGACGTTCGCGTGCGAATTCCACGATCAGGATCGCGTTCTTGCACGCCAGGCCCACCAGCACGATCAAGCCGATCTGGGTAAAGATGTTGTTGTCGCCACCTGACAGCCACACACCGGCAATCGCAGACAGCAGCACCATCGGCACGATCAGGATCACCGCCAGCGGCAGCGACCAGCTCTCGTACAGCGAGGACAGCACCAGGAACACCAGCAGCACGCACAACGGAAACACCAGGATGGCGGTGTTGCCAGCGAGAATCTGCTGGTAGGTGAGCTCGGTCCATTCGTAGCTCATGCCGTTGGGCAGATTGTCCTGCGCCAGTTTTTCCATCGCCGCCTGCGCCTGGCCCGAGCTGAAGCCCGGCGCCGGACCACCGTTGATTTCCGCGGTGATATAGCCGTTGTAGTGCTGCACGCGTTCCAGGCCAGCCGTACGACGCACCGTCAAGAACGAACCCAGCGGCACCATCTCGCCCTTGTCGTTGCGCGTCTTCAACTGCAGGATGTTGTCAGGCTCATGCCGGAACGCGGGTTCGGCCGACACATTCACCTGATACACGCGACCGAAGCGATTGAAGTCGTTCACGTACAACGAACCCAGATAAGCCTGCAGCGCTTCGTTCGCATCATTCAGATCGATGCCTTCCTTCTTCGCCTTCTCGCGATCCACATCCGCATCGATCTGCGGCACGCTCACCTGATAGCTGGAGAACAAGCCCGCCAGCGCCGGTACCTTCTGGCTCTTGGCGATCAGATTCTGCGTCTGCTTGTACAACTCGTCGAAACCAAGCTGCCCGCGATCTTCGATCTGGACGCGGAAACCACCGATGGTGCCGAGGCCCTGCACGGGCGGCGGCGGGAACGTGGCGATATACGCATCCTGGATCGTCGCGAACTTCTGATTCAACGCGGCGGCAATCGCGCCCGCCGACAGCGAAGGATCGCGACGCTCTTCAAATGGCTTCAGCGTCTCGAACACGATGCCGGCGTTGGTGGCATTGGTGAAGCCGTTGATCGACAGACCCGGGAACGCCACCGCGCTCTGCACGCCGGGTTGCTTCAATGCGATCTCCGACATGCGGTGGATCACGTCTTCCGTGCGATCCAGCGACGAGGCATCCGGCAACTGCGCGAATGACACCAGATACTGCTTGTCCTGCTGCGGTACAAAGCCGGTCGGCACGTGATGGAAGCCGAAGCCCGCGAGCGCAATCAGGCCCGCATACACCACCAGCGCTACCGGACCCAGGCCGACAATGCGGCGCACGCCGCCGACGTAGCGATCGGCACTGCGATGGAAGAAGCGATTGAACGGGCGGAAGAACCAGCCGAGCGCCTTGTCCATCAGGATCGCCACGCGGTCCTTCGGTGCATCATGACCACGCAACAGCACCGCAGCGAGCGCCGGGCTCAAGCTGAGCGAGTTGAACGCCGAAATCACCGTGGAAATGGCAATCGTCAACGCGAACTGGCGATAGAACTGACCCGTCAGGCCGCTGATGAATGCGGTCGGGATAAACACGGCGCACAGCACCAGTGCCGTCGCAATGATCGGCCCGGTCACTTCGTTCATCGCGCGTCGCGTGGCTTCGCGTGGCGTGTAGCCGAGTTCGATATTGCGCTCGACGTTTTCCACCACCACGATCGCGTCGTCCACCACGATGCCGATCGCGAGCACCAGGCCGAACAGTGACAACGCGTTGAGCGAAAAGCCCGCCACGTACATCACCGCGAACGTACCGATCAGCGAGACCGGCACGGCGACCAGTGGAATCACCGACGCACGCCAGGTCTGCAGGAAGAGGATCACCACCAGCACGACCAGGAAGATTGCTTCTACCAGCGTATGCGCCACGGCTTCGATCGAACCGCGCACGAACACCGTCGGGTCATAAACGATGTGGTACTCGATGCCCTGTGGGAAGTCCTTGCTCAGTTCCTTCATCGTCGCGCGGACTTCGTCGGAAATCTGGATCGCATTGGAACCGGGCCGCGCAAAGATCGGAATCGCCACCGCCGGCTGGTTGTCCAGCAAGCTGCGCAATGCGTATTGGTTGGAACCCAGTTCGATGCGCGCAACGTCACGCAGATGCACCACGCTGCCGTCCCGATCCGTGCGCACGATGATGTTGCCGAATTCTTCCGTCGTGCTCAGGCGGCCCTGCGTGTGGATATTGAGCTGGAAGTCGGTATTGCCCGGCACCGGCGGCGCATTCAGTGCACCGGCGGCGACGGCGACGTTCTGCTCCTGGATCGCATGCACCACATCGCCGGTGGTCATGCTGCGCTGGGCCAGTTTGTTCGGGTCCAGCCACACACGCATACTGTATTCACCGGCGCCGAACAACTGCACGTCACCCACGCCGTCAAGACGGGCAAGAATGTCCTTGATGTGCAGGCGCGCATAGTTCGACAGATAGAGCATGTCGTAGCGCTTATCCGGCGACGTCAAGTGCACCACCATGGTGAGGTCGGGCGAACTCTTTTGCGTTGTCACGCCCAGGCGCTGCACTTCTTCCGGCAAACGCGGCAAGGCTTGCGAAACGCGGTTCTGCACTTCCACCTGCGCATTGTTGAGGTCGGTGCCGAGCGCGAAGGTGACGGTCAACGTCATCTGGCCGTCGCTGGTCGCCTGCGAGGAGGAATACAGCATGCCTTCCACGCCGTTGATCTGTTCTTCCAGCGGCGTGGCAACGGTTTCGCCGATCACTTCCGGGCTGGCGCCCGGATAGTTGGCGCGCACCACCACAGTGGGCGGCACCACTTCGGGGTATTCGCTGATCGGCAACTTGAACACCGCGATGCTGCCGGCGATCACGAAGATCAGCGAAAGCACGGCGGCCATGATCGGCCGGTCGACGAAAAACTGTGCGATGTTTTTCATGGGGTTCTCTCAATGCTTGCTGCGAGCTACTCCCTCCCCCCTCCGGGGAGAGGGGTGGGTGAGGGGCCGCATTTGCGGCAGTCTTTAACGTTGCCGCGGTTCTTTTGGGGCTCTTCGCAAGATTCGCCCCTCACCTCGGTCCTCTCCCCGGCGGGGAGAGGAAGAAAAGCGAGGCTCAGCCCTGCGAGCGCTTCTGCGCACTCCTGCCATCCGCCTGCGCCGTGCGCGAATCCTTGTTATCCGGATTCGTCTCCGCCGCATCGACCAGGGCCTTGTCCTGCGCATCCAGCCGGTAATCCATCGCCACCTGCTGCGGATTAACTTCCGCACCCGGACGCACATGCTGCAGGCCATTGACCACCACCACGTCGCCGGCGTTGAGGCCGTCATCGATCACGCGCAGGCCATGGAACAGCGGACCAATGTCGACCTTGCGGTACTGCACCTTGTGCTGCCCATCGACCACATACACGAACTGGTTGCTGAGATCCGTGCCGACGGCGCGGTCGTCGATCAACACACGCGAACGCGGCTGACCGGCTTGCAGATGCACGCGTGCGTACAAGCCAGGCGTCAGCAGGCCGTTTTCCTCGTCGAACACGGCGCGCAAGCGCATCGTGCCGGAGCCCGGGCGCACCTGGTTGTCGACGAAATCGATGCGGCCTTCATGCGGATTGCCTTGTTCGTCCGCCAGACCCATGGTGGCTTCGATGCGTGGTGTGCGGCCGTTCTTGATCGCATCACGGCGCAGGCGGTCGAGCTTCAGCCAGGTGTGTTCGTCCACGTCGAAATAGACGTAGACCGGATTGACCGACACCACGCTGGTGAGCACGTCGGAACTCGACACCAGGTTGCCCGCCTGGATGTGCGCGTTGCTGACGCGGCCATCGATCGGTGCGCGTACCTGCGTCCAGTCGAGATTGAGCTTGGCGGTGGCCAGTGCTGCGGTCGATGCCTCCAACGTGGCCTTGGCGCTTTGCTCGGCGGTGTTCTGGCTATCGGCGTCTTCCTGCGACACCGCGTGCTGGGCGAGCAGGCGGCGCGCGCGGTCGGCATTGGCTTGCGCCAGTGCGAGTTGCGCTTTCGCCTGCGCGACGTTGGCGCTCAGCCGATCGACTTCGGCCTGGAACGGGCGCGGATCGATCACGAACAGCACGTCGCCCTTGTGCACTTCGGTGCCTTCCTTGAACAGCACACTGTTTACATAACCGCTGACGCGCGGGCGCACGTCGACGGTATCCACCGCCTGCAACTGGCCGGTGAAATCGGCGCTGTCGCTGACCGGGCGCACCATGACCGGGGCCACGGTCACTTCGGGCGGGCCGCCTTGCGCGCCGGCAGCCTGGGCGTGAGCGCTGCCGCCATGGCTGCCCAGCAGTGCCCAACTGCCGGCAATGGCTGCTACGACCAGGCCGGCCAGGATTGTCTTCTTCAACATCACTCGCTCCCAATTTTTGTCGTTTGCAGGGAAAGGGCAGTCCTGCGCTTTCCGATGCGTCGAGCCGCGCGGATGCCCGGGCTCGGCTACGCCGACATCAAGCGGTTGCCATGCCTGATGCGTGACAGGCCATCCTCTGGTCTGTGCTGACAGGACGCCTATTGCCGTGTCAGACTTCTCTTGTCGCAGTGCAGCAGGATTTGCGACGGAACGAATGATGGGTACACCGTACAGTTTAGAAAATCCGTTCCTTGCGCAAGCCACTCGTGACTCTCAGTCATGAATGGGCGCATAATCACCAGCAGTCCATATTCTGGAACATGCTATGGAAGACTTTTCCGCGATTTCGTCTTTCGTCCGGGTGGTGGAAGCGAAAAGTTTTGCGTCAGCCGCTGCCCAACTGGGCATGACCCCTTCCGGTGTCAGCCGCGCCGTGTCCCGTCTGGAGGAACAACTTGGCGTGCGGCTTCTGTTCCGCTCTACCCGTGCCTTGCGCCTGACCGACGATGGCGCCTCGTTCTATACACGTTGCAAGGAGATCCTTGCCGATCTGGCCGAGGCGACTGAATCGCTGGGTTATGCCCACCGCAAGCCGCAGGGCAAGTTGCGGGTCGGCATGTCGGCATCCGTGGGGCGGGCGGCGATCGTGCCGCAGCTGTCGGAGTTCGAGCGTCGCTATCCGGATATCCGGTTGGAACTGATGATGTGCGACTACCCCTACGACCTGAACGAGGAAGGGGTGGATTGCGCCATTCGCATGGGCGAGCTGGAAGATTCCAGCCTGATCGCCCGCAAGATCGGCTACCTGCGCAATGTGCTGCTGGCGTCCCCGGAATACCTGGAGCGCTACGGGTACCCGGACAGCATCGAAGACCTGAAGAACCACCGCTGCATCAACTATGTCTACGCCAACGGCAAGCCGCGCCTGTGGCAATTCGACACGCCCAACGGCCGCATGGAGCTGGACGTCAATGCGCACCTGTTGATCAACGACGGTGAGTCGGTGATCCAGGCGGCGATGGCGGGCTTAGGCATCATCCAGGCGCCGCATGTGCTGGCGGCCTGTGCACTGGATCTGGGCAAGCTGGAGCCGATCCTTCCCGACACGGTATCCACCGGCAAGAACGTTTGGATCGTCTATCCGCAGAAGAAGCATCTCTCCGCGCGCGTGCAGGCCTTTATCGAGTGGGCGCGCGAGCTGTTCGAGCGACCGTTCGAGGACATCTGCCCGATGGCGCCAGTGGTAGAGGCGTTCCGCCCGCCGTTGCCGGCGGTGCGGAAAGAAAAGCCGGTGCGGGCGCAATGAGCTATTAGCTTCGTAGGCTGGGATGAAATCCCAGCATCGCCATGCATAAAAAAGCTGGGATTGTCATCCCGGCCTACGAGAAGCGTGTCACGCCCCGGCTGGCATCAACAACAACAGCGCCGCCCCCAGCGCAATGCGATACAGCGCGAACCACGTAAAGCGATGCGTGCGGATGTAACCCAGCAACCACTTCACCGCCACGAACGCCACCACCAGCGACACCACGAAGCCGACGATCAGCGCACCCCAATCTTCGTGCGCCGTGCCGCCGCTCTTGAGCACCTTCAGCAACTCATACCCGGTCGCCGCGTACATGGTCGGAATGCCAACCAGAAACGAAAACTCCGTTGCCGCAGGCCGATTGCTGGTGCCGGCCAGCATCGCGGTAAAGATCGTTGCACCCGAGCGCGAGGTGCCCGGAAAAATCCCCGCCACCATCTGCGCCAGGCCGACCAGAATGGCTACTCGCCAGGTCACCTCGCGGCGATCCACCTGCTTGGCCGCAATCGCCTCCGCGCCCAGGATCCAGAAACCGCCAATCAGCAGGGCCCAGGCAATCGGTGTCACCGTTTCCGGGAGCTTGAAGCCATAGTGCGTCACCACCAGGCCAAGCACGCAGGTGATCAGGAACGCCACCAGCAGCTTGAGCAGATAAGCGCGGTTGGCGGGCTCCTGCCATTGGGTCAACAGTTCCCAGATGCGCTTCCAGTAGATCAGCGTGATCGCCAGGATCGCGCCCGCCTGGATGCCGACATTGAACAGGTCGGAGCGGGCGCCAAGCCCGAAGCTTTCAGCAATCAACAGGTGGCCGGTACTGGAGATCGGCAGGAATTCGGTAATACCCTCGATGATGCCGAGCAGGATGACGTTGAGGAGGTCGTGCACGTGGAAGACTCCAGGTGAATGGCGAAGGCGCCGCCGCGACGCCAAAAACGATATAGCGTAAAGCTTAGTGTTGCCTTGCCGGCCGGTTAACCGCGGTGGGCCTTTCCGGATGTGGCGTGACAGGAATCATGCAGTCAACTGGCAAATCCAGCGACACCCAGCAGCATCTGCGCGAGCTTGCCAAGCTGCGTCGCGTGCGCGACCGGATCGACCGGGAATACGCGCAACCGCTGGATGTCGAGGCACTCGCCCGCGGCGTGAACATGTCGGCGGGGCACCTTAGCCGCCAGTTCCGGCTCGCCTATGGCGAATCACCCTATTCCTATTTGATGACACGCCGCATCGAGCGCGCGATGGCGTTGCTGCGCCGTGGCGACCTCAGCGTGACCGATGTCTGCTTCGACGTGGGCTGCTCGTCGCTCGGCACCTTCAGCACGCGCTTTACCGAACTGGTCGGCATGTCGCCCAGCGCGTACCGTCGCCAGCAAGCGCAGGCGACGGAAGGGATGCCCTCATGCGTGGCCAAACAAATCACCCGTCCGATCAGGAATCGAGAAGCGCCGCTGCCCGAGCCGTCATTAGAGTGATCGCACCACTTATCACCAAGGGACGATCACCATGAACCTGAGCATTCATTCCACCTTCCTGCCGCAAACCGATCCGGAAGCATCGCTGGCCTTCTACCGCGATGTGCTCGGCTTCGAAGTCCGCAACGACGTCGCCTACGGCGGGATGCGCTGGATCACCGTCGGTCCGGTCGGCCAGCCCGGCACGTCGATCGTGCTCACGCCGCCGGCCATCACGCCCGGCCTCACCGACGACGAGCGCCGCGCCATCACCGAGATGATGGCCAAGGGCACCTACGCCATGATCATCCTGGCCAGCCAGGACCTCGACGGCACCTTCGAACGCATCCAGGCCACCGGCGCCGAGGTCATCCAGGAGCCGACCGCGCAGCCGTATGGCGTCCGCGATTGCGCCTTCCGCGACCCCGCCGGCAACCACGTTCGCATCAATGAGGTGCGCTGAGCCACGGTGACAGGCACGGCCCCGGCGGCCTTGCGCCGCCGGGTTGAGCGATGAGGTGATCCAAGCACCACACAAGTGCAAATTACGCACTCATATGGTGCAAAAAGGACGCATGCCAATGACCCATTTTTGTGCAATCATTTGAAGTTCCGGGTGTTTTCACATTGGTACGGTGCTTGCTCTAACAGCACGCGCGATCCCCTAAATTCACGAATCATCGAGGTTTTACATGTCCGCCAAGAAAGTGCTCGACCTGATCCAGGAAAAAGAGGTCGAGTTCGTCGACCTGCGTTTCGCCGACATGCTCGGCAAGCACCACCATGTCACCTTTCCGGCCCACGCCATCGACGAATCGACGTTCGAGGACGGCAAGATGTTCGATGGTTCCTCGATCTCGGGCTGGAAGGGCATCAACGAATCGGACATGGTGCTGCTGCCCGACCCGGACACGGCCTACCTCGATCCGTTCAGCGCGCACACCCAGCTGGTCCTGCATTGCGACGTGCTGGAGCCGAGCACCATGCAGGCCTACGGCCGCGATCCGCGCTCCATCGCCAAGCGCGCCGAGGCGTTCCTGAAGTCCACCGGCATCGCCGACACCGCCTTCTTCGGTCCGGAGCCGGAATTCTTCATCTTCGATTCCGTGCGCTGGCAGAACGACATGGGCCGCGTGTTCTATGAAATCGAATCGCAGGAAGCCGCGTGGAGCTCGCGCTTCAAGTACGACGAAGGCAACAGCGGCCATCGTCCGGGCGTGAAGGGCGGCTATTTCCCCGTCAGCCCGGTCGACTCGCTGGGTGACCTGCGCGCCGACATGTGCAAAGTGCTGGAATCGCTCGGCCAGGTGGTGGAAGTGCATCACCACGAAGTGGCCAATGCCGGCCAGTGCGAGATCGGCGTGAAGTTCAACACGCTGGTGACCAAGGCCGATGAGCTGCTGACGCTCAAGTACGTCATCAAGAACGTCGCGCACCAGAATGGCAAGACCGTCACCTTCATGCCCAAGCCGATCGTCGGCGACAACGGCAGCGGCATGCACGTGCATCAGTCGCTGAGCAAGGACGGCAAGAACCTGTTCTCCGGTGATCTGTACGGTGGCCTGTCGCAGCTCGCGCTGTGGTACATCGGCGGCATCTTCAAGCATGCCAAGGCGATCAACGCGTTCGCCAACTCCACCACCAACAGCTACAAACGCCTGGTGCCGGGCTTCGAAGCGCCGGTGATGCTGGCTTACTCCGCGCGCAACCGCTCGGCGAGCTGCCGCATTCCGTTCGTGTCCAATCCGAAGGGCCGTCGCATCGAGCTGCGCTTCCCCGACCCGATCCAGTCCGGCTACCTCACCTTCACCGCGCTGATGATGGCGGGCCTGGACGGCATCTTGAACAAGATCGACCCGGGTGCGCCGGCCGACAAGGATCTCTACGATCTGCCGCCGGAAGAAGAGAAGAACATCCCGCAGGTGTGCTCCAGCCTCGACGCCGCGCTGGAAGCGCTCGACAAGGACCGCGACTTCCTCAAGGCCGGCGGTGTGTTCACCGACGACTTCATCGATGCCTACATCGAACTGAAGATGCAGGAAGTGACGCGCTACCGCGCCAGCACGCATCCGTTGGAATTCCAGATGTACTACGCGATCTGATCGTTGCGGTATGTGATGAAAACGACGGGCGCTTCGGCGCCCGTCGTTTTTTTTGCGTATGTCGCTACAAATTTCAGCGAAGCTATTGAAGATCGATAAACTAGGCAAACTTCTCTACAGCTGACAGCCGCACACGATGAAGAATCTGCAAGCACCGCTTTCAGAGCAGGAACTTACACGCCTGGACCGCCTGCTCCTGATCGGTGATGTCCCGGAAGACGCCATGATCCTCTCTTCGCTGGATGGCTATCTGACGGCGATTGCGGTTGGCCCTGAAACCGTGGCCCCGAGCGAGTGGCTGCCACACGTTTTCAGCGAATCCGAACCGCATATACCGCAGTTCGAGAGTGCGAAAGAGGGTGAGGAACTACTCATCTTGATCATGCGGCGACTGAACCAGATCATTAGCGGGTTGATGAGTCACCCTCGCGAACTCACTCCTATCTACAGCGTGGGCACCCATGGCGAAGACCAGCGCGAGTACCCCGATCCTGAAGCCTGGGCGATGGGCTTCTGGTCAGGCATCGAGCTGCGCTGGGAGAGCTGGCAGCCCTTGCTTGAAAGCGAAAAGGGCCAGGAACTCATCCGCGCCATCCGGCTGCTTGGCGCATCGGAGGTCATCGAGGACGAGGAAGAGCTGACCGCCACGCCATCTCAACGTGAGGCGCTTGGCAAGCAAATACCCGAAGCCGTGATGGACATCTATTTCCACTGGCTGCCATATCGTCATGCAGCGGTCGAACGCACAGTGGCGCAAACCTATGTGCGGGCACATCCCAAGCTCGGCCGCAATGATCCTTGCCCATGCGGAAGCGGCAAAAAGTTCAAGAAGTGCTGCGGAGTGGCCGGAACGGTTCACTGAAACCTGGTTTCCTCCCGGTCTTGCAAGGCGGCATAGTTGCTGAATTAATCCCGTTCTGAACCAGGGACCGCGGAGATCAGCATGAAGCCGGAAGATCAGGCGCGCACAATCATCGATCAGAAACTGGCATCAGCCGGCTGGATCGTTCAGGACTTCAAAGCCATCAACCTGGGTGCCGGCAATGGCGTGGCCGTGCGCGAATACCCCTTCGACAAGGATGCCGGCACCAAGGACGCCGGCAGGCCCCAGGCCGACTACGTACTGTTCGTCGACCGCGAGCCTGTCGGCGTGATCGAAGCCAAGCGCGATGAAGAGGGCCAGAACCTCACTGTCCATGAGACACAGACCGAAGGCTACGCAGCCGCCAAACTCAAGTGGCGCAAGCACGGCGAGCCTTTGCGCTTTCTCTATGAGAGCACCGGTCAAATCATCCACTTCACCGATAGTCGCGATCCCCATCCGCGTGCGCGCGAAATCTTTCACTTCTTCCGTCCGCAGATGCTGGTGGATTGGGCACACGAGCCTCACACCCTGCGTTACCGGCTTGCGCATGCGATGCCGTCGCTGCCCGAGCGCAACCTGCGCGACTGCCAGATCAACGCCATCAACGGCCTGGAAAAATCGCTGGCGAAGAATCATCCGCGCGCATTGGTCCATATGGCCACCGGCGCAGGCAAAACCTTCACCGCCATCACCTCGGTCTATCGTCTGCTGAAGTTCGCAGGCGCGCGCCGCATCCTGTTCCTGGTCGATACGCGCAACCTCGGCAAGCAGGCCCACCAGGAGTTCATGGCCTACACGCCGCCGGACGACGGCCGCAAGTTCACCGAGCTGTACAACGTGCAGCGCCTGGCAAGCAGTCGCATCGATCCGCAGGCGCAAGTCTGCATCAGCACCATCCAGCGCATGTATGCCATTCTCTCCGGCGAAGCCATCGACGATTCCGCCGAAGATATTTCACTTGCCGAGATTCCGCAGGCCGGCAAACAGCCCAAACTGGTGCGCTACAACCACGCGGTGCCGATCGAAACCTTCGACTTCATCGTCATCGACGAATGTCATCGCAGCATCTACAACCTGTGGAAGCAGGTGCTGGATTACTTCGACGCCTTTCTGATCGGCCTTACCGCCACGCCGGACAATCGCACCTACGGCTTCTTCAATGAAAACGTCGTGGCCGAATACAGCTACGAGCAATCCGTACTCGATGGCGTCAACGTCGGCTACGAAGTGTACGAAATCGAAACCGCGATCACTCGCGCAGGTGCCGAGGTGAACGAGGGGGAATGGGTCGACCATCGCGATCGCCAAACCCGAAAGAAGCGTTGGGCCGAAACCGAAGAAGATACGGTTTATTCGTCCACCGACCTCGACAAGTCGGTGGTCAATCCCAGTCAGATCCGGCTGGTCATCCAGACCATGAAAAACGCCGTGGAGACCCGACTTTTTCCCGAGCGCAAGGAAGTACCCAAAACTCTGATTTTCGCCAAGACCGACAGCCACGCCGATGACATCATCCACACCGTCCGCCAGGTTTACGGCCAGGGCAACGCCTTCTGCAAAAAGGTCACCTACAAAGCCGAAGAGGATGCGGACACCATCCTGGCCAGCTTCCGCAACGACTACCATCCGCGCATCGCCGTCACCGTGGACATGATCGCCACCGGCACCGACGTCAAACCGCTGGAAGTGCTGCTATTCATGCGCGACGTGCGCAGCCGCGGCTATTACGAGCAGATGAAGGGCCGCGGTGTGCGCAGCCTGGACGCCGAATCGCTGAAAAAAGTCAGCAACAGCGCCGACAGCGCCAAGACTCATTTCTGGCTGATCGACGCGGTGGGCGTGGAAAAAACCCTGAAAACCGAAAGCCGCTCGCTGGAGAAGAAACCCAATCTATCGCTGGACACGCTGCTAAAAACCGTGGCCGTCGGCGGCCGCGACGAAGACACTGTGCTCAGCCTAGGCAACCGCCTGGTGCGCATGGTCAAGCAGTTGGACGACAAGGCACAGGCACGCATCAAGCAGGCTGCCGGCGGTATCGCCCTCAACGATCTGGCGCGGCGCCTGATCGAAGCCGTCGATCCGGATCGCGTAGTGGCCGACGCGCTGGATGCCGCCAAGGCTGCCGGCATCACTGCTGGTGAAAACACGCTCACCTCCGAACAGCTCGATGCGGCCCGCCAGCGTCGTATCAATGCCGCATGCCAGCCTTTCGACGACCCACGGCTGCGTGACCTGATCGAAACCATCCGCCGCGAGCGCGAGCAACTGATCGATCACATCAATCTGGATCAGATCACTTTCCAGGGCTTCAGCGCCCAGGCCGAAACGCAGGCACAGGCCACCGTGCAGGCATTCGCCGATTACCTGCGCGCCAATAAGGACGAGATTGCCGCTCTCGCCTTTTTCTACCAGCAACCGTACCAGCGCCGGCAACTCACCTTCGACATGATCGAGGAGCTGCACGATGCGCTATCGCGCCCGCCCTTGATGCTTACCACTGAACGACTGTGGTCGGCCTACTCCCGTGTGCAAGCGTCCAAGGTGGACGGTGCCGGCACGCGTCGACAACTCACCGACCTCATCGCTCTCGTCCGTTTCGCACTAGGCATGGATGACGAACTGCACCCGTTTGCCGACACCGTCGACAAACGCTTCCAGACCTGGATTTTCCGGCACAATGCGCAACGCGCCACCGCCTTCACCCCGGAGCAGACCGAGTGGCTGCGCATGATCAAGGACCATATCGCGTCGAGTTGCTCGATCAGCCGCGAGGACTTTGATTACGCGCAATTGGCGGCGAAGGGTGGCTTGCAGAAGGCGTGGCAGGTGTTTGGCGAGCAGCTGGATGGGTTGCTGGCGGAGATGAATGAGGAGTTGGTTGCTTGAGCAGTTCAGATGAGACCAGTTGGCCGCTACCAAGGACATGGTCGTGGACAACTGCGGGTGACATTGCCCAAGTCGTTGGTGGGGGTACCCCGGATACCACAGATGCCAGGAACTTTGGCGGAATGATTCCCTGGATCACCCCGGCGGACATGTCTACGCATGTAGGCAAGGCAATTACAGGCGGATCTCGTTCGCTGACCGAAACGGGACTTTCTGGATCGGGGGCAAAGTGGTTACCCGAAGGCGCGGTTCTCTTTAGCTCGCGGGCGCCTATTGGGTACACAGCAATTGCCTTGAGGGCGGTTACTACCAACCAAGGTTTTAAGAGCTTCATACCCGAATCTTGCGTAAGCTCTGATTACCTCTATCACTGGCTAACTAGTTCTAAGGAACGCGCAGAGAAGCTAGCAAGCGGAACCACATTCTTGGAATTATCCGGAGCCAAAGCCGCATTGCTCCCAGTTCCTTTGGCGCCTTTCGCCGAACAAAGTCGCATCGTCGAAAAACTCGAAGAGCTGCTCTCCGAACTCGATGCCGGCGTAGCCGAACTGAAGGCAGCGCAGCGCAAGCTGGCGCAGTATCGCCAATCGCTGTTGAAAGCCGCCGTGGAAGGCGCGCTAACCGCCGATTGGCGCACGACTCGAGCACGGAGCGGCAAGCCACAGGAAACCGGCGCCGAGCTGCTGCAACGCATCCTTGCCGAACGCCGCGCTCGTTGGGAAGCCGTGCAGCTTGCCAAGTTTTCTGAGCAAGGTAAGGTCCCATCTAAGTGGTGGCAGTCGAAATATCCTGAACCTATCGCACCCGACCTTACCCGCTTGCCAACTTTACCTGCGAGCTGGTCATGGGCAACAGTCGATCAGCTAACACCAGAGGATTTGGCGAATGGCCGGTCTGTCCCGAGCGCTGAGAGCGGTGCAAAAGTTCTTCGCCTTACTGCCGTGAAGAATGGCAGCATTGATCTCCATGAGTACAAATTGGGTGCTTGGTCAGATAAAGAAGCGCAACCATTCGCCGTAGCTGATGGTGATTTGCTAATCGTTCGAGGCAATGGTTCGTTGTCATTAGTGGGGCGCCTAGGGCTTGTACGGGGCGTATCGGAACAAATTGCATATCCCGATACATTGATCCGCCTCCGTGTAATCGAGTCAGTCGTATTGCCTGGCTGGATCGGTCGTAATTGGGATACTTCACTTTCCAGGGACCATCTTGAGGGAAGGGCAAGAACATCGGCGGGTATTTACAAAATCTCCCAGCCGGACATCATTTCCGTAACTGTGCCCGTGCCACCGATCGCCGAACAGATTGAGGTTTTGTCTCTGCTAGAACGCTTCGACGAGCAATTGACCGCTATAGATAAGGTGCTGGAAAGAGAATTAAGGCAAGCCGAAGCCCAACGCAAAAACATCCTCAAAGCCGCCTTCTCCGGCAAGCTGGTACCGCAAGACCCCAACGACGAACCCGCCAGTGTGCTGCTGGAACGCATCCGCGCCGAACGCTCTGTTGAAGCTGCGAAAGCCACAAGAAAGCGCGCCCGCAAAGCCAAGGAGAACGAATGAACTACGCACGTCCATGGATGGATTTCTCGGGCCAGCTCCAACTATTGAAATCACGCGGCATGGAAGTCAGCAACGAGGCGGCCGCCGTGAGTTACCTTGAGCGGATCGGCTACTA
>NZ_DATEJY010000047.1:0-24700 GCF_035277725.1 Dyella sp. | reverse complement strand
TGTTAAAGCGCGGTTACCATCCACGTTCCTGTGGAGTTGAAGCATGCGCAAAACTTACGACCAGGCTTATTTCGACAAGTGGTACCGCGACCCCAGGCATGCCGTGCGCTCGGCGGCGGCATTGAAGCGCAAGGTGGCGATGGTGGTGGCGCAGGCGGAGTATTACCTGGGCCGGCCGATTCGCAACGTGCTGGATGTGGGGTGTGGCGAAGGCGTCTGGCGTGCGCCGTTGATGGCGTTGCGGCCGGATGTGGCGTATCGCGGCCTGGATTCCAGCGAGTATGTGGTGCGCCGTTACGGCAGCCGCCGGAATATTGGCTTGGCGCGCTTCGGGCAGTTGGCCGAGCTGCGTTTCGACACGCGTTTTGACGTGATCGTGTGCACGGATGTGTTGCATTACCTCAAGCCGGCAGAGATTCGCGCCGGCTTGGTGGGGATCGGGGAAATGCTGGAGGGGATCGCGTTTCTGGAAGTGTTTACCAATCGCGATGATCTGGAGGGCGATCGGCACGAGCTGACGCTGCGGTCACCGGCGTGGTATTTGCGCGAGTTTCGCGAGGTGGGGTTGCTGGCGTGCGGATCGCATTGTTATTTGGGGCCGCGGTTGGAACGGCAGGTGGCGGCGTTGGAGCGGAGTTGGGGTGGGTGATTCTCATGGACGTCGGAATGACGACTAGGGAGATGGCGCTAAAGGACTGAAGGGTAGAGGTCGATCCATTGGGGGTTTATTTCCTCAATCATCCGGAGTTTCCAGCTCCGCTTCCAGCTTTTCAGTTGCTTTTCCCGGATGATGGCCGACTCCATGCAGTCATGGAGTTCATACCACACCAGCAAATGGACATCGTATTGGCTGGAGAAACCTTTGGTGACATTGTTCTTGTGTTGCCAGATGCGCTTGACTAGATCACTTGTGACGCCAGTATAGAGCGTCCCGTTTCTCTGGCTTGCAAGCATGTAGACGCAGGGCTGCCGTTGCTTCATGAGGGCGTATCCTTGCCTCATCGTCATTCCGGCGAAGGCCGGAATCCAGTTAAATACGTCATGCGCAGCACTCATAACCTTTTGTGTTGAGTGCTTCGCACGAAATGTTTTTACTGGATTCCGGCCTTCGCCGGAATGACGAGCGGGAGGGATTACTGCCAGCTGAAGTGCCCTTCTTCCGTAGGCCGTTCCTACGCGAGCATCACGCTCACACCCGCGCTGCGCAATGCCTCCACCATCTCTTCCGGCGCACTCTCATCGGTGATCACGGTATTCAACGTCGACACCGGCGTGATTACCGAAAGGCTGCGCTGCCCAAGCTTGCTCGCATCGAACACCGCGATGGTTTCGCGGGAAACGCGGATCATCAGCGCGTTGAGTGACGCTTCCAACGGGTCGGGTGTGGTAACGCCGACGGTGGGGTCGATGCCGTCCACGCCCAGGAACAGCTTGTCGGCCGAGATACGCGACAGCGCCTGTTCCGCATCCGGCCCCACCAGCGAATAAGCGGTGGGGCGCAGCAGGCCACCGAGCATCATCACGCGGATGTTGGGCAGCCCGGAAAGCTCCAGTGCGATGTTGAGTGCATTGGTTACCACCGTCAGCGATTCGAATTTCATCTGCCGGATCTGCCGTGCGATTTCCGCGGTGGTGGAGCCGGAGTCGAGGATGATGGTGTCGCCGTCGTGGATGAGCTTGGCGGCGGCCTGGCCGATGCGCAGTTTTTGCGCGTGGGAGCGTGTTTCCTTGATGTTCAAGGGCACGTCGTTGGTGAAGGTTTGCGTGGCGGGCAGGGCGCCGCCGTGCGAGCGGGCGATGGCGCCGACGCGGGCGAGGGATTCCAGGTCGTTGCGGATGGTGACGGTGGAGGTGCCGAAGCGGGTGGCGAGTTCCTCGACGGTGGCCCGTCCATTGGCTTCGATGTATTCGACGATCAGGCGTCGGCGCTCTTCGACAAGCAGGCGTTGCGTAGGTGCGGCGGCGCGGGATTCACTCATGATGGGGCGAGCTTTAGCAGTCTGACGGCGTTGTCATGGTATATCTTGCGCAGCACGCTGTCTTTGAGGCCCAGCCCGTAGATGGACCAGCGCCCCTGCGGCGGGGTCTCGGCCGGGGCGTAGTCGAAGTACTCGTCCTCGGTTTCCAGGAAGCGGTAATAGATGTCGTAGAGCTCGTCGCAGAACAGTTGCTGCGGCACGTCGTCGCCATAGGGTGAGGGCACGGCATCAGTGCCGAACAGGATGCGGTCCTGGTATTTGTCGATAAAGCGCTGCGCCGTGCGCGGCTGGCGGCCGAGTTCGCCGATGCGTGCGCTGATGTCGACCAGGGTGTTGGGGAAGCGGTCGAGGCAATCGGCCACGGCTTGAAGGTTTTCCGCCCAGTTGCCCACATGCATGAGTGCGAAGGTGGTCTTGGGGTGGCGGGCAATCACGCGGTCTCGCGCGGCGAGCAGTTCCTCGTTGCTGGGAAATTCGGGGCCATAGAACGACCAGTCCGGATGGTTGCTGAGTTCTTCGTAGCGTTCGTTGCGCTCATCCGTCGGCAGGAAGAATGCCTCCGGATCGGAAACATGCATGAACACCGGCATGTCGTAGGCGGCGCAGGCTTCCCACATCGGATCGAAGCGGCGATCGTCCACCGCGACCAGCGGGCCGCTGTCGAGTTGTTCGCGCAGATACAGTCCCAGCGTTTTCAGCAGCTTCAATCCGCGTGCGCCGATGCGGTGCGCGTGCGCAATGGCATCGGCCTGAAATTGCGGATAGTTCGCTTGCGGAAAGTATTCGAACGACGGCTCGGTCAGCGTGATGAAACGACCTGGCGCCGCCTGGTCGAACAGCGCGATGCTTTGCTCCAGGCCTTTGCCGACGCCGCCAGTGAGATTGACCAGAGTGCGGATGCCTTTGCGATCCATCACCGGCAGCAGGTCTTCCGGCTTGGCGAACACGGTGATGTCTTCACCGACCGACACGCCGTTGCGCACGTGCGTGGACCAGGTGAGATGCGTGTGTGCGTCGATCACCGGGAAGCGCGGTTGTTCGATGCGCGTTTTCGGCACGCGCAGCATGCTACGTGGTTTGAAGTCTTTCAGGCGCAGGTCGTTCTTGCTGCGGTCGGGAGCGGTTTGCAGCGGGTTTTTGCTGTTTGCCTGGATGGTGCCGGCACCGCGCGGTGGCGCGCAGCAGAAGCAGCCGGCGCGGGTTTGGGTGTGGAAGGACCAAGTGGATGGCTTAGGTTTGTGTTGGCTGCGTGGCATCGCTGCTGGGTCGTTGAATGAACTGCTGGGATGATGCGTAGGTTGGGGTGCGAACCCCAACATCGCCATGCCGATCATCGCGCCATGTTGGGGTTCGCACCCCAACCTACCGCGGATGCTTCGCCATGATCTGATGTACCTGCTGCACCAACGCAATCGCCTGATCGAGCGGACGCAACCACATGTTCCGGCCGAACATCACGCCGGTGGCGCCGGAGGCCATGTAGAACTCCACCTTGCGCAGCACGGCGGCATCGTCGTCGTTCTTCTCGCCGCCGGAGAACAGCACCATGGTGCGGCCGGCCGAACGCACCACGCGCTGCGTGCGGGCGGAGGCGTCTTCCTGCAGCGTGTTGTACGGCTTGGGGGTGTTGGCGGTGTTGTCATCGGGCTCGTGCAATTTCACGATATCCGCGCCCAGTTCCAACGCGACACGTGCCGCGTAATCCTGCGCGTACAGGCTGCCCTTGCCGCCTTTGGCATCGATCGCCGCGCCGCGCGGATACGACCACAGCACCAGCGGCATGCCGAAGCGTTCGCAATCCTGGCGCACTTTTTCGAACTGGCGAAACTCGTCGTGCTGGCGCGGCGAGCCGACGTACATGGTGTAGCCCACCGCATCCGCACCCAGGCGCACCGCATCTTCCACCGAAGCGAACAGCGGCGAGGTGGCGTCCGCATCGCTGGGAATGTTGGTCTTGCCGTTGAGCTTGAGGATCAACGGAATCCGTCCGCACCACTCGCCCAGGTACTTTTCCGCCAGGCCGATCCCCAGCGCGATCGCGGAGAAATTACCCTCCACCGCAAGGCGGAACTGATACTCCGGGTCGATTGCCGGTGGATTGGGAAAGAAATCCGTAGGTCCGTGTTCCAAACCCTGATCCAGCGGCAGTACCAATAGGCTGCCGTTGCGCGGGCCATGGCCGTACATCAGGCGCCATAGGCGCGTTCGCTTGCCGTGGGAAAGAGCAAGTTTGGAAAATTTTTTGGAAGCTTTCGAAAGCTCTTGTAAGTGATCTTTCATTTCGAATACTCTGGAGGCGTCATCGAATGATTTCACATTCGGGCGAATCGGACAAAATGTCAAGTCTTCATAAGAAAACGAAAGAAAACGACATGCTGATGGCCTTGCTGGAAAAGCCTGCCGAGGCCCAGCGCGCCGCCGGCTATGCCGACACCTTGCGGGAGATCCTGCAACAGCCCGCCACCTGGCAAAACACCTTTCAGCATGTGCATGACGCGGCAGCGCAAGCGCTGCTGGCCAACGCCCTCGAACCGCGCCCGGAGCACCTCGTGCTGACCGGTTCGGGCAGCTCCATCTATATCGGCGAATGCCTGGCGCCGTTGCTGCAGACGGCGCTCGGTATTCCCGTGCAGGCGATCGCAGCGGGCACCTTGCTCACACACTGGCGCAGCGTACTGCCGCCGGGGCCGGGCTTGCTGGTGTCGATGGCCCGTTCCGGCGATAGCCCGGAGAGCGCCGCGGTGGTGGATACCGTGCTGACCGAAGCATCGGCATGGCGGCATCTGGTGGTCACCTGCAATGCGCAAGGCAAGCTGGCCACGCAATACCGCGACGAGCCGCGCGTGAGCGTGCTGGTGCTGGATGAGCGCACCAACGATCGCAGCCTGGTGATGACCAGCAGCTTCACCAATCTGCTGCTGGGTGGCCTGGGCTTGCTAGGCGATGCCTTGCATGCCGGCGCCATCGAACAAGCTGCCGCGAATGCGCAGCGCATCTTCGATACGCATGCCGATGCGATCGCCGCGCTGGCTGGGCGTGATATGCATGCGGCCGTCTATCTCGGCAGCGGTGCCGCGTTCGGTGCCGCGCGCGAAGGTGCCTTGAAGATGCTGGAGATGACCGGCGGCAAGGTCGTCACGATGGCGGAAACTTTCCTCGGCCTGCGGCATGGGCCGATGTCTTTCGTGCATCCGCACACGCTGGTGATCGCGATGTTGTCAGCCGATCCCACCGTGCGCCACTACGAATGCGATGTGCTGCGCGAGTTGTCGCGCAAGCAACTTGGCATGGCCAAGCTGGTGGTGGGCGATGACATTCCGGCAGACGTGCTTGCCGCCGGCGATGTGGCGATCACCACCTCCGCCAGTGCATCGAACCCGGAGGTATCGCCCTTGTTGGCCGGTGTGGTGGTGGCGCAACTGCTGGCCTTCTTCCGCTGCCTTGAACTGGGCGGCAAACCGGATACGCCTTCCGAAGGCGTGCTGACGCGCGTCGTCGAAGACTTCGCGTTGCACGGAGCCGCGCCATGAGTACGCCGGCGCGCATCCTGGTGATCGGCGAAATCAACGTCGACTTCGTGTTCAAGGGCTGCCATGCCTTTCCCGCACCGGGGCATGAAGTGCTGGCGGAAGATTTCCTGATGACGCCGGGCAGCTCGTCGATGATCTGCGCGATGGGTCTGGCGCGCTTGGACAACGCGGTGATGTTTCATGGCCTGCTGGGTGCGGATGCCTCCGGTGCGTTTTGCATGCAGGCCTTGCGCGATGCGGGCATCGATGTGTCGACGCTGAGCCCCGATCCTGCTTTGCGCACCGGTGTGACGGTATCGCTCTCTACGCGACAGGATCGCGCCTTGGTGACCTTTCCGGGCGCGATGTCGGAATTGCGCGCGGATGAAATCGTCGACGAATGGCTGCAAAGTGCCGGCCATCTGCACATCTCTTCGTATTACCTGCAGAAAGGTTTGCGCGCGGATTGCCGCCAATTGTTTGCACGCGCGAAGCGGGCAGGACTCAGCACCTCGCTCGACCCTGGTTTCGATCCGGCGCAGCAATGGGGTGTGGATCTGCTTGAGACCTTGAACGAGGTCGACATCTTTTTGCCGAACGAAAAAGAGTTGCTGGCGATTACCGGCTGCAGCGATTTGCACGCCGCCTTGCGCTTCGTGCAGAACGGGCGCACGCGTACCGTGGTGAAGCGCGGCCAGCTCGGCTGCACCAGCCTGCAGGGCGAGCAATGGCTGGATGTGCCGGCGTATGCGATCGACGCCGTCGATACCACCGGCGCCGGCGATTCCTTCGACGCCGGTTTTCTGCATGCATGGCTGCGCGATATGCCCTGGCTCGATTGCATGCGCTGGGGCAGTGCGTGTGGAAGCCTATCGACGCGCGGGATCGGCGGCACCACGCGGCAGGCAACCGCAGATGAAGCGCAAACCTTGATGAGGGCGACGCCATGATCACCGTCGCCGGCTTCAATACCGCGATCGATCGCTTTATCCAGATCGATGCCTTGACGCCCGGCGAAGTGCACCGCATGCGTGCAGAGAAAATCTATCCCGGTGGCAAGGGTGTGCATGTGGCACAAACCATCGCCGCGCTGGGTGAACGCGTGCGGCTGGTCGGGCCGGTCGACGATGCGTATGAGGCGTTTATCGCGCGGCAGATGAGTGCGCGCGGCGTATTGTTTCGTGGTGTGGAGATCGAAGGCCACCTGCGTCAATGCTTCGCCTTGCAGGAAGCGAACGGCAGCATGACCGAAGTGCTGGGGCAGGGACCGCAGCTCAGTCAGCTCGAGCAGGACGATCTGCTGCGCGAATTCGGCCGCAGCGCGGAAAAGAGCGATCTGGTGATTCTCTCCGGCAGCTTGCCGCGTGGCTTCTCCGATGATCTGTATGCCGGCCTGGTCGACTTTGCGCACGATCTCGGCAAGCGCTGTCTGGTTGACGCATCGGGCGATGTATTGCGCCAGGCCGTGGGTGCAAACCCCTTTTTGGTGAAGCCCAATCGTGACGAAATCAGCGCGCTGGTCGGTCATCCGGTGATCAATGTCGAAGCCGCGCAGCTGGCGGTGGCCGCGCTGCGCGAGCGCGGCATTGCGATGCCGGTGGTGACACTGGGTGAACTGGGCGCTATCGCGGCAGACGACACCGGCGTGTGGCATGCGCAGCTTGCCTCGGCGCAGTTGCGCAACGCGGTGGGTTCCGGCGATTGCTTTCTTGCCGGCATGGCGGTGGCGATCAGGCGTGAGCTGCCGCTTGAGCAGGCGCTGCGCCTGGCGGTGGCGTGTGGCGTGGCGAACGCGGAATCGGAAGAGACGGGTTTTGCGGAGCGCAGCAGGGTGGATGCGTTGCTGCCGAACGTGACCGTGCGCCGCCTGTAGGTTGGGGTGCGAACCCCAACAAGATTGGGCCGGGCATGCATATCGATGTTGGGGTTCGCACCCCAACCTGCGACAGGAGCTTGAACCAACAACACGTCCGTGGCGCAAGGGGAGCTTTCGCTCGGACATGACACGCGCACGCATGGTCCCACGCCGTGCGACGACGCCCAACAACATGGGAGGGTAGTTCCAGATGTTTGCGAAAAACACGGGATGCCGCGAAGCGACGCGCGGCACAACGGCCCCGGCTTGCCGTAAAAAAGCCTTGGGCCTGCACGTAACGATGGTGCTGGCGGGTTTGTCCCTGGCTGGATATGCCAGCGCACAAACGACCCCCAGCAATGGTGACACCGATCAGACAACGGCCAAGAAACCGGTGAGCTTGCAGGCCGTCACGGTAACGGGCTCGAACATCCGCAGCGTGGATGTGGAAGATGCACAGCCGGTGGTGACGATCAGCGCGGCGGACATCCAGAAGCAAGGCTTCGCCACCGTCGGCCAGTTGCTGCAGAACGTTTCTTCCATGTCGCCACCGGATCTGAGCCGCAACGCGCCGGGCGATCTGGGCCCGAACCAGGGCGGCGCCTTTATCGACCTGCGCGGCCTCGGCGCGATGCGCACGCTGGTGCTGGTGGATGGTCAGCGCATCGGCGCCGCGCATGGTGGCTATACCAATATCAACGTGATCCCGACGGCCATCGTCGATCACATCGATATTCTGGCGACGGGCGCTTCGGCGGTGTATGGCTCCGATGCGATTGCCGGTGTGGTGAACATCATCACCAAGAAGAATTTCAACGGCGTGCAGCTCGATACCTTCAATGGCCAGTACATGCCGCACGGCGACGGCCGCCAGACGCAGAGCAGCGTCACGTTCGGCAAGAGCACCGACAAATTCGGCATCGTGCTCAGCCTGTCGTATCAGAACCAGAGCCCGGTATGGGCGGACGATCGACTGTTCTCGGCATATCCCTATACGGCGCAACATCCGTATTACGGGTTGAGCTCGTACAACGTGCAGCCGCAGATTCGCAATGCGCCGAGTTCGTTTGCGGGTGGCGGGCGGCTGGTGCTCAATCCGGGTGGCAATCCGATGAATCCTGCCGACTATCACACCTATGTCGGCCCGACGTACGGCGCGGATGGCGACATCGTCAATCCCGGCGACCAGACCTATAACAGCAACGCCGCCCGGCGCACCATGGTGCAGACCGCGGACCGCACCAAGAACCTGTATCTGGATGCGCACTACAAGATCACCGACAACATCACCTTCAAGTTCAACTACGGCTACAACGCGGACTATGAGTACGCCAAGTCCGGCCTGCCGCTGTTTTATTCCGGCATGGGCGGGCACAGCGCCTTTCCGTCGCTGCTGTCCCGCTACAGCTACTACAACCCGGTGTATGGCCTGAAAGACCTCAGCATCGCGCAGCGCATCACCGACGACAGCTATCGCAGCTACAACGATCCCAAGAACTACCGCTACAGCGTCGGCCTGGACGGCGTGTTCAGCCTCGGCTCCCACGATTTCAACTGGGACGTCTACATGTACGACAGCAAGATCAGTGGCGTGAATGTGCGCACGGGTTATTTCAACCTGATCAACGTCGCCAATGCGCTGGGACCGTCGTTCCTGCAGAACGGCACGGTGGTGTGCGGTACGCCGGGCAACGTGATTGCCGGTTGCGTGCCGATCAATCCGCTGGCGCCGCTTACGCCACAGATGCTCAACTATATTGCCATCAACAGCGTGGAGCATTACGGCAGCAATGAGCGTGCATGGGTGGCCGACTTCGGCGGCAATCTGTTCGAACTCCCGGGCGGCGACCTGACGTTCTCCACCGGCGTGCAGCATCGTGACGAATCCGGTTATGACAGCCCCGATGCGTTTGCTTATACCGGGGCTTCCACCGACGGTGGCGTGGCGCCGAACAGCGGCGCGTACAACCTCAACGAAGCGTACGCGGAAATCAATGCGCCCCTGCTCAAGAATTTGCCCGGTGCGCAAAGCCTGAGCCTGGACGTGGCCACGCGCTATTCGCACTACAGCAACTTCGGCAGCACCACCAACAGCTCGTTCAAGCTGACCTGGAAGCCGATCAACGACGTGCTGGTTCGTGCCAGCTACGGCACGGGTTTCCGCGCGCCGACCGTCAACGATCTTTACCAGGGACGTTATCCGGCCGGCACGTTTACCGATCCGTGCGATGCGGTGTACGGACCTTCCGCCTACGGGCAAAGTCCGCTGGTGGCGCAACGCTGCCTCACTGGCTTCGGCGGCATTCCAGGTGTGGCGGCCAATTTCCGTCAGACCGACAACACCGGTGTGCCCATCAACACGCCGAGCGGCTCGGGCTATATGCCGAGTACCAACTGGACCGGCGGCAATTCCAGGCTGCGGCCGGAAACCTCGTACAACGGCGATATCGGCCTGGTCTACAGCCCCTCGTGGCAGCCCGGCTTCGATGCCACCGTTGACTGGTGGACCTACAACATCCGCAACCTGATCACCGGCATCAGCAATGATCAACTATTGGCCGATTGCTATCAGTACAGCATCACTTCGGCCTGCGGGCAGTTCCAGCGCGATCCGGCGACAGGTCAGATCATCAACCTGCTGAACCTGGAAACGAATGCGGGCTGGATGAAAGAGCGGGGCTACGATTTCTCGGTCAACTACCGCTTTCCGCAGACGCGCTTCGGCGACTTCAAGCTCGGCATGAATGGCACTTACCTCACCGAGTTCAACATGCTGCCGACGGTGGGTTCCAACGTCGTCTACATGGCCGGCAATACGCAGAATTTCTACAGCGCTTGGCGGCTGCGCGGCAACGTGACGTTGAACTGGAGCTGGCACAATTTTGGCGCCAGCTGGACCGCACGCTACTTCTCGCCGTACAAGTCCAATTGCGCGTTCGATCCTTCCCTGGGCATGACTGCCTTTCCATGCACCTTGCCGGATTACTATGCGCCGGGCGTGGGCGTGATGCCGCAGACGCAGATTCCATCGGTGACGTTCAATGACGTGCAGGTGTATTGGAATGCGCCGTGGAATGCGACCATCTCGCTGGGTGCGAACGATATCTTCAACCGCGTGAGCCCGAATGTGTATGGTGGCTATGCGAGCGGGGATACGCCGTTTGATTTCAATTCGTCGTATGACCTGGGGAGGTTTGTGTACATGCGGTATCAGCAGCGGTTTTGAGCCCGTAGGTTGGGGTGCGAACCCCAACATCGCCATCTTCCGTGCATGACGATGTTGGGGTTCGCACCCCAACCTACGACCAGGTCGTTACGTTTAAAGGGCATTTGCATGTATCAAACACACTTGAAAAAAGCGCTCGTTGCGAGCTTGCTATGCGTATGGGTGGGGCTCGTACACGCCAATGATGCGGTCATCCTCAACGCAGGCACCCCCTCTTACGCTGCCACCAGCGGTCATGCCAGCTTCGGCAATGCGGCCATCGGGGTGCATTGGGATGTTGCGGACGGCAAGCTCTCCGCCATTACCATCACTGACCGTGACAACGGCCAGGTGCTGAAGGTCGATGAGCTTTTCACGCTGGCGCTGCCCAACAAGCAATTCATCAAGTCCAGCGCCATGCAACTGCTGGTAGCTCCGTCGGAGCAGGATCTACGCGTCGACGCGAACGCTTCCAGGCTTGCCGATCGCCTTCCGGGCAAGGTCGTCCGCGCCGTATTCGGCGATACGGAACATCGCTTCCGCATTCAATGGCAACTGATCCAGCGCGAGGGTTCGCCGTATCTGCGCGAAGAAGTGATCGTCACGGCGCTGAAGCAGGATGAACCGCTTACCAGCGTTTCACTGTTGCCTTCCAGCATCGATCACGCCGAAGTGGATGGCGTGGTGAAGGGCTCGCCGGTGGTGGCGGGCAATCTGTACATGGGCATGGAGAATCCGCTGTCCGATAGCGAGGTGCGCGGCAAGCACGTGCTGTTGTCGATGGCGCGCAGCCTGCCGTTGCGCAAAGGGCAGTCGATTACTTATGCCGCGGTGGTAGGCGTGGTGCGGGAGGGCCAGCTTCGACGCGACTTCGCCACTTACGTAGAGCGCGAACGGGCGCATCCGTACCGTACCTTCCTGCATTACAACTCCTGGTACGACATCGGTTATTTCACGCCGTATACGGAAGCCGAAGCGCTGAATCGCATCAACACCTTTGGCGAAGAGCTGACCGTGAAGCGTGGCGTGAAGCTTGATTCTTTTTTGTTCGACGACGGCTGGGACGATCGTTCCGGCAGCTGGGATTTCAGCAAGGATTTTCCGCATGGCTTTGCGCCGCTGCGTGACGCCGCCGCGAAATACGGCGCTGCGCCCGGCATGTGGTTGTCGCCGTGGGGCGGCTACAGCACGCCCAAGGAAGAGCGGGTAAAGAACGGCAGGGTGGCTGGCTACGAGATCGTCAACGATGGTTTGGCGCTATCAGGACCCAAGTACTACCAGCGCTTCCACGACGTGGTGATGAAGCTGCTCGACGAAGACGGCATCAACCAGTTCAAGTTCGATGGCACCGGCAACGCGGACAGCGTGTTTCCAGGCAGCCGCTTCGACAGCGATTTTGCCGCGGCAATCGAGTTGATCAAGGACATCCGCGACCACAAGCCCGATACCTTCATCAACCTCACTACCGGCACGTGGGCCTCGCCGTTCTGGCTGCGCTATGCCGATTCGATCTGGCGCGGCGGCGAGGATGATTGGCACGCCGGCGTGGGTACGGAGCGCGAGCAGTGGATCACCTATCGCGACCAGCAGACCTACGAGAACGTCGTGATCCAGGGGCCGCTGTTTCCGCTCAACTCGCTGATGCTCCACGGCATCATCTATGCGCAGATGAACAAGCGCTTGAATACCGATCCGGGGCATGACTTTGCCAACGAAGTGCATTCCTACTTCGCCACCGGCACGCAGTTGCAGGAGATGTACATCACCCCGTCCTTGCTGAGCAAGGACGATTGGGATGTGCTGGCCGATGCGGCGAAGTGGTCACGCGCCCATGCCGACGTTTTGCGCGACTCGCACTGGATCGGCGGCGACCCGGGACGGCTGGATGTGTATGGCTGGGCGGCGTGGTCGCCGCTCAAGTCGATCATCACCTTGCGCAATCCGGATGCACGGCCGCAGACGGCGGTGATCGATCTGCAGCGGCAGTTGGAATTGCCTAAGACAGCGGCGCGCCGGTTTCATGTGCGCGATGTGTGGAACAGCGGCGGCGATGTGCCGAAGCAACTGGATGCCGATCATGTGAGCACGATCACGCTGGCGCCGTTTGAAGTAGTGACCCTTGAACTGACCCCGTAGATTGGGGTGCGAACCCCAACATCGATATGCCGACAGGGATGGCTGTGTTGGGGTTCGCACCCCAACCTACGGTAACCTCCCGCCTCACTGTGTGGGTTGGGGTGTGTCCAACCCCATCTTGAGCGAGGGACTCATGCAACGCCGCGATTTTCTCCGATTCGCCCTGCTGACGCCGTTGGCGACAACCCTGCCGGTGCTTGCGGAGGAGGCTGCCGCCAAGCCTGCCTTTGAACCCACCCCTGACGGCAAACCCCGTCGCTTCGAACTCGGCCGCCAGCAATTCCTGCTCGACGGCGCACCGTTCCAGATCCGCAGCGGCGAGATGCACCCCGCGCGCATCCCCAACGACTACTGGCGGCACCGCATCCACATGGCCAAGGCGATGGGCCTCAACACCATCGCGATCTGCCTGATGTGGAATTACTTCGAAAGCGAACCGGGCGTGTTCGATTTCACCACCGAGAATCGCGATTTCGTGCGTTTCCTCAAGCTGTGCCAGGAAGAAGGCATGTGGGTGTATTTGCGCCCCGGTCCTTACGTGTGCGCGGAGTGGGATCTGGGTGGCTTGCCGGCTTATCTGCTGCGTGATCCGTCCATTCGCGTGCGTACCAAGGACGATGCGCGCTACATGCAGGCGGTGCAGCGCTACATGGATGCGATCGGGCCAAAAATTGCACCGTTGATGGCAAAGAACGGCGGCCCGATCCTGATGGTGCAGATCGAGAACGAATACGCCTCCTTTGGACACGACGCGCAGTATCTCCTGCGCTTGCGCACGATGTGGCAGGCGCACGGCGTCGACGGTCCCTTCTCGATTGCCGACGGCCTGGGCCAGTTGCAGAACGCCGGTACCTATGTGCCCGGCGCGGCGCTGGGTTTGGATGGCGATACGGATTTCGCCGCGGCGCAGCTTATCGCCGGCGATGCGCCGGTGTGGATGAGCGAAGGCTATCCCGGCTGGCTGACGCATTGGGGCGACCTCACGTTCCAGCACGGCAACTATCTGCCGACGCTGCGCAAGCTGATGGAGGAAGGCCGTTCTTTCAATATGTACATGGTGCACGGTGGCACCAATTTCGGTTTCACGGCCGGCGCCAATGCGCGCAATGACTACGCCAATTTCGAGCCGGTGATTACCAGCTACGACTATGGCGCGCCGATCAACGAACGCGGCGATCCCACGCGCGATTACCACGCTTTCCGTAAAACCATCGCCGCGCACTTGCCGCATCCGCCGGCCGAGCTGCCGCCGCCGGTGCCGCTGGCGCATTTTTCCCCATTGATCGCGCAGCCTTATGCATCGATCTGGGATAACTTGCCGCTGCCGTCGCGGATGGTGAAGAAGCCCGATCCGAATGAAATGTTGTTTGCGCAGAACCAGGGCATGGTGGTGTATCGCAAGACGTTGCTCAACGGCGGCATGCTCAACATGGAAGGCTTGCGCGACTACGGCACCATTTTCAGTGACGGCAAATATCTGGACTATGTGTCGCGCGTCAACAAGCCTGGCTTGCATGTAAAGAATTACGTGGACATTCCACCGCCGGCGAATGGAGCGGGCACAGTGGTGGACGTTCTCGTCGACAGCTTCGGCCACGTGGGTTATGGCCAGGCGATGTACGACTTCAAAGGTATCGTCGGTGCGGTCACGCTGGATGGCGAGGAGCTGCATGGCTGGCAGGCGCACAGCTTGCCGCTGGACGACGCTTACATCGCCGGCTTGCCGCCGATGCGCGCGGATTCGCCGTCACGCTTGCGCCCGGGCATGTTCTTCAAGGCCGTGTTTACGCTCGACAAGGTTGGCGATTGCTATATCGACATGAGCGATTGGGACAAAGGCTACGTGTGGATCAATGGCCATTTGCTGGGGCGTTATTGGCGCATCGGGCCGCAGCAGCGCTTGTTCTGTCCGGGGCCGTGGCTATGGCGCGGGCGCAATGAAGTGCTGGTGTTCGACATGCACAAGGTGATGCCGACGGCGATTCGTTGCAGCGATCACCTGGCGTAGGTTGGGGTGCGAACCCCAACATGGCCATGTCTGCATAGATCCGAATGTTGGGGTTCGCACCCCAACCTACGGGAATTGAACATGTGCGCGTAGGCCCGCAAATCGCGCGGGGCCGCGATCGCGGTTGTAGCCGGGGTTGCGGATGAACTGCAGATCGGGGCTGATGGTAAGGTGATCGATCACCGCAATGCTGTAATACACCTCGGCAATCTGCTCCGGTCCATAACGCAAGCCGCCATCGCCAAGCAGAAAACCGCTGCCGCCCATCTGCAGGTATTGCGCATGCTCGCGCGAGAGCCCATCGATGGCGATGCCCACGCCAAGCCGATCATCCGAACGATGCCAGTGCGCGCCGGATAACTGAAAGCCGCCGCTGAGCAAACGGTCGACCTCGGTGAAGATGAAGGATTCGGCATGGCCGTCGTTCCAGCCGGCACGCATGAAAAAGCCGGTGTCGCCGTTGTCCGCGATCGGCAGTTCGCCGTTGATGCCGAAGCCGAATTTATGGCGCCCTGGTTTGTCATCGGCATGGATGTCGGGTGTTTGTCCGGTGAGTTGGGCGATCTCGATCGCTTGCTGGTAAAAGCCGAAGTTGCCCTTGTTGTAGTAACCCAGCAGACGCAGCGCCCAGCCATCGGGTTTCGGTTGTAGCGTCAATTCAAGCTGCTGTCCGCTGGATGCGCTGAGTGATTTCACCAGCGCCTGTCCGTTCGCTTCCACCGGCATGCGATAGATGCCATAGCGCAGCGCCCAGCCTTTCATTGTCCAGCCGATCATCACGCCATCGGTGTAGCCGCGCGTGTCGGAGGCAAAATCCCAGGCGGTGTTGTTCCACAGCGACCAGTTCATGAACTGCGTGCGGGTGGCGTTGGCGTAGCGGTTTTTGTCGAAGTCGTCGTTGGCGGCCATCAAGCCGACTTTCACCTCGATGTGCTTTACCGCTTCGTGATCGGGCAATTGATCCTGGCCGCGTTGCACTTCAGTGGTTTCGTCGCCCCATGGCAGCACCCAGCGCAGATAGTTGCGTGCCACGTAGGGCCGTTTGCCCAGGCTGGAAACACCGGAGCGGATGATGTCGCCGTTGGTGAGTCCACCCATGCCGGTGGCATTGCTCACGCCTTCGCCTTTGAACATCTCCACGTCCCAGTAGTACTGGAAGTGCCAGGGCAGGGCGACGCCGAAGTACGCGCCGAAAGTGTGTGAACGTGCGGTGGAGCCGTCCGGTTTCAGGCTGAGCGGGCCGGCGTAGGGCGAGTGCACGCGCGACTGGTTCTGGTCGACGAAGGTGTATTGCGCGCCGAGCCATTGCGGGATGAAGAGCGGGGCGTCGTCGGCATGCGAGCACAGCGGCAATGCCGCGAGTAACAGGCAGGACAAAAGCTGACGACGTTTTGGTATCAGGGGCATGGGCGTGGATGATAGGCGTAGGTTGGGGTGCAAACCCCAACATGACTGTGCATGTTTGCATGACAATGTTGGGGTTTGCACCCCAACCTACGGACGCTGGCATGTCATATAGCCCATAAAAAAGGCCGCCTTGCGGCGACCTTTCTTATCAACGCGCAAACGCCAATCAACCCGCGCTA
Organism: Dyella sp.; assembly: GCF_035277725.1. Taxonomy (GTDB): domain Bacteria; phylum Pseudomonadota; class Gammaproteobacteria; order Xanthomonadales; family Rhodanobacteraceae; genus Dyella_B. The sequence continues at coordinate 8,422 of NZ_DATEJY010000047.1, read as the reverse complement.
CGCGAAGCCTTCTTACGATCGTTCTCGGTCAAGTGCTTCTTGCGCAGACGAATTTCCTTCGGCGTCACTTCCACCAGCTCGTCGTCGTCGATGAAGTCGAGCGCCTGTTCCAGCGAGAACTTCGTCGCCGGGGTCAGCTGGATGGCGTCGTCCTTGCCCGAGGCGCGCATGTTGGTCAGCGGCTTGGGCTTGATCGCGTTGACGGTGAGGTCGTTGTCCTTGGCGTGGATGCCGACCAGCTGGCCTTCGTACACGTTGTCGCCTTCGGCCGCGAACAGCTTGCCGCGTTCCTGCAGGGGCCCCAGCGAGTAGGCCGGGGTGGTGCCGCCGGCGTTGGCGATCATCACGCCGTTGAGGCGCTTGGCGATCTGGCCTTCTTCCTTCGGACCGTAATGGTCGAACACGTGGAACAGCAGGCCCGAACCCTGGGTGAGGGTCTTGAACTGGTTCTGGAAGCCGATCAGGCCGCGCGCCGGGATCATGTATTCCAGGCGCACGCGACCCTTGCCGTCCGGCTCCATGTTCTTCAGCTGGCCCTTGCGCACACCGAGGCGCTCCATCACCGGACCCTGGTGGATTTCCTCCACGTCGACCACCAGCTGCTCGAACGGCTCCATCTTCTGGCCGTCGATTTCCTTGATGATCACTTCCGGACGCGACACGGCCAGTTCGTAGCCTTCGCGGCGCATGTTCTCAATCAGCACCGACAGATGCAGTTCGCCGCGGCCGGAGACCAGGAACTTGTCGGCGTCGGAGCCTTGCTCCACGCGCAGCGCTACGTTGTGTACCTGCTCGCGCTCCAGGCGATCCTTCAGCTGGCGGCTGGTAAGGAACTTGCCACCGGAAAGATCCTTATTGCCGGCGAACGGCGAGTTGTTCACCTGGAAGGTCATGCTGATCGTCGGCTCGTCGACGGTCAGGGCCGGCAGCGCTTCGGGCTTGTCCAACGCGCAGACGGTGTCGGAAATGGTGAGTTCCTGGATGCCGGAGATGGCGACGATGTCGCCCGCTTCGGCGCTTTCCTGTTCGATGCGCTCAAGGCCAAGGAAGCCCAGCACCTGCAGCACCTTGCCCTGGCGCTTCTTGCCTTCGCGGTCGATCACCGCGACCGGCATGTTCTTCTTCAGCGTGCCGCGCTGAATGCGGCCGATGCCGATGACGCCGACGAAGTTGTTGTAGTCGAGCTGGCTGATGCGCATCTGGAACGGGCCTTCCGGATCCACTTCCGGCTTCGGCGCGTGATCCATGATGGCCTGGTACAGCGGGGTCATGTCGCCTTCGCGGACGTCCTGATCGAGCGAGGCGTAGCCATTGAGCGCCGAGGCGTAGACGATCGGGAATTCCATCTGCTCCGGCGTGGCGCCAAGGCGGTCGAACAGATCCCACACCTGCTCCACCACCCATTCCGGACGGGCGCCCGGGCGGTCGATCTTGTTGACCACCACGATCGGCTTGAAGCCCATCGCGAACGCCTTCTGCGTCACGAAGCGGGTCTGCGGCATCGGGCCGTCCATCGCATCGACCAGGATCAGCACGGTGTCCACCATCGACAGCACGCGCTCCACCTCGCCGCCGAAGTCGGCGTGGCCTGGGGTGTCGACGATGTTGATGCGGTTTTCACGCCAGGTGATGGCGGTGTTCTTGGCCAGGATGGTGATGCCGCGTTCTTTTTCCTGGTCGTTGCTGTCCATCACGCGTTCGGCCAGCACGGTGCGTTCGGACAGGGTGCCCGACTGCTTCAGCAGCTGGTCGACGAGGGTGGTTTTGCCATGGTCGACGTGGGCGACGATGGCGATATTGCGCAGGTTTTCGATGGACATGAGTGCCGGAGGTGGGCGGGCCGTAGGGCCGCCGCGATAGTTTCGGTCAGGGTTAACCTGTGGATTATACGGGGTTATGTGACAGGTTGCTTGCGTCGTTTGAACTTCCTCGCCGCCGGGGAGAGGGCCGGGGTGAGGGGCTGTTCTTGCGTGGAGGCTTTTCGGTGCCGCGCAGGTTGGCGGTGACGCGAAGCCGAACCCCACCGTCGCCATGCTTGTGCCCGGGCTTCATGCTGCATCCGGGGAGGGGTGCAGGCCCTTCACCGCACCCGATGAGGCCCGGAAGAGCAGGCGCGCGTCCTGCGCGGGCGGCTAGCGATGCGTGTGTCGCCAACTCGCTTGCTCTCGTAGGCTGGGATGGCAATCCCAGCATGCTTGTGGTTCCGATGCTCTTTCGTAGGGCGTAGGTTGGGGTGCGAACCCCAACATCCTTATGCCGAGGGAGATGCGATGTTGGGGTTCGCACCCCAACCTGCCTCAGGCGTCCTCTTCGACTTCTTCTTCCTCGTCCTCTTCGTCTTCCTCGAACTCCGCCAGCTCTTCGACGCGCACGAAGTTGGCAGCGTCGTCGGCGAAGACGATGTGCTTGCCGTCGGCGCACATCGGGCGCACGGCCTGGGCCTTGTTGCCGCCGTCGAGGGTTTCCACCAGGGCGAAGCAGACCAGGGTGGCGGCGCTTTCTTCGCCGGCCTCGTCGTAGACGGCAACCCAGCCGTTGGCGGGAAGGATTTGCAGGATGTTCGTTTGCTTGGACATGGGCGGCTCCGCATGGTGAAAACGCGCAAGCTTGCCCGGCGTGCATGACGATCGCAAGCGCGTCGTAGGTTGGGGTGCGAACCCCAGCATCGGGATGCACGCAAGCGCCGGCCTGTCGGGGTTCGCACCCCAACCTACGCGAGGCCGGTGAGGTAATACACGCCGATCACCACGAACACCGCCGCCGTCTTGATCAGCGTCACAGCGAAAATGTCGCGATACGACTGCCGGTGCGTCAGTCCCGTTACCGCCAACAAGGTGATCACCGCGCCATTGTGCGGCAACGTATCCATGCCGCCGGAAGCCATCGCAGCCACGCGATGCAGTACGTCCATCGGGATGCCCGCGGCCTTGGCGTTCTGCACGAAGGTATCGGCCATCGCGGCTAAAGCGATGCTCATGCCACCCGATGCGGAACCGGTGATGCCGGCGAGCGCCGTCACCGAGACAGCTTCGTTGACCAGCGGATCGGGTACGGCACGCAAGGCATCGGCCACCACGCGAAAACCGGGCAGTGCGGCGATCACGGCGCCGAAGCCATATTCGGAGGCGGTATTCATCGAAGCAAGCAATGCACCGCTTACTGCGGCCTTGCTGCCTTCGGCGAAATGCTTGGTCACGGGCCGCCAAGCAAACAGCAGCACGCACAGGATGCCCAGCAGCAGTGCGCCTTCCACGGCCCATATGGCGGCCACCTTCGACACTTCCTGCACCACTGGCGGCGGATTGCCGATCACCGCCGGTACGAACGATTGCGTGGGGCCGTAGCGGCGCGGAATCCAATGCGTAAACAGCAAATTGGCAACGCCAACGAGCACCAACGGCAACAGCGCGATCAACGGATGCACCAACTTGCTGCCATCGAAGGGTGCCGGCTCGTTGATCAGGTTATCGCCATAGCCTTCGCCGGCCGCAGCGGCTTTGCGACGACGTGAGTCGAGATAGAGCATCCCCACGATCAGAATGAACAATGCGCCCAGGCTGCCGAGCCACGGCGCTGCCCATGCGGTGGTACCGAAAAACGCGGTGGGAATGATGTTCTGGATCTGCGGCGTGCCCGGCAGCGAATCCATGGTGAAGGTAAAGGCGCCGAGCGCGATCGTTCCCGGAATCAACCGCTTGGGAATATTCGATTCGCGAAACAGCTCCACCGCAAATGGATACACCGCGAACACCACCACAAACAACGACACGCCGCCGTAGGTAAGCAGCGCGCACACCAGTACGATGGAAAGCATCGCGCGGCTGCGGCCGACCAGCCCGATGGTGGAAGCGACGATGGCTTTGGAAAAACCGGACAGCTCGATCACCTTGCCGAACACCGCGCCGAGCATGAACACCGGAAAGTAGAGCTTGAGAAAGCCCACCATCTTGTCCATGAACAAGCCGGTGAACATCGGCGCGACCAAGGATGGATCGGTCAGCAGCACCGCGCCGAGTGCGGCGATCGGCGCAAACAGGATCACGCTGTAGCCGCGATACGCTGCCAGCATCAGGAAGCACAGGGCTGCCAGCACGATGAGAAAAGCCATTGCGTTATTCCTTGTTGATCTACTCAGCGACGCGTCGCGTCACTCCATGCCATCTGCATCTTGCCGGTGTAAGCCCGCCGCGCCTCGGCGTCATTCCGGCGCAGGCCGGAATCCAGTGAAACCTGTCGTGCGAAGCACACGAAATATAAGGTTCTGAGTGCTTCGCACGACGTATTCAAACTGGATTCCGGCCTGCGCCGGAATGACGGCAACGCATGTATGGACATTGACCCAAGTGTGCAGATACCTGTCTCTTCTGGAAACGAGGGATGCAACGAGTATCCAGGTAGGCCCACGCACAACGGCACTGTACGAAGGTACAAGTGTCACCCATCCACCCCTTGCCTAAGCTGCGCAACATCGACATCCGTGGGCGGATGCACGTCAATGCGAGGGGAGACATGAAGCGTAGCCATTTGAGTCTGGCCATTGGTTTGAGTTTGGCCTGCGCCGCACCGTTGTACGCACAGCAAACCACCAACACGGCCGACCCCAACCAGACGAGCCAGGGCAGCAACCCGAAGAAGCTCGATCAGATCACTGTCACTGCGCGTAAACGCGAAGAAACCCTGCAGGATGTGCCGATCGCGGTCAGCGCCTTCACCTCGCAATCGCTCTACAACCAGAACGTGCAAGACCTGAGCGATCTGCAGGGCAAGGTGCCGGATCTGCAGATTTATGCGGCGCGCGGTTCCAACACCACGCTCACTGCCTATATCCGCGGCTTAGGCCAGGCCGATCCCACCTGGGGTTTCGATCCCGCGGTCGGCATTTATCTCGATGATGTGTACATGGCGCGCCCGCAAGGCACTTTGCTGGATGTGTTCGACGTGGATCGCATTGAAGTGCTGCGCGGTCCACAAGGCACGCTGTACGGCAAGAACACCATCGGCGGTGCGATCAAATACGTGTCCAAACCATTGCCGACGAAGACCGAAGGTTCGGTGGATGTGACCGCCGGTACGCATGGCGAGAAGGATGTAAAGGCCGCGGTGGGTGGTGCTTCGGCCGACGGTGTATGGCGTGGACGCGTGGCGGTGGCCAGCGAGCACAACAACGGCTTCGGCAGCGACATCCTCACCGGCAGCCGCAACGGCAACAAGAACACCAATGCGGCGCGCGGCACGCTGGGTTTCTTTCCGACGCAGAACTTCAATGCGCAGTTGGAAATCGACGGCATGCACGACAACTCCAATCCGCGCGGCGCAAAGATGCTGGAGCCCAATTCGTTCTACCCGCAGTACCAGCCGCTAGGCAGCGACTACAACACGCGCAGCGGCATGCCGCAGCTCAACTGGACCAAGATGAAGGGCGCGGCGCTGACCTTGAACTGGATTGTCAGCTCGGATTGGACGTTGAAATCCATCACGGCCTATCGCAGTTCCAAGACGGACAGCAATATCGATTTCGATACCTTGCCGGTGGCGGTGGCCGACGTCGGTGCGATCTATAAAGATCACCAGTTCAGTCAGGAAATCCAGGCGAACTACGATTCCGGCGGCGCGGTGCATGGTGTGATGGGCCTGTATTACTTCAACGGTTCGGCGGACGGCGAAATCCACAACGTGTTTCTGGGTTCGCCGCCCTACAGCACTTTGGGTTTTTCCGAATACGGCAGCACCGGCGGCAGCATGGGTACGCGCAGTTATGCGGCCTATGGCGACTTCACCTGGGATATCAGCTCGTCGTGGAGCCTGGACGTGGGCGTGCGCGCGACCGACGAAAGGAAGACGGCGATCATCCAGAACTACCTGTATGCGGATGGCGCGTTCAGCACCCCGATCGGCACACTGGCGAATTTCACCGGCTCGCATTCGTCGCACAACGTGTCGCCGAAGGTGTCGCTCGATTACACGGTGAACGAGCAGATAAAACTCTACGGCAGCTACAGCGAAGGCTTCCACTCGGGCGGCTACAACATCCGCGCCAACTGCGCGGCGATTCCCGAATCCTGCCGCCCGATCCAGGACGAGAAAGTGCAGTCCTACGAACTGGGCAGCAAGATGAGTTTCTTCGATGACAAGCTGATGCTGAACTCGGCGGTGTTCCACAACACGTACTCGAACATCCAGCTGTCGGTGTTTACCTCATACACGCTGCCGAACGGCACGCAAGGTTTCTTCGGCGACTTCACCAACGCAGGCAGGGGCCATATCGACGGCTTCGAAGAGGAGTTTGCGTGGTATCCCTCGCAGGCGTGGACGCTCAGCGGCAACTTCGCCTACCTGCATACCAAGTACACCGAATTCCTCAGTGGTGGCGTGAATATCGCCAACACGCAGTTCTTCACCAATGCACCGAAATGGTCGGGCGGGTTGACGCTGCAGCGGAGTTTTTCGCTGGGTGCGCATGGCGATTTGAATGCGCGCTTGAATTATCAGTATCAGACCTCTGTGTGGCCGGAGACGACGTTGTCGCCGTTGATCAGGCAGGGTTCGTATGGCTTGCTCAACGCGGGCCTGATCTGGCAGATCGATCAGCCGTGGTCGATCAGCTTGCAAGGTACCAATTTGGGTAACAAGTCGTATCGCACGACGGGCTATAACATTGCGGCGCTGGGCATCGTGACGGGCTTCTATGGGCCACCGCGGATGGTGACGTTGTCGGCGAAATATGCGTTCTAGATATGCAGCGTAGGCTGGGATGAAATCCCAGCATGGATGGGAATGGCGATGCTGGGATTTCATCCCAGCCTACTGAGGGAATGAAGTCATGCGTTTGATCGGCACTCTGTGCATGGGTTTGATGTTGGTGGCAGGCGCGGTATACGCAGACGATGCCGCCCAGCCATTGCCCAAGTTCAAGCTCGACGCCTCACGCGTGGCCGTGGCTGGACTTTCCTCCGGCGCTTACATGGCGACGCAAATGCAGATCGCCTATCCGGAATTGTTCCCGAACGCGGCCTTGATCGCCGGCGGCCCTTACGGGTGCGCCGAAGGTAAGCTGCAAACGGCGTTGAGCGCTTGCATGAAAGGCCAGCCTGCGCCGGATGTTGCCGCCTTGGTGAAGGCGACAAAGCAGCGTGCGGCCAGCGGAGAAACGGGTCCGCTGAAAGAACTCGCACACGGCCGTGTCTACCTGCTGCACGGCACGCAAGACGCTGTCGTGGCGCCGGTGGTGGCGGAAGCAGGTGCGCATTTCTACGAAGCCTTGCGCAACGAGTCAGGGCTATCCGGCCTGCAGGTGGATGACGACGGTCAGCGCGCCTTTGCACATAATCTGCCGATCGCGGCCACGGGCGATGACTGCGGTAAATCCGTTTCGCCTTATCTGGGGCACTGCGGCTTCGATGCCGCAGGCGCAGTCTTCACGCATCTGTTCGGGCACGCACCGCATGCAGCAGCCGAGGCACGCGGCAATTTGCAGCGCTTCGATCAGGATGCGCTGAAGCCGGGCGGTGCGGATGCATGGCTCGCATCCACCGGCTATCTCTACGTGCCGCCCGATTGCGCGGCCGGCAAGCGTTGCGGTTTGCTGGTGGCCTTCCACGGTTGCAAGCAGAACGCCGATGCGGTGGGGCAGGCGTTCGTGAAGGATGCCGGCTTCAATCGCTGGGCCGACGTCTACGACGTGGTCATCCTGTATCCTCAGACGCGGGCTAGTTTTGCGCCGTTGAATCCGCAGGCATGCTGGGACTGGTGGGGCTATTCGGGCAGCAACTACGACACGCGGCAGGGCGTGCAGCCGCGATGGGTGGTCAATGCCGTAAAAAGCCTGGGATTGCCCATACGCCATTGATACGGCACAGCCGATGCCACGTAGGTTGGGGTGAGCGCACGCGGACTCCAACATCGCCATGCCTGTGGAAACGCAGGCCTCGCCCAAGCCTGCGCAAGCCATTCCCATGCTGAGCGCCGGCCTGATCGCCACCGCCGCGCTGATCTGGCTGGGCCTGCTGTTCGGCGTCGCGCTTACCGGCGAACGCCGTCCTCATTTGTTCGAAAAACGCTGGGCGATCGTCTATGCGCTGTCGCTGGCGATTCACTGCACGTCGTGGACCTTCTACGGCACGGTCACGCAGGCGAGCCGTTCCGGCTGGTGGCTGCCGCCGACGTTCGTGGGCGCGATCCTGATGTATCTGTTCGCGGTGTCGGTGTTGCGCAAGCTGGTGCAGCTGGCGCGCGAGTACAACGCCGGTTCCATTGCCGACTTGATCGTGGTGCGCCTGGGCCGGCACGCCGGGCTCGCCGCCTTGGTGACGTGCGTGGTGCTGGTGGGCATCGTTCCGTACATCGCCTTGCAATTGAAAGCCGTGGCGATGAGCTACATGCTGCTGCGCCGTGGCGAACTGGCGGAATCGGCGCCCTGGCACGA